>JBAPZR010000568.1:0-3912 GCA_049285335.1 Xanthobacteraceae bacterium | reverse complement strand
CGTTGGGATCGCCGTAGACTTCCGAGGTCGAGGCCTGGAGAATCTTGGCGCGTAGCCGCTTGGCCAGGCCCAACATATTGATGGCGCCGTGGACGCTGGTCTTGGTGGTTTGGACCGGATCGTGCTGATAATGGATTGGCGAGGCCGGACACGCCAAATTGTAGATCTGATCGGCCTCGACATAGAGCGGAAACGTCACGTCGTGGCGGATCAGATCGAAGCGGTGGTGGTCGATGATGCGATCGATATTGCGGCGCGTGCCGGTGAAATAGTTATCGACGCAGATGACATTGGCGCCATTGTTGAGCAAACGCTCGCAGAGATGCGAGCCAAGAAATCCGGCGCCCCCGGTGACAATTACACGGGTTTCGAGATGCATATCCGACAGCCCCTGAAAGCTCCTTACCGGATGGGTTTTTAGCTTATCGACGACTGGGAAACCACCCGCGTGGAGGGGGCCAAATCGTCTTCATTGCAAGAGATTTGCTACGGCACGCAATCGTTTGCGATCGAACTAGGCTCGGCCTGCCCATGCGGGGTTTGCCACAATCTCGATATTTTCGCCACAGTCCGGATATGATGTGTGGAACGGATAGAGAACAAGCTTGACAAAGGGGCAGTAGCGGCAAATCCTTATCATCCAAGAATAAACTCGAAACACTTAGGGCAGACAGGCTATGCAGATCCGCAGTTTGATGCCAGCGATGGCGCTGGCGGTGTTGTTTGCATGTCAATCAACCGCTTCGATGGCCCAGCAGCGAATTGGGACGGCCAACTCCGTGAAGCCCGAAGCGTCCGGCAGCATTGCCGGTACACTTGCTGCCGGCAGCGGCGTTCATGCAAGTGAGACGGTTAGGACCGGGAACGCCGGCCAAGCGGGCCTGCGATTTCTCGACAATAGCGACCTTACGGTCGGACCGGGGTCAAGCGTCCGGCTTGACAAGTTTGTGTATGATCCAAACAAGGGTGCCGGTGGTGTTGCTGTCGAGGCCTCGCGTGGCGCTTTCCGTTTTGTCACGGGCTCACAAAATAAAGGCTCCTATAGCATTAAGACGCCCTCCGGAACCCTCGGCATTCGCGGTTGAGGTAGATTCTCCCGTCCGTAACGCGAATCCAGCTCTGCCTCTTTGCCGTCCGTCCCTTGCGGCGTAACGGGGGGAGACGTTTGCTTTCCTTACACTCTTGACACGCGATAGGATGTGCGCCGAAGAGGCGTATTGCTTCGTGGCGCCCATAGAGCTATCTCGCCCACTCGGGTCTCCCCTAGGGCTTTGAGGATGGGTTGAATGTATAGGGTGGTCCTCTGTAGCGCTGCGCTCGCCGTAGCCGTGCTCATTTCTGGCTGCGCCGCCAATTCGCTGAGTGACGCCGAGCAAAAAGCCCTCGCCCAAGCCGCGATCGCGCCGGCAAAGCTGCAGCCGGGAGATAAAATTAAAATCACCGTCTATGGCGAAGACAAGCTCAGCGGGGACTTCCAGCTCGATCAAAGCGGTCAAATCTCATTGCCCCTCGCGGGAACCATCACGGCGCAGGGGCTGACACAGAACGAGCTTGAGCAAGCGCTAACTAAGAAATTCCGCAGTCAATATCTTAAAGATCCAAAGGTCACGGTTACGATTGCGACGCTGGAGCCCTATTACATCATGGGCGAGGTCACGAAGCCTGGCCAATATGCCTACCAGAGCGGTCTCAACGTGCTAACCGCCCTCGCAGTCGCTGGGGGCCCCACCTACCGCGCGAACCGCAATACTGTTCAAATTCAACGGCGTGGCGAGACCGCCATGCACGATTATCCCATATCGACAACGGTTCCAATCTTGCCGGGTGATGTGATTAAAGTCCCGGAGCGCTACTTTTAATCGATCTTGCTGACCTCGACTTTGTCGACGCGGATGTGACGGAACGAGCCTTGCAAATATCAAGCTTCAGAGTCATCGCCCCGCTGGCCGTTGGCTTGGCGCTTTCGGGCTGCGCCACCAAGACAGCCACGCAGACCCCCCTTGGTTCGAGCGAAGCGCCACCGCCCTCCGCTGGCGTCAGCATGGGTCAACGTGATCTCACCCCAGAAGAGAAGAAAGTGATTATGGATGCGGTGGGGCCGTCGCTGCGCAATCCCGGATCGGCGAAATACCATTGGGCAAAGTTTCCAGCAGTAGTCACTGAGGGCTCGGTCAATTACTGCGCGACTGTAGACGCTCAGAGTCCCTATGCCGCGTATAACGGTCGCCAAGCCTATATCGTTGAAGCACAGATGAGCGGCAACCAAGTGTCCTCAGCCGTCATCGGTTTAGTGGCCGGCGGCAAGGATTTTGCGATCGTCACCAACATGTGCGCGAAATACGGCCTCGATCCGCGGAACGCCAGTTAGCCCAGACAGTGCTTTATTCAGCGTCGGCGCCGACGTCGGTGAGCGGGCAATCTGAACCCGATTTTGCGGCTCAACTACCAGCGCCCACTGTCCCCGGCCGGTGCCATCAAAGGAAACGCGGCACCGCTGCAGGCCAACGAAGCCAAAGAGCCCAACTCGGAACCGGCGGCGGCTCTGCTGTGTTGAGCTATCCTCGAAAGTTTGTGTGCTGCAGGGAAGGGCAGGCTACGGGGCTGCCGCGTCCAAAGCTTTGGGTTCATGTGCCTGTGTAATTGACACTGCGCATGCGCGGCACTCGAATGTCTGCAACTCTGCTAGCCCGCCGATCTTTGGAAGTGAACGAACATACCGCATCGCTGCACCACAGTTCGGGCAGCACGGAGCGGGATGATAACTGTATTCGTGGCTCATAAGCCCTCCGACAGCCAGCTTTTTCTTTCCCGCGAGCGAAGGCATTCACGATGGCAGTACTTGGGCAAGTGAGACCTGTAATAGAATTAGGGTGAGGATTCGGTTAAGCGCCAGCGCGGTCAGCCCAACTGCGCCCGGTGCGTTGCGGTCATTTCAGTTTAGCTATTGGCTATGAGCATCGAAGCATGCTCTGAACAGATTTATCCAGCCAAAAAACTCTCGGACGAGTGATGGAGTTGAGGTCTGACCGGGCGCGTCCTTGAGCCCGAAATTAATAAAGAATTCATTGGTTTGGTGTCCGATCCACCTCCAGTCCGCTCAGCAAGAATTATGGTCGAGGTTTTTGATGCGAGTCGTAATCGTCGCCCTTGCCGCCTTGATGACTTTGGGTGTTGTCGCGTTCGGAATGATTTCGGTGCAAAAAGCAAGCGGGCCGGCGGGCCGGATCTCGCTTAGTTCACCCACTCAAGCCACCGCCTCGGCGAGGCAAGCTGCCCCCGTGGCACAGACGCCGGCAGGCGACGTGGCTCAGCTGACGACAGCTCGACAGGGGATGCCAGCCCCAGCGGCACCGGTAGCTCTTGCTCAAAATGTGGTCGCCGCAAATCTGCCTGCTGCGAAGCCACTAGACACTTGCAGCAATCCTGACGGGCTCGGCATCTCGCGCGTCGTCGAGATCGACACCACCGGCGGCCCCGCATTCGGAACCGAGCATTTCAAGCAATACGATTTCTTGCGCGACAAGGAAGTCGTGCTGACCTTCGATGACGGTCCGTGGCCGGAAAACACGCCGGCGGTGCTTAAGGCGCTGCAGGACAATTGCGCCAAGGCGACCTTCTTCGAGATCGGCGAACATGCAACCTGGCGCCCGGATTTGACCAAAGAGCTCGTCGCCGCCGGGATGACAGTCGGCACCCACACCTGGTCGCATAAGGACTTGGCGAAAAATCCCTATGCCAAGGATATCGAGCAGGCCAAGCAAGAGATCGAGATGGGCGTGAGCGCGGTGCACATGGCGGCCGCCGGCGGACCGATCGCGCCGTTCTTCCGCTTTCCCGATCTGCAGCAGCCGCCTGAATTGATGACCTATCTCGGCACGCGCAACATCGCGACCTTTTCGACCGATATCGACA
>JBAPZR010000567.1:0-11559 GCA_049285335.1 Xanthobacteraceae bacterium | reverse complement strand
TGACGGTCGACACCACGGTGACGAAATGCCCGTCGAATCCGC
This sequence comes from Xanthobacteraceae bacterium, assembly GCA_049285335.1. Classification (GTDB taxonomy): domain Bacteria; phylum Pseudomonadota; class Alphaproteobacteria; order Rhizobiales; family Xanthobacteraceae; genus BOG-931. The sequence continues at coordinate 11,517 of JBAPZR010000567.1, read as the reverse complement.
TCGGCATCAAAGGCTGCGGCGAAGCCGGCGCAATCGCCGCGCCCGCCGCCGTCATCAATGCCATCACGGATGCGATCGGAACCGAAGAGCTCGCGATGCCGGCGACGCCGCAGGCGGTTTGGGCGGCGCTGCAGAAATCGAACCGGATGCCGGAAGCGGCGTGACTATTTTTCTCGCCCGCGGGGAGAGGTGAGCAAGACAACGGAGGACTGTGATGTACGCCTTTACTTTTCATCGTCCGCAGACGGTGCGCCAGGCCGCGGGTCTGCTCGCCAAGCACGAGGACGCTAAATTGCTCGCCGGCGGCCAGACGCTGTTGCCGACGATGAAATTGCGTCTCGCCGGGCCGCCGCAAATCATCGACATGTCGCTGATCGAAGGCCTCGCCGGCATCGAGCAGAGCGGAAGATCGCTGACGATTGGCGCGATGACCCGCCACAACGACGTGAACACCTCGCCGGTGGTGCAGCAGACGATCCCGGTCCTCGCCGAGCTTGCCGGCATGATCGGCGATCCCGCCGTCCGCCATATGGGCACGATCGGCGGCTCGATTGCCAATAATGACCCGAACGCCGATTATCCGGCCGCTTGTCTCGGGCTCGGCGCAACCATCATCACCAACAAGCGGCGGATCAAAGCCGACGATTTTTTTACCGGCATGTTCTCGACCGCGCTCGAGCCCACGGAAATCATCACCAAAGTGAGTTTCCCGATTCCGAAGAAGGCGGGCTATCAGAAATTCCGTAATCAGGCGTCGCGCTTCGCGCTCGTCGGCGTATTCGTGAGCAAGCGCGGCAGCGACGTTCGCGTCGCGGTCACGGGCGCCGGCAGCACCGGCGTGTTCCGCGTTGCGTCGTTCGAGGAAGCGCTCAAGAAGCGTTTCGCGCCGAAGTCGCTCGAAGGCATGAGCATTCCGGCCGACGGCATGAACAGCGACATCCACGGCAGCGCCGAATATCGCGCGCATCTTGTCGGCGTACTGGCGCGCCGCGCGGTGGCCGACGCCATCGGCAAGCCGGCCGCCTGAATTCATGACTTTCCCTCCCCTGAAAGGGGAGGGTCGACGCCTGAAGTGCGTCGGGGAGGGGTCATTTGAACCGCAATCGCTGCGGTATTGACCCCACCCGTCGGCCTTCGGCCGCCGTCCTCGCCCTTTTAAGGGGAGGAAAAAACTCAAGGTGGTCTTCGCTAGCCGCGCGGCTTTGCTTTCTCGAACGTTTGCGCCGATTTGCCATGCCGGAAGGAATTCGCCGGCGGGCAGGACAAGACCGACGGCGATGATTAAATTGAGCGCATGAACAAAGCCTCCCCCCGTCCGCTGCCGGCCTCGATTGACGCCACCGTCGCTCTCTTGGCGGAAGCGGATTATCTGGCCGATCGTTCGCTCGGCACCGTGCTTTATCTCGCGCTCAAGATGGGCCGGCCGATTTTTCTCGAAGGCGAGGCCGGCGTCGGCAAGACCGAAATCGCCAAGGTGCTGGCGAGCACGCTCGGCCGCCGCCTGATCCGCTTGCAATGCTACGAGGGTCTGGACATCGCCGCGGCGGTTTACGAATGGAACTACGCTGCACAGATGATCGCGATCCGGGTCGCCGAGGCCGAAGGCGAGCATGACCGTGAACGGCTCGAGCACGACGTCTTCTCGGAGCGTTTTCTGATCAAGCGGCCGCTTTTGCAGGCGCTCGAACCCGACACCGCCGGGGCGCCGGTGCTGCTGATCGACGAGATCGATCGCACGGATGAGGCTTTCGAAGCCTTCCTGCTCGAAGTCTTGGCGGATTTTCAGATTACGATACCGGAAATGGGAACGGTGAAGGCGGCGCATCCGCCGGTCGTCGTCATCACCTCGAACCGCACCCGCGAAGTCCACGACGCGCTCAAGCGCCGCTGCCTTTATCATTGGGTCGGCTATCCGAGCGCGGAGCGCGAGCTTTCGATCGTGCGGGCGAAAGTGCCCGGCGTCGGTAAGAAGCTTTCCGAGCAGGTCGTCGGCTTCGTCCAGGCGCTGCGCAAGCAGGATTTGTTCAAGGCGCCGGGCGTCGCCGAAACGCTGGACTGGGCGGCCGCGCTCTCCGAGCTCGACGTCGTCGCGCTCGATCCGGCGACCGTGTCCGATACGCTCGGCGTGCTGCTCAAATATCAGGACGACATCACGCGGCTCGAAGGCTCGAAGGTCAAGGAAGTGCTCGACGAAGTAAAATCGGAACTAAGAGCCGCGGAGTGACGCTGATGAGAATCTTGCCCGGCCACAGTTATTCATTCGTCATGCCCGGGCTTGACCCGGGCATCCATGCAGCCGGTTGGGACCGGCAATGATGATGGAAGAAAAAGCTGCACAGGAGCAGCGAGGCCGCCTCGCCGAGAACATCCTCTACTTCGCCCGCGCGCTGCGCTCGGCCGGTATTCCGGTCGGGCCCGGCGCGGTGCTTGATGCGCTAGAGGCTTTGCAGACGGCAGGCATCGGCACGCGCGAGGACTTTTACTGGACGCTGCACGCGGTCTTCGTGAAGCGGCACGAGCATTCGATCCTGTTCGACCAGGCGTTTCGAATCTTCTTTCGCAGGCGCGGTTACCTCGATCAGCTCCTGGCGATGCTGCTGCCGCAAGCGCCGGCGCCGCCGCACGCGCCGCAGGCGGGCGCGACGCGCGTGCACGAGGCGCTGTTCGCGGGCCTCGACGATAAGCTTCGGAAAGAACGCGAGGTCGAGCTCGACGCCCGCATGACCGTTTCCGACCGCGAGGTCCTGCAGCACAAGGACTTCGCGCAAATGACCTCCGCCGAGATCGCCGCGGCGAAGGATGCCATGAAGCGGCTCGTTCTGCCGCTCGCGGAAGTGCGCACGCGCCGCCTGACGCCGCATCCACATGGGCATCTCATCGACATCCGCCGCACGCTGCGCGCCAGCATGAAGGGCGGCGGCGCCTTCATCGATCTGCGCTTCATCGGCCCGAAGACGCGGCCGCCGCCGATCGTGGCGCTGCTCGATATATCCGGCTCGATGAGTCAGTACAGCCGGATCTTCCTGCACTTCCTTTACGCGCTCACCGATGCGCGAAAACGTGTGAGCACGTTTCTGTTCGGCACGCGGCTAACCAACGTTACGCGCGCGCTGCGCGAGCGCGATCCCGACGATGCGCTTAACGCATGCTCGGCCGCCGTGCCCGATTGGTCCGGCGGCACGCGCATCGCTTCGTCGCTGCGGGCCTTCAACAAGCTGTGGGCGCGCCGTGTGCTCACCCAAGGCGCGATCGTGCTCCTGATCACCGACGGGCTCGAGCGCGACGCCGACGATACGCTCGCTTTCGAGATCGATCGCTTGCACCGCTCCTGCCGGCGTCTCGTCTGGCTCAATCCGCTGTTGCGTTTCGAGGGCTTCGAGGCGCGTGCCCGCGGCATCAAGACCATGCTGCCCTATGTGGACGAATTCCGACCGATCCATAATCTCGAATCCATGGCGGGGCTTGTGGCCTCGCTGCAGGATCGATCCGGCGGCTCAAGCGATCCGAAAGCGTGGCTGCAGAAAGTGGCGTGAACCCCTATATTCCAGGCCAAGAGATTCCACCAAAGACGTCTTGGAGAATTGACGATGCTGTCGACGGATAGTGACATTCTCAAAGCCGCGGAAGATTGGCGCAAAGGCGGCCGCGGCGTCGCGCTTGCGACAGTGGTCGAGACCTGGGGGTCGGCGCCGCGCCCGGTCGGCTCGAACCTCGTCATCGACGGGGAGGGTAATTTTCTGGGCTCGGTCTCGGGCGGCTGCGTCGAAGGCGCCGTGGTGACCGAGGCGCTCGACGTGATCGAAAGCGGCAAGCCGAAAATGCTGGAATTCGGCGTCGCCGACGAGACCGCCTGGAAGGTCGGCCTGTCGTGCGGCGGGACGATCAGGGTCTATGTTGAGAAGGTAGTTTAGTGATCGATCATGAAGCTCGACATTCTCACGGCTCTCAACACCGAACGCGCCGCGCGCCGCGCGGCGATCGTGGTTACCAATGTCGAAAGCGGCGCGCAGCGCCTGGTGAAGGCCGCCGATATCGCGCGCGATCCGTTGCGTGCGGTGCTCGCCGAGCGGCTGCGCAGCAGTAAAAGCGGCATGGAGAACACGGCCGAGGGCCGCGTGTTCCTCACGGTCTATGTGCCGGCGCCGCAACTTATCATTATCGGCGCCGTTCATATCAGCCAGTCGCTGGCGCCGGTCGGCAAGCTTCTCGGCTATGACGTGACCATCGTCGATCCGCGCACGGCCTTTGCTTCGCCGGAGCGCTTTCCCGACGTCAAAGTGATTGCCGAGTGGCCGGACAAGGCGCTGCCGCCGCTCAATGTCGACCGCTACACCGCTTTCGTCGCGCTGACGCACGATCCGAAAATCGACGATCCGGCGCTGACCCATGCGCTGTCGCGCGACTGTTTCTATATCGGCGCGCTCGGTTCGCGAAAAACACACGGCCGCCGCATCGAGCGGCTCAAAGGGCAGGGGCTCAGCGACGCCGAGCTTGCCCGCATCCACGCGCCGATCGGGCTCGACATCGGCGCGGTGTCGCCGGCCGAGATCGCGGTCGCGATCATGGCGCAGATCACCGAACGGCTGCGCGAAGAGGCTGACGCCGAGACTCGCGCCGTGAAGGTCGCATCATGAAATTCGGCGCGGTCGCGCCGCGGGATGCGCTCGGCGCGATCGCCGTGCACACGATTCGACAGGACGGGCTGGTGCTCAAAAAGGGCACGCTGATCGGCGCGGTCGAAGTCGCCGCGCTCGACGCCGCCGCAATCAAAGAGGTTGTCGTCGCGCGGCTCGAACCGGGCGATGTCTCGGAAGACGTCGCCGCCGCCGAAATCGCCAATGCCGTTGCGGGCGAGGGCGTGCATGTGGAGCGTGCCTTCACCGGCCGCTCCAATCTGTTTGCGCAAGCCGCCGGTGTGCTTGTCGTCGACAAGGAGGCGGTCGACCGCCTCAACCGCGTCGACGAGGCGATCACGTTCGCGACGCTGCCGGCGTTTAAGCCGGTCGTGGCCGGCGAGATGATCGCGACCGTGAAGATCATTCCCTTCGCGGTAGCGCGGGGCGCGCGCGATGCCGCGCTCGCCGGCGTCACCGACAAGCTTTTGCGCGTCGCGCCCTATCGGCTGCGCAAAGTCGGCGTGGTGTCGACCGTGCTGCCGGGACTTGCCGGCAAGGTCATCGAGAAAACACTGAAGATCACCGCCGAACGCTTGGCGCCCGCCGGTGCGGCGATCATCGCCGAACGGCGCGTGCCGCATGACCGCGAAGCGATGGCGCGCGCGATCGATGAAGTGCTCAAGGCCGGCGCCGAGCTCGTGATCGTGTTCGGCGCTTCGGCGATCGCCGATCGCCGCGACGTCATTCCGGCCGCGCTCGAAACCATCGGCGGCCGCATCGAGCATTTCGGCATGCCGGTCGATCCCGGCAATCTCCTGATGATAGGAGCCGCGCCCAGCGGACGACCGGTGCTCGGCGCGCCGGGATGCGCGCGCAGCCCGAAGGAAAACGGCTTCGATTGGGTGTTGATGCGGCTTCTCGCCGGACTGCCGGTGCCGCGCGAGGCGATCACCGGGCTTGGGGTCGGCGGTTTGTTGATGGAAATCGTGACGCGGCCGCAGCCGCGGGAGGAGCCGCCGCATCCGGTCCGCTCCTTTGGCGCAGTCGTGCTCGCCGCAGGCCGTTCGAGTCGCATGGGCGGTCCGAACAAGCTCTTGGCCGAGATCGGCGGGCGGCCACTCGTGCGTATTGTCGTCGAACAGGCGCTCGCTTCGCGGGCGCGGCCGGTCGTCGTCGTCACTGGACACCAGCGCGAGCGCGTCGAGGCGGCGCTCGCGGGTCTTCCCGTCGTCACATGCGTGCATAATCCGCACTACGCCGACGGCCTTGGCACGTCGCTCAAAACCGCCATTGCCGCGCTGCCCGCCGATGTCGACGGCGCCATCATCTGCCTCGGCGACATGCCGCAGGTCGATGCGGCGCTGATCGATCGGCTCATCGGCGCCATCGATCCCGACAAAGGCGCCCTGGTCGCGGTGCCGACCATCGATGGCAAACGCGGCAATCCGGTTGTTTGGTCGCGGCGCTTCTTTCCCGATCTCATGGCGGTCGAGGGCGATGTCGGGGCGCGTCATCTCATCGGCCGCTATACCGAAGCGGTCGTTGAAGTCCCGGTGTCCGGCAATGCAGCGCTCACCGACATCGATACGCCGGAAGCGCTCGCGGCGCTGAAGGCGGAGCTAGAAAGGACCTAGAACGAAAGCTTAGGACCAAACCGCAGCTATTTCTTCTGCGTTTGCGCGGCGATCTGTTGCTCGATCGGCCCCCACTTCTTCTGCTCGCTTTGGATGAAAGCGGAAAGGTCCGCCGGCGTCATCGGCCGATCGTCGCGGCCGAGATCGGCGAGGCGCTTGCGAATGTCCGGATCGTGCATGGCCTTAAGCAAGTCGGCATTGACCTTGCGCACGATGGCGTCGGGCGTTCCGGCCGGCGCCAGCAAAGCCTGCCAGCCGACCGACTCGAAGCCGGGGAGCGTTTCGGCGACTGTCGGCAGGTTCGGCGAATCCGGCATGCGACTCGCCGAGGCGACAGCGAGCGGCACGACATTGCCCGCAGCCACCGCGCCCGCTATTCCCGAATAGGCGTCAAGAACGAGGCCGATGCGCTTACCCATCATGTCGCTGATGATCTGCGCGGTCCCGCCAGAATAGGGCACCATCAACAATTTGATGCCGGCCTGCTGTTGCAGCAATTCGCCGGTGAGATGGGTGAGCCGGCCGATGCCGTTGACGCCATAAGACACTTCGCCGGGCTTTTGCTTGGCGAGCGCGATCAAATCCGGCAGCGTCTTGACGTTAAGCCAAGGCGCTGCCGCGATGTACATCGGCGCGCCGCCGAGATAGCCGACTGGCGTGAAATCGCGCGGCACCTGGATCGGCAGATTGTCGGCCGTGCCAGGGAGTGCGACGAAAGCGGACGCAGCCATGACGCCGAACGTGTAGCCGTCGGGCGCCGCGGTTGCGGCGGTGTGGGCGGCGATGGCGCCGCCGGCGCCGGGCTGATTGATCACCACGGCCTGCTGGCCCCAGATCTTGCTCAAGCCTTCGGCGATGATTCGCACCGGAACGTCGATGGAGCTGCCGGGCGCGGAATCCGTGATGAGCCGTACCACATGGGTGGGATAATCCTGCGCCGGTGCGGGAGCACTCATTCCGAGCAGGACAACCAAAAGCGGCAGTGATCCCGCGGTCGCCCCGCGCCAAAATGAATTCATCGTTTTTCCTCCGCTGCAGCGGCCCACAGGCGCGGCGGCGCCGGGCAGCCTTGCAATAAGGGGGTATGTCGGCCCGGCCGCGCACGCTATACGTCTTTACCATGACAAGCCTCGCGACCAACGCCAATTTGTCCGACGATAAATCCGCCGAGCGCTCCCGGCGGCTCGTGATCGGCTTTCTCAATTGGGCGCATGCACTCGATCATTTCGTCATCCTGATCTATCCAACAGTGGTGCTTGAGCTCGAGGCGGTCTATGGCCGGTCCTATTCGACACTGATTGCGCTCGCGACGACGTCTTTCGTCGCGTTCGGGCTGTTCTCGCTGCCGGCAGGATGGCTGGGCGACCGCTGGAGCCGCCGCAGTCTGATGGTCGCCTTCTATACCGGGTGCGGCGTCTCGCTGGTGGCGGCGGCTTTCGCGCCATCCTTGCCGTTTCTCGCCGCCGCGCTGTTTTCGCTCGGCGCATTCGCAGCGATCTATCATCCGGTCGGCACCGCCATGGTCATCGAGCACGCGACTCAGCGCGGCCGCACGCTCGCCTTCAACGGCGTGTGCGGCAATCTCGGCGTTTCACTGGCGGCGGGAATTACCGCGTCGCTCACGGCGGCATTCTCCTGGCGCGGCGCCTTTCTCGTGCCCGGCATCATCTGCATCGCGACCGGCGCCGTGTATTTTTGGTTCGGCCCCACCGAGCACCGACATGCCGAGGCCCGCTCGACCGCGCCGGATGTCTCGCTGTCGCCGACCATTGCCGCGATCATTTTCATTCTCTTCGTGGTCGTTGCGCTCAGCGCTGGGCTTGTCTTCAACACGATCTCGGTCGCTTTGCCGAAGATCGTCGATGAGCGCGTCGGCAACGGCATTCCGCTTCTGCTCGTCGGCGGGCTGACGACGACGGTATTTTTGTGCGGCGCCGTCGCTCAGATCACGGTCGGCCGACTGGTCGAGCGCATCCAGCCACACATCCTGTTCGCCGTGCTTGCCATTATGCAGTTCACCGGCGTGGTCTGGTCGGCCACGGCGAGCGGCGTCACCCTTCTCTTCGCGCTCGCCTTCACCATGGCGGCGATCTACGGGCAGATCACGGTCAACGATCTCCTTATTGCGCGCTACACCGCCGACGCCTGGCGCAGCCGCATCTACGCGGTGCGCTACTTCGTGACCTTCATGATCTCAGGCGTCGCGGTCTCGATGATCGCGATCCTCTACGGCCGCGGCGGCTTTGGGCTCGTGCTCAGCGTGACCGCGCTCGTCGCCATGGGATTCCTGATCGCCGCGATCCTCATCGCGGTGCTAGCGAACGGCGTCGAGAAGGCGCAGCTGCCGCAGCCGGCGGAATAATTGATCCCGCTCTGGGCATGATCCGAAAAATTTCGGCTTGAAACGATTGCGCTTTAGACAGTGCCGATCGGATGATTGCGCGCCGCGAGCGCCATCCCGATCATTGCGGTGCCACCGAACAGCATATTGATGCCGACCAGTAGGCCGAGCGCCCAAGCCGCGGTTCCCGGCAGGCCGGCGAAGATAATGCCCGCCAGAATGAGGTCGACGATGCCGCTGAACAGCATCCAGCCCCAACGGCTGGAAAGTTGGGCGCGGTGATCGATGGCGTACATCAGCGTGGCGATACCTTCGACGATGAAGAAGGCGATCAGCACCAGCGTGAGCGAGAGCGTTCCGCTGATCGGCCACAACAGCAGGACGACACCGGCCGCGATCGCGATGATGGCGGAGAGGAGCGCCCACCAGAAGCCCGGCACGCCGCGCATCCAGAAGGTGGTGATGAGGCCGACGATGCCGCTAATGAGAAACAGCCATCCGATGACCAGCGTAAAGGCCAGCGTTGCGACGACCGGCACAATGATGGCCGCAATGCCAAGGAGGACTAGAATGATGCCTTCGACCAGGAACAATACCCAATGCTCGTGAATGGCGTTGACGACGGCGCGCCGCATGTCTTCGCGATCGCTCGGTTGAATGGTGGACATTGTCCGCTCCCTTATGTCCGCTCGCTTAATGGTTTGCGCACTTGAAAAAATTGGAACGTGTTGCTGGCGCCAGTTTTACATAAAAGCAACCCTTGCATAAGCGGCTTGCAGCACCTATTTGTGCATACGTGACGTGAGCAATGGTTCCGTCACGGGACGGCCACGGAGACGATGGGCGACGCCGGATGTACGCGCGCCTTTTCGTTCGTGGCCGTTAGCATTTGCGCAAACCGATCCCGATCACTTCTTGCTAGAGGGAAGCGCTATATCAGCCGGGCAATCGCGTATGCGCTTTGCAAACGCGGCCAACTGGTGCTCGTCCGTCCATTCCTTGATGTAGCTTTCGATCGCGTCCAGCTCCTGCTCATCGGTCACCGTGTCGAGCAAGGCGCACGCGACGACTTTATGAAAGCCCCAATCATCGATTGCCTCAAGCACGGCGCATAGCTCTTCTGGCTTTGCCGTTTTCATTCTGGCCGCTAGGCGCTCCCTCAAGACTTGCTGCTGCACCGCCTGCCCGTAGGTATGCCGAAGTCTTGCAACAGTGTCCGCCATAGCCATTCCCCTTCGATGGCATCCTACAGCGCCGCGTTGTCCGGGATTGTGGCCGACGCGTTTGACCTGTGGATATCCGTCAGGTGAGCGGCTATTTGAGTTTCAAAGCCTCAATCAATGCCATGGCGCCGGTCGGGGCTCTGATTTTGCCCTCATGGATGACATAAGCGAAGACCTCGCGCGGCGCGCGCTTGGCCTTCGGCGCCGGCGCCACGCGGGGCAGGTCGTCCGGTTCGCTGCCCGCCGCCCAGGAGTGGAACCGCCCCGCCCAGGCACCGATCTCCTTCGGCGGATAGGCGGTCGCGATCGTGTCCTTGCCGCGTTGCAGCCGCGCATAGACGAAATCGCCGGTGATATCGGCGATATTCGGATAGCGCCCGTGATCAGTGAACACGACCGGCATCGCAAACTTGCGGAGGAGCGCGATGAATTCGGAGTTGCGGAAACTGTCGTGCCGCACTTCGATGACATGGCGCAGTGCGCGCCCGCCGAGCCGCTCCGGCAGCAATTCGAGAAAGCCGCCGAAGTCGGCCGCCTCGTATTTTTTGGTCGGCGCGAATTGCCAGAGCAGGGGGCCGAGACGGTCGCCGAGCTCGGTCACGCCGGAATCAAGGAACCGTTTTATCGAGTCGCCGGCTTCCTTGAGCACGCGCCTGTTGGTGGCAAAGCGCGGCCCCTTCAACGAAAAGACAAAGTCCGCTGGAACCTCGCTCGCCCATTTGCGAAACGTCGCCGGCGTCTGCGTGCGGTAGAACGTGCCGTTGACCTCGATCGAGGTCAGATGCGTGCCGGCATAGGCGAGCTCTTTGGCGTGCGGCAGGCCTTCCGGATAGAAGACCCCGCGCCACGGCGCGAAGGTCCAGCCGCCGATACCGATATGGATTGAACCGGATTTAGGAGTCATCAGCCTGTCATTGACGCCTGCTAAACCTGATTTGCAAGTGGCGATGGTGAGCGTACGAAGTTTGATCCATCGTTATCTTGGGCATGGTATCCGCTTTTCGGGATCATGCTCCAACGGCCACGGTAAGATCAGGGCGACGCCGGATGAACGCGCGCCCCTTACTCGTGGTCGTTCCTGTTTTCAGATTAGCGCTTCGACCGCTCATTTCCGCGAAAACGGGAATCCAATTTATGACGTCCCGCTGGATTGCTTCGTCGCATTCGCTCCTCGCAATGACGCCAACAAAAAAGGCCCGAGATTGCTCCCGGGCCTTGGCATTTACGAGTGCCGAACGGACTTCCTTAGAAGTCCATTCCGCCACCACCCGGCGGCATCGCCGGCATTTCCTTCTTCTTCGGCAGCTCGGCCACCATCGCCTCGGTGGTGAAGAGGAGCCCCGCGACCGATGAAGCGCCTTGGAGAGCCTGGCGCACGACCTTGGTCGGATCGATGATGCCCTTCTTCACCAGGTCGGCATATTCGCCGTCCTGCGCGTCGAAGCCATAGCCGTACTGATCCTTTTCCAGGATCTTGCCGACGATCACCGAGCCGTCCTCGCCGGAATTGACCGCGATCTGGCGGGCCGGAGCGGACAGCGCTTTGCGAACGATGTCGATGCCGTGCTTCTGGTCGTCGTTCTGCGTGCGCACCTTCTTGAGCGCCTCGGTGGCGCGAAGAAGCGCCACGCCGCCGCCGGGCAGGATGCCCTCTTCGACGGCCGCGCGGGTCGCATGCATCGCGTCGTCGACGCGATCCTTGC
>JBAPZR010000566.1:0-2144 GCA_049285335.1 Xanthobacteraceae bacterium | reverse complement strand
ACTCACACCTCGGCGACCTAATCGAGGACCAAAACACCATCCTGCCAATCGACGCCACCATCCAGTCTAATCTGCGTGAGGCTACGACGCGCGTTCTGGCGTCACTAACGGCACGCGAGGAGCGCATCGTGCGCATGCGCTTTGGCCTCGGCATGAACACCGACCACACGCTTGAGGAAGTCGGCCAACAGTTTTCGGTGACGCGCGAGCGGATTCGATAGATCGAGGCCAAGGCGCTCCGCAAGCTCAAGCACCCAAGCCGATCAAGGGTCCTCAGGAGCTTCCTCGACAATTGATTTGCCAGGAAGCTAGACTCGGTCTGCCGCGCTACCTTCTATATCATCAGCCATAGGCGCTTAGTGAAACGATGGTCATCTTCAAATGTCCCTATTGCGGGACCGAATATGAGATGACGACGGCTTATCTGTCGTTCAAGCAGCGGAGTTACGCAAAGTGCCAAGTTTGTAACCAAACCATGTACAGCTGGAATTCCCGGAACGTGCCCATCTTCACGCTCATGAATGCGTCCAGGAGCGAGAAGCCCGACATCCAACCGTAACTCAAATTCGGGATTGATGCCCGCTGACGCGGCCGTCAGGCATCAGATTATCGGTGGATGCCGCCGCTAGGGACCGATCGCGGTCCTTGTCCTGCTCGGGCGCGACCCGTATTGTGCGCGGTCAACATTGGAGACGGAAATGCCTACGGGTACGGTGAAGTGGTTCAATCCGACAAAGGGATATGGGTTTATTCAGCCTTCAGGCGGCGGTAGCAAAGATGTGTTCGTCCACATCTCGGCTGTTGAGCGGGCCGGGCTGCGTTCACTCAACGAGGGACAAACCATCGAGTACGAGATTGAGAACAATCGAGGCAAAGAGTCCGCGACCAATCTTAGGGTCGAGTAGCGACGTATCGGTATTATCGGACGCGGGCGCTGCAGGTCGCGCTATAGGCGCCGACTATCTCAGTCGAAATCGATCGCCGATTTCAAATCGATAAAAGTTGCTTGTGAGTCTCCTTCTAGCACTTAGCGGATTACCGCCGCTCAACAGATTTTGCAAGCCATCAGCGGCGCAGTATGGCGAATGCGCTGTCCAAACTAACTGGCGTCACCGGACAAACCGAAAGGATACAGACCGCCATGCATGTTGTTATCATCGCACGCCGCGAGCGGCCGATCACGCGGCCGGGCCAAGTCGAAAAAGTGCTGGATAAATTCAAGATCGTGCCATCGAGTTACGCGGGGCCGGGGCAGATCGGTTCGATGTCAACGTTTAATTTGAGTCAAAGCGACAGCAGCAGCCAAACAGAGCTTGAAATCGTGTTACGCGATGACGCGCAAGTGCCGTTTCTCATTTCCGAGTTGCGCGCGTGCGGCTTTGTTGCTTCGTCCGGCAATTTTGCACTGAAACACTGAGTTCAAGCGGAAGCGCAGCAAACGCCTGGTTTGCTCAAAAGATCACCTCACGATTCATTGACTGCGGAAGCGGACTCGTCGGAAAAGGCTGCGGGCAGGTCACTGCCGCACGCGCCAGCCGACGACCGTCGCCTTGATTCGGCTGCTGGTGTCCACACTATGCCAAGCACCGCTACTCCGTCGACATAAAAACGGCATGACATAGGTGCCGACGTGATCCTCGCAAAGAAGTTCAAGCGGTTGGTCCGCCGGCGGAAACCCTTGGTGAGTAAAGGCGTCGATTCGCTCTTGCCGTGTCGCCATGCGGTCCCGATTATCCCTGTCGTTATGAATGCAGGTTTGACGACAACCACAGGATGGTCTGCATGTCCGCTTTTGGCACAAAGCGGCCATTCAATGTCTGCTTCGGGAGGAAAGCGGACATCGGCACGGCAGACTTCACCGTTCCGGTCGCGGATTCAACAAGTACCTACGCACGCTCGCGCGCCAACTGGCTGAAACAGAGACCGTGATCATGCGCGCGGCATTGGCGCACACAATATCGTGTTGGCTATTAGACAAAGTCGATGGCGTCGCGCTCAACGCGCCCGACGCTAACCAGGACGAAAAATCCTTTCGCTCGGAGTTATTCATCGGGACTCCGCGCTATATTTTGCTGGATGCCTATTGTACCGGAATCCAAGCTGGCGATGGCGGCTCGGCATGTTGCTGCGGGCAGGATAAGTCG
>JBAPZR010000565.1:0-18756 GCA_049285335.1 Xanthobacteraceae bacterium | reverse complement strand
GATCATCCCTCGTTCGGGCTTTGGCCAGTAACATTCCATCCGTTCAGAATAAGGATGGAATATCGGAAGTCGTCACGACGAGATTGCGCGGCCGGTTCTCTTTCGTGAAGTGCGTTAGGCAACCTTCGGCGATTGCAGCAACCGATCAAGGTCCCGCTTTAATTGCTTTAATGCCTCCTCACGCTCCCGTATTTCGTCGCTGCTCTGGGAGGCGCCGTCATTGCGGCGTTCGTCATCTGGCCAGCTGTTCTGGTCTTGCAGTGGAGGACGGGAACGGTAATTGCTCGGCATCACGAGTGAACTCTGCAAATCGTCGACGAGTTTTCCGATCCAGTCGGACTCACGCGGATCGATATCAATCCGCCGGTGCTGATGCATACCGATTTTGTCAGTGATGTCGGTGGCAGCATTTGAGTGCTCGCTCCGGAAGCGCCGCGAGCCGAGCGAGGTCCTTGCAGAGCGCTGAAGGTAGTCAGAGAAGCCGTCGGTTTGATGGACAAATTGATCCTCGCCCGAATCGTCGTGGTACCGATTCTCTGTCCAGTCGAAATCACGGCGATCAATCCGCCGACGCCCGGAGGAAATTTTCATCACGATGCGAAGCAACAAGCCAGCCACCACGAGCCCGAGCGCGGCGACGGCGAATATTGCAATCGGCTGAGACGTGGGAGACTTTGCCATTTCGGCTTGGGTGACCGCGACACTGTCTCGAGCTGTGGTCTGTGCATTATCAGATGCGCTGACACCCACTGCGGGTCGGTCGGATTCTATCCGAGTGTCACTCGGACCCGCAGTAGGCTCAGGCGTTTTGACCGAAGTAACGACAGGATCGGGCCAAGCAGGCGTCGGTACCGTTACTTGATCGCCCGTCTGCGACGGCGGGCTCGGTTGCCCAGGGGGAACCTCGGTAGGCGATGACACTAAATCTTTCTGCGCACTTTGCTGGCCAGGTTCATCCGCCGCCGCTCCACTCACAGGCGCATCCTGACTTTTGACTCCAAGTATTCTGACCCCTGGCGAGGGCGGCGTGCTGTCGCCGGGGATTGTTGCCGTCGGACTGCTAGCAGTCGTGGGCGTGGTTAGCCAGACGGAACTTCCTTTTTCCGCGCTTTGCCGAACAAGCTCGTCCGCCGGCTCCCCGCTCACAGACGTGCGACGAGGCTTAGCGGACGGCAGGGATGGAGCAGCGCCGGCATCGGGGCTTATTGACATCGGGGCGCCTGATGAGGTCGCGGGCTTCTTCAGTGCCGTGGCGGGAGCGGCCGCGGAAGGATTCGATGCCGGTGCAGCGGTTTGCTCCGCCGATTGATCTGTCGCGCGCACATGCCAGCACTTACGCTGTGTCGCGCGATCGATGTGATAATACCAATGGCTCCCCTCCGGCGCGGCAGAATTCGGTGCAGTCAGACAATCATCAGCGCGAGCGGTATTCGTTGGCGCTCCGATGCCAACTGCCGACACAAGAAGCGTAGCAACGAGCGCGGCCGATGCCGTCGGCCTCCGGGTTCGCCCCGCCATGATCCCCTCCCCGCCTCGTGGCTTTCCGCCATTGAATTGCACTCCAATTGTGCGTGTAATGCGGCCAAGGCTGGCCTTGATTGGCGTGCGATCTGCCCGAATTCCGTCGCGGTAATTCGACTAGCCAGCGACCATTTCTGGCACATTGGAAGATCATGCCTACTAATCGCCGGTTTCCGCCGCCTTGGTCGATCGAGGGCATCGGCGCTACCAGCGCTGCAAAGACAGGCCCGCAAAAACTCGCCTACGTCTCTTACGAGAAGCAACTGCCCAGTGGGGTTATCGCTGATCGGCTGGCCCGGAGGTGACGAAGTCTTGCTCGATCTTGCTGTATCGCTCGCGCGCCATTGCGGTATCGTGGGCGTATTCCCATCAAACTAAGCAGGCACGCACCGATGCCGGTCCAATGCCGACAGCTACGACGACAGGATTCCGAACTGCATGCCACCGACTGGAATTGCCTGGTTCTGCTCTATCGCCCGCGCGCTATGGACCCTGGTAGGATGTAGGATGGATGACGCGACAAAACTCATTTTTCCGCAAGTCGGTCCTATTTATCAGGCGCTTTTTCCTTGGGCCGAGATGTCATTGCGCGTCGTTGTGGGACTTACGCTGGTCCCGCACGGGCTGCGCACTGCGTTTGGCTTGTTTCCATCAACCGGCAGCCAGTCGCACAATTTGACCGAGTTCGTGGATGAACTCGAACGCGGCGGCTATCGTCCCGGAAAATTCTGGGCACCGGCCATTGTACTCACGCAGCTCGTGGCAGGTCCGATGCTCGCGCTTGGACTGTTTACTCGCCTCGCTGCCTGCCCGATCGTCGCGTTTCTCCTTGTGACAGACTGCGAACGCTGGCGAGTGGGTAGATTTTTTTGGAATATGATGGGCCTCGAATTCACACTGTTGTGGACTGTGGCCGCTTTCTATTTTCTGGTGCGCGGCGGTGGCCCCATCTCCATCGATTATCTTATGATTGGGAGAGAATTCTAAGATCGGCGCTCCCTCATCGCGGTGTCTGCTTTTTGGGAGAGCGCGGACATCGATTCGCTGGACATTGCCGAATTCGGCCCGACCACTTTTCTGCCGATTTGGCCCCTTAAGGTGCCAGCTCCTACGGTGGGGAGGCAATGCAACGACGCGAGTCATTTCACTGTTCGGTGGTGCGATTGCGGTATGGCCACTCAAGACGCAGGCGCAAGAACTCGGCGGACTCGATTCGCTTTTGCAAGAGGCTCAGTCTCTCGGCGCTCCCATAGCTGCCGTTGGGCGCGCCATTCATGCCTCGCGCCAATCGATTTTTACCAAAAAAGACGTGCTCGCGGTCTTTGACATTTCGCAGCCATCGGCGAACAAAAGATTCTACGTTTTTGATTTCAAATCGGATCAGGTCACTGCCCATTACGCGGCCCATGGACGAGACAATGGACCCAACGCAAGAGCCATCAAATTTAAAGGCTTCGAGAGAGACCTGGACATGGTGCCATTAGGCCCGCTTAAGACCGCTCATTCAGAAGTGATGGATCACTACAAGACGATTGTGGATCGCTACGACGGAACCGTTTATCCAAATATGATTGTTGTAGGACTCGAGGGCGTAACCTCTTACAATAGCTACATCAACCACACGCCGCCGTTCAAATGGATCATCCATCCGAACTGGTACACCACCGCCGCGTTTCGCGCCAAAAATAACGGCATGCTGGGAAGGAGCAACGGTTGTATTACAGTCGATCCGGTGGAAAATAACCAGCTTATCATCCGACTACAGGACGGAGCCCTGATATACGTGACGGTTGGAGATGCCCCGATCGAACAATATTTGTAATTTTGCTTTCTTGTGCTGTTGGCGAGGTCTAAGTTCTGAAAGAGGGACTGTCGAAACCGGCGGAAAATTTCGAATCAAGGCCAACGTTTAATTTTGTCGTGCCCACTTGAGCGAGTATTCTGTGTACGGGCGACGTCGGCAGTTTTCCACGGACTAATGGCTTCGACTATGATCTTGACGCCGTCTAGTACGTTCTCAATCTCACCTTGCACACGCCCAGCTTCTGACTTAAGAAATTTCTGCAACGCCTCGAGTTCGGAGATAAGCTTTCCGAGTTCGTCGGTCGAATTTGAAGTTAATCGCGCGATTGAAGATCGTATTCGTCCGACGTCCAGCTCCATTTTAGCATTCGCTACCTGAACGGTTTTGCTGCGTTCGACTTCGATCAAATCTCTAAGCTCTGACTTCACTGCAGAGTTCGCCGAGATTGAGGTTTCGCCCATTTCTTTGGGTGCCGAAGCGTTCATCAGCATTTCCTTGACCTGCTTCCTTCAGATACCTAGGCAGAAGTTAACAATGCGTAAAAAGGCAGGAATGGTCTTGCAAATCCGATCCGGGAACCCGCTTACCGCCACTTGGCGGACACGGCCGATGGTGGCTATTAGGTCTTGTGTGGCCAAACGCCAGCATCTTCGAGCTCTTTCATGGCTGCGTCGGTAAATTCGGCTTTCGGGCCATCACCACCGATCACAAACATGAGGATCGCATCCTGACCGGATAGACCGAGCGTGACACTTTCGAAGCGCCGGACGACGCCCGTCGGAAAAGAAATCACATCGAGTGGATTGAGATCAATCGATTCGACCTCACCTTTCTCATTTTCCCAATTGCAGCGCCATGTCCCGGTCACCGGAATGAATGTCTCGTTCGTGTCGTGTGTGCATCATTGGACCTTTGCCCGGCTTGGCGCGGCAACAGCCGAGATTAAAACCCTCGGAGATCGGGATAGCGGACAACCGCGAGGCGTCGTCGCCTACGGGCGATGTTACGGCACCGCCGGCGTCCTTCGGCGGTTGAAAGCCAATGACGTTGTAAAGCGTGCGTACGCATTGTGGCGCCTTACTGTCGGGAAGCCCGCCGTCCGAGCCTTTAAGCTCATTGAAGCGTACGACGCGCTTCATCATGTCGGCCCGTGAGATGCCGAATCTGGGCAGCGTTTCCATGTCTCCCTCCTTTGCGGTTTTAGTTTCGTGCTCTCCGTTATTCGGAGCGCGCAAGACGGCTTAATGGCGAAGGCTGGGCCTCTTAGGCCTCTCACTGCGAGAACGGATGTTGCAGCTCACCGTCTCTATATTCCGGCGGATAGAGGATCACGGCCCTTCCAGGCGTTCGATACTGATCGAGGTTATTCCCATTGACGTTTTGGTACTGGATCATAAGAAGTCGCGGCCTTGCCCACTCACCCTTTGCATCAAAGCGGATTTTGCCAACGATCGTGTCAAACTCGCTTTTGTGAATGTAATCGGCAAGCTTGTCATCGTTTAGCGTACCTGTCGCTTTAATTGCCTGCTCGAGGATTTGCATGGCCGCGTAGGCGAAGGGCGGCTGATAGAAGCCAAGTGGATCGGTGCCTTGTTGGGGGGCGCGTGCCTGATAGACTTTCAGGAACTCTTCAATGCCCGGAAATGACATTGTCGGGGAAGGCACATAGAGATGGTAATTCACGACGCGATCAAGTTTCTCCCCGAGTTGCTGCAAAAAAGTCGCATATTGCAATCCGACCATTCCGCCGCCGAACATTTGCGTTTTGAGACCGAGCTCAGTCGCGGCGCGGACGATACCAACCGAGTCGAGTGGATAAGACGCGACGAATACCAGATCGGAATTGGTGGCCTCTATCGCGCGCACAATTGGGCCGTAATCGGTGGTGCCCGGCGGGTAGGTGTGATCGTACACAATGTTAAACCCTTCCTGCTTCGCAATGGCCCGCGCTCCGGTCATCACATTGTTGGAAAATTCCGCGTCAGCACCGACGATGGCAACTGTTTTCGGCCGAGGTATAATTGTTTTGGCAACCTCGAAGAAGGCGCGACCCATGACGCCTTTTGCATCTGGCCCCCAGGCGGCGGTTTGGAAATACCGCGGGTATTTGAATTCGTCATTGCTGCCGAGTGCCACAAGTACCATCACCATTTTCTGCCGCTGCATAATCTCGGGCATTGCGGCAACGATAAGATTGGTGGCCGCGCCCATTAGTAGATCGACCTTGTCGACGTCGAGAAGCTTGGCATAGATGCCGGGAATGGTGTCTGCTTTGGACTGATCGTCGTAATAAACGAACTGTACCGGTCGTCCCACCAACCCACCTTCAGCGTTGATTTTTTCTTGCCAGATTTGCTGCGCGAGCAGGTTGGCTTTTCCAGAAGAGGCCAAGCTTCCAGTTAACGACGTGCTGAACCCGATTTTGATTGGATCGGAAGCGTGTGCAGCCGAATGGAGGCAAAGTGTCAATGTCGCGACAATTACCGCGCTTAACTTTGAAATCCAAAAAGCACAGCCTGGACGCCTCAATCGCCCATTCATGATGCCCTCCTCAATAAAAGATGCCCTTTAATTGCGCGATCTGTGGGAATAATTGTCGGAGCCGGGCATTAGGTTGTCAATGAGGGTGGTGGACGAAACTCGATTCGCCGAGCACTTTATCGCGTGATAATCTTCGGGCGATGTCCTCTTGTGCCCGCGCAGCGACGTTGAGTTCGTATGTTCAACACTACATTGATAGTTATAGAAGCCTTCATCCGCGAACTTCGGATGATGTACGAGCGAACATACGGGATGTTAGGGCCCGGCTATCCCGGCGTGATCAGCTTCGTGGCCCAACTTGCTCTTGAAAACATTGCAACCAGCGACGCGGCATACCACGATGTCAATCACACTATTATGGTCACGCTTGTTGGACAGGAAATTCTGCGCGGCCGGCACATTAGCGTCGGCGGCGTGACTCCGCGCGATTGGCTACATTTCATAGTCTCACTACTATGTCACGACATCGGGTATGTGCGAGGCATCTGTCGAGGTGATGGGCATGGCTCCTACGTCATCAACCTGGCCGGCGATAAGGTGACGCTCCCCGAGGGAGCAACCGATGCTTCACTGACGCCGTATCATGTCGCTCGGTCCAAACTGTTTGTACGCGAACGCTCCGCCAAGGCCCTCATCAACCTGGACACCTCGGCGATCGAAGCCAACATAGAACACACCCGCTTCCCGGTGCCAGAGGATGAGCAGCACGAGTCCACCGACGATTTTCCGAGCCTGGTACGTGCAGCTGATCTGATCGGTCAGCTCGCGGACATCAACTATCTACGAAAGCAAGCAGCCTTATTTAGCGAGTTTCGGGAGACCGGAATGAGCAACAAACTGAAATATAATAGCGTCGTGGATCTGCGAGCCAACTATCCGGACTTCTTCTGGCAGACGGTCCGGCCTTATGTCGGAGATGCCTTGCGGTACCTTCGAGTGACCCAAGAGGGCCAACAGTGGATTGCCAATCTATACGCAAACGTGTTCTCAATGGAGCACAGAGGTCAACTTTCTTAGGTGAGCTCAGTAATCATTGACGACAATACGGTGGCGGCCGAGATTACTGGTAGGACATCGCCGTGTATGCCACCCTATCCGCACGCCGAACGAGCGGCAATCGGCGGCGCTCACACCTTGATGGCTGCGCATTGAAGGCTTCGCTCGTGGCTCTCACAGTCGGCTACCTCGGGTTCCGCTAGAACGCGGACATTGATCGCTACAGATCCGAGTTCAATTCCCACCGGCACCGTTACGTACTCAATGTGCCCTCGACGAGCGCATGTAAAAGCTACTCCTCATTAGCGGTCGCACAGGACATCGGCGGGCGGATCAAAGGCGCTCATATTGACAGATATACCGGTGCGGGACCTGTCGCCGGGAGAAGGCCGAATCTTTTAGCGATTTTGGATTGATCTTTATGACGGTTCCCAAGGGGGCCGGGAGCCCGGTCTACGATTGCGTACCGCAAACCGCTAATTGAAAGTGCTACAGATGGCGTGCTTCCTGTAAAGCCCGTGACTAAACCGCTGCGATCAAAACAGGGGCAGAGCGGTGGAGATTAAAATGCGCCGCCAGCTGGCTAAAAGGAAAAGCCCCGGAAGGAACGGGCCCGGGGCTTCCAGAACACCAATACAGTGGACCAATTTACTTCAGCGCGTTTGAGACGGTCTGGAACGTGCCGGTCAGGTTTGCTCCGGTAGCCTGCACAGCGGCAATGATCACAACCGAAATGCCGGCGGCGATCAGGCCGTACTCGATGGCGGTCGCGCCCGAGTCATCGCGAACGAACCGCTTTATGATTACCTTCATTTTGACTACTCCTTGTGATGGGTGCTTGACACATGTTTTCTCGTGTCGCCCGCCTGGCAGTTAAAATGGCAATGCGTTTCGCATTTATGAATCGCAGCCAAACAGACACAAGACAGTTCGAGGCGGGCAATGATCCGTTTGTAGTAACGATAAAATAAAATGCTTATTTGTTTTACAATGTACTCATCATTGCGCGTTGAGCGACGGCACCGTAGCGAGCGCCTAGCGGGGACTTAACATCGCGAAAGAAAAAGACCGATAGCTTCTGGCGGATCTATCTGAGCGCGCTCGAGACGATGGCGAAAGTGCTGTTCAAGTCCCCGCCGATCGCCTCTGCGGCGGCTAGGAAGACGATTGAGACGAAGACCGCGATAAGAGCGTACTCGATGGCAGTCGCGCCCTGCTCATCGTGAACGTACCGCTTTATCATTGGTTTCATTGCTCGTTTTCCCTTGGCAGACTGTTTTGGATCCAGGTCGCACGCGTATCTCCGTGTAAATCCAATCCGTTGCTTGAATGTAAATCCGAGCACCGAACCGCGGCCGTCCGGCGTAACCTTATTTTCAAGCCACGCTGGAAACGGCTTCCTTCGCGATGGCCTCGCTGCAAACTTTGCGAGGCTGCCGAACCCCCAGTGCGGAATGTCGATTTGCGTTGCCCGCGACACACTCGGCGGTCCTACACATTTTTGGTCCAGGAGGCGTTGCGATGAGCTGCAGGACCAGCCGCCGGGCGGCTGATGTCGCACGGAAAGACGCCGGGCGCAGCTTGGCAGCCACAAAGGCCCGCCGCGTCATCGGAAACCTCATATTAAATCGCGGATGCGTAGATTACGGCAGGCTGAGACGAAGGTGTTCTATGGGACAAGCGGTGGAAATTCAGAAACAATCACTGGAGGAGCGCAGGCAGCTAAACGCTGTGCATTGCGCGTGGGATGCTCTCGCGCAGAGTGTTCTGCTTGAAAATGTGCGGACGCTCCAAGACCTGGTGCAAGAAATGCTGCGGCCGATGCTAAAATCGTGGCTAGACGACAATCTGCCCCCTATGGTCGAGCGCCTTGTTCGCACCGAGATAGGGCAGGTGACCGGTAGCAAATCTCAAGAATGTGAGAAACGCGACATATTATTTAGATGATTTTCCTCACGCAAAGTGAAACCGTCGTCCTTGACCAGGGCAGCCGGAGGCGACGGTCGGGCATGCGGCTTGGCCTTTCCGGCAATCGCGCAGATCGTTAACATTGCATCAACCCTTGAGGGGTCCGGGCGATTAGATTGGAGTGCGGCGAATGGCCCGAGCGATAAGTCGAGCCAAGCCGCTTTGAAACGATACCCTCGCTGCCGAGCTTGCAAGCCTCGCGGAACACGATTGTCCCGTCCTCGACGAAGCACCTCATTGAAAACTAGACTGAAGTGCGATCTGCCAACAGCTCCCCGAGCAATTTCTTTCGCTTTTCGATTGGCTCGCGCTGAGGTCTTTGCGGTTCAGCTCGAGTAGATCGAAGGCACAGTGCGGCACCGGTCACAACCTAGTCTGAGGACTTCTGCAACAGCTCAAGCAGCTTCGCAGAGTTCGCCCGCAATCACCTTCACTCACTCCCTAGTCCGGGGACGAATGGGAAGACTTTGTACGGTCATTTCATAATCATGACCGTGTGCGCGGCAGAAGTACCCGTGTTTGAGAATCTTTCTAGACCCTCCATCTCTCTTGACCGTAATCACTTCGATACCCATTGGTGCCGTCTGGTGACATTCACGGCAACGGACTAATTCAGAGAGGTAGATCTCTTCGATGACATTGGGGTCCTTAGTCGGTATTTTTCCAATTAGTTCGCGCATCTCTCGCGCCCTACGCAGCGGATGTCGCCTCCCCGTCGCCAAAGCTAGCACTCCCACCTGCTGTTTCCATTAAATTATTTCATAACAAATCTAGCGACTTGGCAAAATTTGCGTGATCCAGCGTGCGCTTCCGCTTCGCCGACCGCCGGCCCGGCTCTACATCAGAATAGATGTAGGAAAGCTTCTGGCACCAGTCGTTCATCATCACGCAGGCAAGTGCCGATGTATTCGACTGACCAGGCGGCGGGAAGCGGCGTTGGCTGGCACGGCCTAGGTTATCGCCGAACGGATAACGCTGCGAATTGCCACGGACTTTGCGAAGGGCCTGTTAACCACCTGGTTAAAACTTACGACCGACCCGTGTTGTCGATCACAGATGATCCGTCTAACCGCTCCTAACCTGGATGAGGTGTGACGTCCTAATATAAAACATGCTCGTCAATAGAGGATGGCAGGAGTGGCTCACTACAAAAAACGGTTTCGTTCGTCTCTGAGCGGATTAGGCCTATTTATCGGTTTGGGAATCGTGACATCACAAATAATGGTTTGGTTCATGCTTGGCGTTTGGAACCCGATTTCTATCGCGACAGTCCTTGATACGCTTTTTGAGGCGCTAGAAGGCGCTCGCCCAATGGAGAGTTTGATCAGCCTAAAAGACATTATTGATGGAACGTCCCTCTTTGGACTACCTGCGAGCATAGCTTTTGCTGTGATTGGTATAATGCTCGGGCGCCTATTCGGACGCAAGGTCAATAGAAAAAAGCGACGCCGGCGACGGCTCGTCTGGACTCATAGTTGGGCGTAAATCAGGCTCTTCGCCAGTGGCGCACGCAGCCGTTCCTTCGTCCGGCTACCAAGAAAACTCGGACCCGACAAAAGCCCCCGTTTCTCGGGCAGTTGTGCAGACATTTGCAAACACGCGCTCCCGCGAAATTAAATTCATGAACGCGACAGCAGACGCCGCAGCGTAAACATATTTTCCATTGGGGGGTACGAGGCGCAGGTCACAGGGTCGGCATGAAAACCGCTATTAAATGCTCGTCCCGTCTTCGCGCACAAGAAAATTACGCAGTTCATCGTAAGACATCCATTCTGAGATATGCGTAAGCGAGGGTAAGAGTGATCAGACGTACGATCTGTGATCGGCAACGTTCGAAAGTTTAAATGGTGGTTAACAGCTCCTTCGCTGACAGTGGCATTCCAAGCGGGGGCTCTGAAGCGGCGCAGCCAGGCGAGGGGCTGGTGGTTGCCTTCGATTGCATCGAATTTTCTTACCAGTGTGAGCAATTTGAGCGGCAATTCCGTGGAAAAATTGTAGCGTTCTAGAAGGCTGTCGATACGCTCTATGGTGAGCCACTAGGCGCTCTTCTTGGGCATGTCAGGCACGACATTTTTCCGCTTTCTCGCATTATCTAAAAAACGTGAGCGTTAGGTTAGGTGCCCTCACACAAGGTCCAGAGTTTGATTTCTTGGTGATCCAATGCGAAGCGGAGAATGTAAAGTTGTATTTCAATGCCGAAACAATGAAAATCGCCGCGCGACGCTCGCGCATCGCATGCGTGATCACACCATAGTGATCCGCGAGTGGGATTATACCCACGCGGGCGGCGCGCTCGACTTTAACAATGGCACTGGGAGTTGGGATATGACCGCCGATTGGTCTATCCTAAGTGGCTTCTATCTGCTTTGAGAACGCGCCACCGCGATGCTGTTTAGTTTCCTACAATATTCAGAAATCTGATGATCTTGTATACCAAGGATCGAGCCGGCCCTTACCAACTGAATCAAACCCATAACAAGTTGTGCTGTTCGCTGAAGGATGTTCGGTTCGAAGCGATACGGTGAGCCGCTGACTTGATCCGGCATATAGCGAGGATCGCCCGAGTGGCGATAATCCAGGATGAATGGTACCGGGAATGGCACTTGGGGAACAATGTCAGCATAGTTGATCACCCGATAGCTCGGCGGCTTAACCCAGAGGTCAAAAATTGAATTGCCGACCCGCGGTGATCCAAATGTGTAGCAGGCCGCGATTTGGTCACTGCCAAGCACGGCGGCCGCAATTTGCGCCAATGCACCCCCCAGCGAATGCCCGGTTATGTAGACTGGTACGTTACCTCTCGACGAATGAAGTTCCTCCATCGCCTTTTTGATACCCCGTGCGCCATCAGACAGCCGCTCGAAGGCGTTATAGAAGCCCTGGTGCACGCGCAACTGAGGATCGGTGCCGGGTGGATGAATTAACGAGGTGTGAAAATCTGTTCTCCAGTTTGAAATTGATTGTGTTCCGCGGAAGGCCAAAACGATTATCACCTCGCTCTCAGCAATGTATGCCCACCCGTCAGTCAGGTCATTGTGAAATGAGGTAAGACGATTGAATCCGATCGCACCCAGCTCCGGCGGTACGCCGATTAGTCCCCTGCTTTGGATATTTGGACTGTACGCAAAGTTTGCGAGATAGGCCATCAAAGCAGCGGTTCGATCCGAATATGCTGCTCGCAGTGTTGGAAGATCGGAAGGCTGCCAGGGCGGGAGGTTGCTATTGGTCATTTGTCGGCGCGGTATGGCAGAATAGCCTAACTGGGAGCGCGTCGGTGACTAATCCTGACACAACTTGTCGAGCAGCCCGAATTTTACGCTCGGAGCCGCTGACGATTTTGACAAAGTTTCGTGCCTTCGCCTTCAACTTGTAAGCATTCGACCCCTGAGCCCGCGCACACACATCGGCGCTCCGAGCCTGCTTATGATCGACGTCAAGCCCGCATTTGTGTAACAATCCGTTAACCATAACTTTCGCTAGTTAATAAAACATTCACCATTTTGAAGTCGCTGCAACTATAAGATCGAGCCAACTCTCACGCCTCAAGAGAGCCAGGCCCCGATCTCGCGCCCCATCCCCCGACACCCAGCGAGTCGGGGCCAACCCAGTGAGCGAAAGGGAGAAGATCATGCCTACGTTTATTTGCTTTCTGAATTGGACTGACCAAGGCGCCAAAGACGCGAAAGATGCCGTCAAACGCTATCAAGCCAGCAAGGCGAGGGCAGAGAAACTGGGAGGACGGCTGCTCAGCGCGTATGTGACGACGGGCAAATACGACGTTGTCATCACGGTCGAAATGCCGAACGGCGAGGCGATGTTGAAGTTCGT
Source organism: Xanthobacteraceae bacterium (assembly GCA_049285335.1). Classification (GTDB taxonomy): domain Bacteria; phylum Pseudomonadota; class Alphaproteobacteria; order Rhizobiales; family Xanthobacteraceae; genus BOG-931. The sequence goes on along the minus strand of JBAPZR010000565.1, from coordinate 6,098 downwards.
CAGCGCAATTGCCGCTTCGGGAAATGCCAGGACTACAACTGTGCGTGGCTACACACCGGAGGAGTTTTCTAAACTCGCGTCTGAGGCGTAACCTTGCGTTGGGCGAGAGGCTGAACTCGTTGAAAACTTTCGACACATAAGCCCCTCATTACAACTTCGTTTATTTATCAAATATTCGTATTCTCTTCTTCCGCTTGCCAACATAATAAAATTGGGGACGCTCTCCTGCAGTTCGCATTTCCACGACTGACGGCGCCGCGATTTGTGGGTTGTCGTGCGTTTCTTTCAGCATTATCGGAACGATTTAAGTCAATTTCCAGTCTCGGATCGCTTGGAAGATTTTTCGCGGTCAGGTGGCGATGTTCCGCTCCTGCCCTGTAGATCAATCTTATTAGATTTTCCAGACCTTCTCACAAACCGTCAGCCAAACTCTTTGTGCTTCAAGTTTGCTAATCGTTGTGTTGTCGGGTCTCAGATTAGAGGCGACAACCGCAACTGAGTTCGCTTTGTAATCCGGATGTCATTATCGGCTACGCCTTTTCTTTTACTGTCGCTTCCGCAGCCCAACCGCCCGACCCTCCTCCGCTCGCATCGATGAATTCGACGCCGACAAGTCTCGAGCAAGTCTTCATCATTGCAATACTTAACACGATCTCAAAATCTTCAAAGGAAAGCGAACGGTTTGATGAACTCGGATGTAGATAAATTGCGATATCACAAAGCATGCCGTGACTAATCGCCGACCACCTTATGGACGACTTTGGCGGCAAAGAGAGGAAACCAAACTATGCGCGTCGTTGGCGGCTTGTTGATTTCCACACTCACACTATAGGTAGTTTTACTCACGCAGGCGCTGACCTGCGCCAAATTGCAGTTTCTGGACCAGACAATTCCCAAGGAATGTCTCAACTTGGAAAGCTCCCGCATCTCGCCGCCCTCTCCAACCAATGGCGTCCAGGCCTCGAGGTCACGCCGCCGCCGGCGCGCTGGGATCATGCTTTTGTAGGCGATCTTATTGAAAAGGATCTGCCCTCGAACGAAGCTAAAGATCTATGCCTTAAACTGGGCAATGGGAAAGCAGAAGCTTGTGCCGGAGTTGGCACCTACACGACGGGCGAAAAAACCGGCCGGCGTATTTGCATCATCGTCATTGCAAGCGATGACTTGCATGGCACGCTAGCTCAATACCGCCGCCACGAGATTGCCCACTGCAACGGTTGGAACCGAAGCCACAGCAATTGAAAAAGAGCGGCATGTGGGCCGCCCCCCTTATCGGCGGCGTCCATACCGACAGACGCGAGCCCTCCCCGACCAAAATTGGGTTCGCTTTGTCATGCCCTCCGCGCTCTTCTGTCGGTTTTGATTTCCCCCCCGCTCATAAGTCATTGAAAACGCTTGTCTGATTTATTTGATTTCTAATTCGGGAGAAAATCGAAATATCAAAACTGAGCCCAATGAATACCAACTGTCCCTGGTTTTCGGGCATGCGGCAATTATCCGAGCCGCTGTTTTCTTACCGGGGGCCTCAGGTGCTGCAGCACACCCCCGACCAGTCCCGGGCAGGGCGTCTCCTCGCCTTTGATTTAGTAGGGCGCCACCTTCACTGGCCGTTCCCGCATCCGCTTCCAGGTTTTGCCAGTGCCCTGCCGCCAAGCCCAGGCATGCATGACTTGGCTACTAAGGTCCGGATACTTTGGCCGCCAGTCTAGCCGATGGCGTGCATGCGAAGGGTCGGCAATCAGACTAGGCGGATCGCCGGGACGCCGCGCGCCCACCAGCACGGGAATGTTGCGGCCCGTGACATCGCGAACGCTGGCAACGAGCTCACGCACCGACCACCCACGGCCGGTGCCGAGATTGAATGCCGTGCTTTCTGCACCATCGAGCAACGCCCGCACGGCTCTGACGTGGGCGTCCGCTAGATCGGTCACATGGATGTAATCGCGCACACAGGTGCCGTCCCCGGTCGGATAATCGTCACCGAATATCGTGAAGCCTTTGCGCTCTCCAGCGGCCGCCTCGAGCACGAGTGGAATGGCATGGGTTTCTGGAACATGACACTCGCCGATTTCTCCTTCGGGATCCGCACCGGCGGCGTTGAAGTAGCGCAGCGCCATGAACGATAGCGGGAACGCCGCGGCACATTCCTTGAGCATCCGCTCACAGATCATCTTCGTGGCGCCGCAGGGATTGATCGGCGCAAAGGACGTTTCTTCCGGAATGGGGACCAGATGAGGCGTACCATTGATTGCGCAACTGGAGGAGAACACGATCCTATCGACGCCGCATTCGCGCATCGCCTCCAACAGTACGGCCGTACCACCGACATTGTTCTGGTAATACCGGGTGGGATTCAAGTTCGATTCCCCCGTATAGGCGAGCGCCGCGAAATGAATAACAGCCGACGGTCGATGGCGCGCGAGCGTCTCGCGCAGATGGACGCTGTCGGCGAGTTCGCCGACCTCGAGCGCACCCCACTTCACCGACTCCGGATTGCCGCGCTCTAGATTGTCGTAAGTGATGGGATTAAATCCGGTCCGGCGTAATGCTTTGCATGTATGGCTGCCGATGTAACCCGCACCGCCGGTGACAAATATAGATGTCATCAGGGGTTCTCCTATTATGAGAGAAAATTACAGGAAATAACTTTTTGGTTGGACGCTTTTCCGTTTTTTGTTCAAAATTCCGTCATCGATTCAACTTTTCGTGGTGGAAATTCCCCCTCCTTTGGAACAGGGAATTGCGTTCGCCGAACAGGGAATTATTCCATCAATTGGGTGGAACCATCAAGCCAATCAAACTTTGGGCATCAGTGGGCGCTGATTGCGTGTTAGGTTCGCCAGCCGACGCCTCATGGGAGCGATACTGCTTCACACGTTTTGCTACAAGCCAAGTAGAAACTTAGCCCGTGAACACAAGGACGTTGAACATGAAGCGTTTTGCCTTCGCTCTTGCCGCTGTTTTAGTTGGCATTGTCGGATCAACGCCAGCGCGCGCCGACCTCGCCATCGTCCAGTTCCAGGACGGTTGGTGCAAGATCTGGCGGGATAGCGCTGCTACGCCTTGGGGTGCCGGGTGGACGAAAATTCTCGTAGGCCTTCCCGATTGGCTAGCTGCATCTGCAGCACTCGATTCCGCCCGCGCGCAAGGCATTTGTCGGTAGCGCGCATTGGAGCGCGGGACTTTCATCAAACAAGGCAGACCGATTAAGGACATCTGAGTCGTTATGCGGGTAAAGAGGGAACATTTTGCGCCTCGCGTGAACGCGCACCCTCAAAGCATTCACGCTTTACCGCCTATGCACTGCGAGCCGGCGCGATCAAGCTAGCGGATTCGCACGTTTCGCGACCCAGCGCCAGGTTTTGTCCCGCGCGGTGACAAACCTTGCCCATGCACGCGCGAACCAGGGCAAGGTGAGCAATTTCGGTTTAACGACAACGAAGAGCCAATGTGTCAGAAACAGGCTGACCGCATAGGCAAACAGCATCACCAGCCCGCTGGTGATCCAATGCCCTTCGCCGGCAATGAAAATGGTCGCGAGCTTCAACGGCTCGACCACCGCCAGCGGCCCTGCCAATATAAGAAGGGCCGGATAAGGAGGAAGCTGCTGGATTTGCCGCCGCAACCGCTTGAGATACTGTCTGTGACTTCCCGGAACCCGAAGCATCAACGGACAACGCGGCAAAATCGCATATGTTCGTTTAGACCAGTTTCGCTCCCCTCATCATCTCACTTTATTTGGGACACGCCATGCCCGATGCCATTGAACTCCTTTCCACCCGAAGTTCCTTCAAAGCCGTCGAGTTGAGAGCCCCGGGACCGTGCGCTGCTGAGATCGACAAGCTTCTGACCATTGCTTGCCGAGTGCCAGACCATGGCAAACTCACGCCTTGGCGTTTCATTGTGTTTGAAGGTAATGCGCGGCTCGCTGCCGGTGCCGCCATCGCAGCGGCTTTCCGCGTCAAACACCCCGACGCCAAACCTGAACATGTCGAGTTCGAGCACAAGCGTCTCGCACATGCCCCGTTGGTTATCGCCGTGGTCAGTCGTGCCGGCCCCCACGTGAAAATTCCTGAATGGGAGCAAGTTCTGTCCGCAGGTGCTGCCGCCATGAACCTCGTCCTCGGCGCACATGCGCTCGGATACGGGGCGAACTGGATCACCGGCTGGTACGCTTATGATCGCGACGTGCTCGATGCTTTCGGCTTAGCACCGCACGAGCGCATCGCCGGGTTCATCCACATCGGAACACCGTCGGGCCCGGTTCAGGATCGGCCACGACCGCCGCTGAGCGAGATCGCCACCCGGTTCTCTGCTTAGCTTTGCACGGAACGGGTGGTTCATATGTCGTCGAATTGCCGCCCGAAGAGGTGGCACTGTGGAACTTGTTCATAAAGCGGCTGGGAGAACTGATACCACGCTGGTGTGACGCGGCCGTTGAGCAAAAATATCCATAAACGCCCCAGCACGCTTCAAGGCTATGGACGCCTCTACGCGAGTATTGTGGGGGTGGGTGCCATGATTATCCTCGAAATTTGTGCACGCATGAGTCCCCTTTTGAGCAGGTAGCCGCATCTTGGTGCTCGCAGCTGCCGATTGATGTTGCTAAGCTCTGATTCGCGAACGAAGGGGATCGCATGAATCGCGACGCACTGCGACCCGTGGCCTTGGCGGCAACGGTGGCAACAATGCTCATCGGAACGACTCTGCTAACGCTCTCTCATGTTACCATTTCTCTGAGCGGCGTTGGTAGCTTGAAGTGCTACACCTCTACCGGAATTCAAAAAGCATGCTGAGTTCGGTACCAACTGCATTGGTCGAGTTGCAATCCGCTCAATGAAATGAACGACATATTCCCAATCCGGAAGCCAATAACACTAACGCTCGACGACGGCTTTTTGTTTGGCCACCGCGGCGTTCCTTTGCACAGCATAGTAAGCCGGCCAAACCATCAGTTTTATAGGGTCAAGCATAGGTAAGTTGCGGTGACGGGCCTGTGCTTTCGGTGCAACAGAAACAAACTTCCTGGCATATGCGGATTACCAGCACGGAAAATAATGACGGATCGTCAATGGCCTTTTGCTTGTACTACCAGCCTCTGACTGAGTGTTGCGAGGGGGTTACAGCCTCAGTTCAGAGAATCTGATATCGAGCTAAACATCATTGGTCCGTTTTCCTCCCTGAGATCGATGGAGCACTTATGAACTCGGACTCCGACCCAATGATGGGGCCATCGGAGTCCTTTTTCCTTTTTACTAAGCGTTCTCAACTGAGTGACAACCGTCGCCGGAAATTTTTTCAATGTTCTCGCCCCTACAGCGCGGTCGCCCATAAACGTTTTTGGCCAAACGTATCTACACTGTAGATATGGCGTCGGGCCGCCGACCTCGGTGGCCGGGGCGCCGCACTCGCGCGCAAGCGGCGCCGGCCGTGATCACCGTAGCCCTGTCTTGCCGTGTAGCGCCGAATAACCGGGCGGTAGATCGCCAAAGAAATGCTGTGTCAGCTCCTGTTCATGGCGCGCGGCGGCAAGCGCATCCCGTTCGGCCAACAGACTGTCTGGAACGGTCATCGATCTCACATTGTGTCCTACGTTGTAATTCGCACCTTCAAGGCGACGCTTCGTCGTGCCGGCGCGGCGTCTGAGCACTCTATCGATATCGCCATAAAGGCGTCCGCTCGCACGCATTGCGCGGGCGCGTTCTAGTTCATACTCAGTCCAATGTCGGCGTGGCATTTTCACACCTTTCTGCCTATCGATAAGGCCACCCAATTTGGTTGCCCAGCTGTTCGCAGTGCCACGCCACATTCCTCTCAGAACATGGCGACCCCGATTAGACGCAAATAACAGGATGACTGTCCTTGACGTAAATCAACGCCAACACGACAGGCCCTCTGTTTCTTTGGAGCGGCGTTGCGAATAAGCGACTTGAATTACGGGCGAGGGGCTTGGACCTAGTCACCCTCTCCGGTTTAGTCTGCTCGAAGCTGTTGCGCAAAGCTTTCAAGATGGAGGCAGAATGCAAACCTTCGTCTCATCGGCGTTAGGTCAGCAACACGAATACCGCTCCTGGTTTTCCGATCAGGTGGGACTGGTG
>JBAPZR010000564.1:0-1549 GCA_049285335.1 Xanthobacteraceae bacterium | reverse complement strand
GCCGGACTTGTTGCGGAAGTAATAGCCGCGTTTCAAACAAATCCATTTCAAAGTTTCAAATGAGACTATTTTAGACGCCTCAAAATCGAAGAGGCCTTGTGTTTGCGTCCGCCGTGGCGTTTATTTTTGGACGTTGGGGACAACTATGGCGTCCAAAACAGATGACGTAAGACTTGATGCCCTCTCCGGTGGTTTGGGCAGTTTCGAGTTTGTATTTGACGATGATGACGTTGTTCAGTTGCTGAGAACCGCAATTGAACACGAGGGAAGTCAAATGGCCTTTGCGAAGCACCACCACATCAATCGCACTTACTTGAACATGGTTTTGAGCGGCAAGAGACCTATGAGCGACGCTATCGCGGAGGCCATTGGGCTACACAAAGTGTACATGGCCAAATAAAGCGTCGCTTGCTGCCACCCTCCCTCGCCCACCATTATCCGATAAGCCCCAACTAAGGAGAAGGCCCCCAACCGCTTGCTCACAAGTTGGGGGCCCCTAGGCGCTAACCAAGACACTAGGAGCCTGCCGGGCTGCTTGGTTAGCGACCTAAGGTTAGCTTCGGCTATCGCCGTTGGCTGTGACGCCGATCACACCACGTAAGCTCAAACGAGGTCTAATCTCCCTCACTTGGCCGCGCACTGATTAGTTTGCGAAGATGTGCTTAGGCCGTCACCCTTGCTCCGTGCTATTTCGCCAATGACTGAACTGAGCCGTTGGCACGTCAACGCCAGGAGCTAAAACCCACTTTCTAGGGAGAAGGCGTTCATCGCGAGGGAGGAGCCACACCGTTCCTGCCTGCGGGAGCGTTTCAATAGGCTTCCATCCGGCAGCCTGACGGTTTGGTGGTTGCTCCATGCGCTTAAACCGCGTTACTGGACGTTCACAGCGCTAGTCATCGCCCAATCGCAATTCTACCATGTTGAATGGGGTTCACCTAATACTGAGGTGGATTGGTCCGCCCTGCTCTGCTTGAAATGGTTGAAACCCCTTTATCCCTCACTCATCGTTTTGCGCAGCGGCACTCCATTCTTTCCGCCACCACGTAATTGTTTCGACATCAGGAGCAATTAGTCCTTCGACCATATCGTTAATCTCCTTTTCAACGTCTGTGAGAACATCCCCGCCGGTCAGCACACTGACACTCGTTCCTCCAGTTCCGGGACCTCCCGGTTCGAGAATTGCTCGATGAAAGGCATAACGAGTAGCTATGAAATCGTTGAAATAACTTGCGGCGTCCTGTCCATTGAAGTGTTTTGGTGGATACCAAGCGGCCAGATGATTGAGTACGCGCTCGAAAATGTCGATCACTTCCGCGGTGGCTATGCGCATCTTGGAGGTTATCCCGGTATCCCATCCACGATGTGCGCGCTTGTAGGCTGCCCGTCGGAGCCCGGGCAAATGCTTGATATACTCAACAAGCTGAATATGCGGTGGCGCAGTCCAATCCGAACTCAATTTTTCCTCAGTCTCGGTGGGCTGAGTGGAACGACCCCCCATCGCTTCGGCAGCAATTTGGTCGGCTTGTTCTCGTCGTTTTTGCACCCGCTC
>JBAPZR010000563.1:0-2346 GCA_049285335.1 Xanthobacteraceae bacterium | reverse complement strand
GTATTTGGACCTATGCCGGCTACATCCTCGGCTTTCCGAATGACACGCCGGAATCCGCGCGACGAGACATCGAGATCATCAAAAAGGAAATGCCTCTCGATGTGCTCGAATTTTTCTTCCTCACTCCGCTGCCCGGCTCGGAGGATCATAAGACACTTTGGACCAAGGGCGTGCCGCTCGATCCCGATCTTAACAAATACGATCTCGAGCACGCGCTCGTCCAGCATGCCAATATGAGCAAGGCGGAATGGGAAAAACTTTATCGGGACGCGTGGACGATCTATTACACGCTGTACCATATCGAAACGATCCTGCGTCGCGCCCAAGCCTGCCGGATCAATATCTGGCGGTTGGCGCAAATTATCCTTTGGTTTGCCGCTTCGCTTACGGTCGAGCGCGTGCATCCGCTTCAGGGAGGGTTTTTCCGGCTTAAAACTCGGCACGAGCGCCGTCCCGAACTGCCGATCGAACCGATCTGGAAATTCTATCCGCAACTTGCTTTCGATTTTTCGGCCAAACACGGCCGCATAGCGCGCAAAGCGTGGCAAATCCTCCGTATCTATCGCCGCGTCGCCGCCGACGCTCATCTTCCCTACAGCGATCAGGCGATGACGCCGGTGACCGAGGACGAGACGCAGACACTCGAATTGTTCACCCACAACAGCTCGGCGCGCGAAGCCGTCGATCATGCCAGGAAAATCAGGACGCTGACCGGCAAGACCGGCGCGCCTCCAGTCGCCGAATCGGCGGCGTAATGGCCGGTTCGGAATCTTTCGCGCCGAAATGCGAAGGTCCGCGCCAGGCCGCCGTTTCAATCGGCGTCGATCACCCGATCGACGGCAGCGAGAATGGAGGGCGGTACGCTTAGGCCGAGCGATTTCGCGGTCTTGAGATGGATCACCAGCTCGAATTTGTTCGCTTGTTGAACCGGCAGGTCCGCCGGTTTCGCCCCTTCCAGAATCCGTCCAAGATAGCCGCCCTGTTGCCTCGCCAATTCATCGAAGCTCGGCCCATAGCTGATCAGGCCGCCGGCGAGCACGAAGCCTGAATCGTAATACAGCGTTGGAATTTTAGAACGCGCGGCCGCGTCGATTAATTGATAGCTGACAACGCCGAAAACCGGATCGTCACTGACGAGGAGCGCATTGACGGCGTCTCGGCGGGCGGCAGCGAAAGCGGAATCGATCTCCTCCGCGCGGCTGGCCGCGAGCGCGCTGAGCCGTAAACCGAGCGTTTCTGCTGCACGCTCGGCATTCTCCTTGTTCGAGGCGACGTTTTGGTTCTTTGGGTCGATGAGAAAGCCGATCTTTAGCGCTGAGGGAACGAGTTCGTGAAGCAATGCAATTTTTTTCGGCGTCAGCTGATCAGATAGCGCCGTGATGCCGGTGATATTGCCCCCGGGGCGGTCGATGCTTGCGACCAAATCGGATGCAACGGGATCGACGGCCAGCCGAAAAACGATGGGAATGGTGGAGGTCGCTTCTTTGGCAGCCAACGCTGCGGGCAGACCCGAAGCGGTAATCACGTTCACATTCTGATTGACGAGATCGGCGGCCAATCGAGGCAAGCGGCCGTAGTCGCCGTCACACCAGCGGTATTCGATCCGGACGTTCACCCCGTCGATAAAGCCACGCTCCTTCAAGCCTTCCCGCATGGCAACGACTGAGCCCGCTTCGGCAAATTTGCCTGTGCTGCTCAGATATCCGATCAGCGGAGTGATCGTCCGCTGCGCGCGCGCGGCGAGCGGCCACGCGGTTGCCATGCCAAGAAGCTTGATGATTTGCCGCCGCCTCAATTCACGCCCCAGTTCGGATGGGCTGAAGCCCGATTGTTCGCAAAAGTAGTACGCCAAGATGACTGGCTGAACCAAATGGCCCATTCAATCTCGCGTCAGCGTTTGGTGATGTTCGGAACCAAACGGCCCGCAGCCGAATTCAATGCCTAGCCTCTTAGGTCGCCAAACGTCTCGCGATCACGAATCCGGCATCAATTGCCGCGCGTGATGAGGCAACAAAGTCGCAACGGAAGGAACTCGGAAAAAAAACGGGAGCTCGTTCACGCCGCGACGCCCACCCCTGTCCGTAGATTTGTAGGAGGGATTCCATGAGATTACGCACTGTAGCTCTAGCCGCCGGGCCACCACCCCACCCCCAAGCAGCATCGGCGGGAACGGTCATCGACGGAATAGTAGCCGCCATCAACCCGGCGGCTAGAGCTAGGGTGCGTAATCTCATGGAATCCCTCCTACAAATCTACGGACAGGGGTGGGCGTCGCGGCGTCAACGAGCTCCCGTTTATTTTCCGAGTTCCTTCCGTTGCGACTTTGTTGCCTCATCACGCGCGGCA
>JBAPZR010000562.1:0-2000 GCA_049285335.1 Xanthobacteraceae bacterium | reverse complement strand
TTGCCGGCTGTCCGTCACGCTATCGTCGCGCTCATCGCTCGACTGCCGCCGCAGCGATGCCCGTACTGCCGGAAATGGATCTGCGCGAACATGCTGCCTGAATAAATCTGCCAAAGTAGTGCTAGGGTCGAGACTCATTAAATCCACCATACGAGAGCGGCGGCGAGGCAGACAGAGGCCAAGTAGTTTCGGGCCAGCCTGTCGTATCGCGTGGCGATGCGCCTGAAGTCCTTCAACCTGTTGAACGCATTCTCGATGCGCCAACGCAGCTTATAGAGGCGCTTGCTGAAGCTGAATGGTTGCTTCCTGTTGCAGCGGTTAGGAATGATTGGCTTGGTGCCGCGCTGGTTCAACTTTTCGCGCAATTCGGCGCTGTCATACGCCATGTCGCCGAGTAGACGTTCTGGTGACTTCACTCTGCGGATCAAGCGCTCTGCGACCGGGCAATCGTGCGCTTCGCCTCCGGTCAGCAGAATGGCGATCAGGCGCCCTTTAGCATCTGCGAGTGCATGAATCTTCGTGTTGCGCCCTCCGCGCGAACGGCCCACAGCCTGCTTTTTCTCCCCCCTTTATGGATGGCCCGCCCCCCTGCTGAGCTAGGGAGGGGGCGATTCGGAGATAGGAGGGGCTTTCCATGGACATCGCGGTTCTTGGCATTGATCTGGGTAAGAACAGCTGCAGCGTGGTCGGGCTTGACGGCACCGGCAAAATCATTCTGCGGCGTCGCATGCAACGCAAAACCATCGTGGCTCTGGCCGCAAAGCTCTCGCCTTGCATCGTTGCGATGGAAGCTTGCTGCGGCGCGCATCATCTCGGACGGGTTCTCGTGACCCAGGGGCACACAGTTCGGCTGATGTCGCCTGAGTATGTGCGGCCTTACGTCAAAGCGCAGAAGAATGATGACCGAGATGCCGAGGCGATTGCCGAAGCAGCAACCCGGCCAACCATGCGCTTCGTTGCGCTTAAGAGCGAGGAACAGTTGGACATGCAAACCTTACATCGCGCCCGGGATCGGGCGGTGGGCGAGCGGACGTCTCTGATGAATCAGTTGCGCGCTGTGCTACTCGAGCGTGGGGTCATTGTGCCGCAAGGCCGCGCCAAGCTGAGGCTTCGGGTCACCGAACTTCTTGGGCAAGGCACCGGGGAACTAAGCTCGCGCATCCAGCTCCTGATCAAAGACATGATGACCCGGTGGCTGGCGCTGGACCAAAGGATTGCGGCATTCGATGCCGAATTCGCAGCCGAGGCAAAACGCGACGAGGCCGCGCGCCGGCTGACGAGCATTCCCGGGATTGGCGCGCTTAACGCAACTGCGCTTGTCGCTGCCGTCGGTGATGCAGAGACTTTCGCGCGGGGGCGCAACCTCGCCGCGTGGCTTGGCCTTGTCCCTCGACAGGCGACGACAGGAGGTAAACCGCGCCTGCTCGGCATCACCAAACGAGGCAGCAAATACTTGCGGAAGATGCTGATCCAAGGTGCTCGGGCGGCCTTGCCGACCTTGAGCCGAAGCAACACGCGGCTCGGACAGTGGTTGCGCGGCCTGCTTGCGAGAGCGCATTCTAATACGGTCGTTGTCGCGCTCGCCGCCAAGATGGCACGCATTGTCTGGGCACTCCTGCGCTACGGCACAACGTTTGAGCCACGCGCAATCGGCATTTGATCCACGACCGGATGGTTCCTATTAGTAGCCGGTCAATGATGTCTGCGGGTGGTTAAGCGAGAGATGGCCTGACAGTCGATCGGTGTTCTGCAAGCCTACGGCGGAAAATGGCACGTCGATGCCGTCCCCTTTATGAGGAGCAGAACGCGCGGATCTCCATCTTGGTCAACGGCATAGCCGAAAGGCCGGATACGTTTGTGCAGACTGTTTTAGGCCAGCTGCAAAAACCACTTGCCGACGGGGCGGGCCATACGTTTCCACCTGCGGCGGAGCGGTGCGCTTTGACGTGCGTGGCGTCGATCATCTGCGTATCCGCGGATCGCCCATACCCGGCCAGCTC
>JBAPZR010000561.1:0-1572 GCA_049285335.1 Xanthobacteraceae bacterium | reverse complement strand
ACAACACTGTGCGCTCGGCGAGGTTTACGACCACGTCCACTTTGGCGACCGGGTTTATGCTCTCTTCCCTTTTAACATACACTGTCGTCGTCCCATCGCAGGACAGCGTGATGGCTGTCGGTTCCCCATCTTGGGCCGACGAAAGGTCGATCATTTTTGACAGCGTACACAGCACGATCAGCATTCGCGTCATGGCACCGGCCGCGACCGTCAGCGCCGGTGACGAAGTGGAATGCTGGCGAGATCGACGGTATTCGTGGAAGGGATCGAGAGTTGTCATCGTCTTTATATCTATCCGCGCACTGTCGCATCGCTTCACTCGTCAGGGCTTCTCTGCGTTATCGCCTGTGGCGAATAGATTTTCGGATTGACAAAAAGACGAGGCGCGGCGGATAGTGGCCGATGAGGCGAAGCTGCCGGAGCTGTTGCGCAAAGACTAGTCGGCTTCCGCTAATTCTCGCGCGGATAAATAGATCGTTTCTTCGAACTTGTATCCGCAGGCCTCGCAAGACCACAAATTCCGAACACAATGCTCCGACAGGTGCTCGGACCAAGTCGGGGCGATCATATTGGCACCACACTGCACACACTCTTTGAATGACACTGTCTTCACGTGACCTCCCAAAGAAGAAAACCCCCAACGATCCCTCGGTTAGGGCCACAAACTACTTTCGACTTATGAAGCAACTAATGCTTGCACACTTTCTGTGAAGATTGTGCGACCGTTTTGGGCCTTACTGGCGGCTCGATCAACACGTGCGGGGGCATGGGGGACCGAGCCGCCAGGACCGCCTTAAGGCGAAGCGGTCATCGCGAAGATCGGTCTTGGCACATTAACGAGGCGTTAAGAATTGGTGGCAGCTTTTTGGAGATCGTGTGCTTGTTGTTGGACGCGTACGTTATTGCAAAGACACAAAGGACCTATCGCACAGACGCCACATGTCTGCTTTCGGGGGTAAAGCGGACATCGGCTTCTCAGCAGCCGACTGCGATAATGCATGACCATCATAAGATCATCTGGTCTACGCAATTCCGCCCTGACTCCGAGTTCTGGTGATCGCGTTGGGGACAGGGGGATGGGCGAGCGGTCGTCAGCCTTGACTTAATTAATGTCGGGTGACCGCGAACGCTCTCAGCAGATCTATGACCAATTTCGGGCAGAGTCCCCGGAACGACCGCCATTGCCCTTGTCCCGAGCTCGTTTTGTCGGGAGGCTTAGATGGCAGCGCAAACTGAAATTCCCTTGCCCGTTCTTGATAGTCCTTTTTGTGCTGGATGCGTTACGCGAATGTCCCTCGTCCGCATTTTTCCTGACAGGCCAGGTTACGATACACGAACGTATGAGTGTCCTCGATGTCAGCATGTCGGTCTATTTTTGAAACGGGACTATCTCTCCGATCGGCTTTGACCACTTCGGGTTTTGAACGTCTGACACAGCGGGTACTGTTCGCAGGTTCGCGGGGTGGAGCATACAAAGCGAATGACCGAACTAACGGGTTACGCCGCGTCTCCTGTCGGCTTCATTTTTCGCTATATCCGTTTGCGGCCGATTTCCCACGCGGCCATCCTTGG
>JBAPZR010000560.1:0-2727 GCA_049285335.1 Xanthobacteraceae bacterium | reverse complement strand
GTCATTGACTGGTCGCTCGTAGAAATTGACTAACCAATTCCGACGATAAATTTTGCGGCTAATTTATCCACGCTACCGCCGTCCGGGTGAGACGGTGCCACCCGACTACACAAACGCCACACACGCCGCCGGGCGCGGCTTGCGTTAAGGCATGATCCGGAAAAGTGGAGACCGGCTTTCCGAAAAGATCACGCCTTATCGAACACCTGGTTTGCAATCGTTTCAGTTTGAAACGATTGCGTGCTAGGCGGCAGCGATCAAATCCGCGTCGAGCACCACCCGGACTTTTCGTCCCAGCAGATCAAGCAAGATGGCAATTCGCTCGCGTTCGGCCATGGCTTCGAATAGACCGAGACAGGATGCGAATGCTCCATCGAGCACGCGGATCTTTTCCCCGGCGCGAAACGGCGGCCGCTGTTCGAGCTTGATGAAGCCGTTGGCATCCTCGCGGCTTTGCAGCGCCTCAACGACCCCAATCGGGACGGGCGCGGGCTCGTCGCCATTGCTGACCAGCCGCGCGACGCCGACGGTCGAATAAATCGAGCGCCAGCGCTGCACCGACATATCGACCGAGACGAACAAATAGCGAGGGAACAGCGGCGCCGCCACGGTTTCGATCTTTCTGGCGTGGCGGCGGCGCTTCAAATAGCGCGGAAAATAGATTTGGAATCCCTGACGACTGAGATGCGCCGTTGCTTTTGCCTCTGCATGCGGCTGGGTATGTGCGACGAACCAACGCGGGTGGAATTCGGCGGTCATGCCGCGCTCTCCGTTGTGCGATCGAAATGAATCTTCAGCAGCGCCGGCACCAAGAGGCGGTCGGCGCCGATGCGCTCGCTCACGGCGCGAACGGTTTCTCTAGTCGCCTCAAGGTCTGTGACGACAAGCGCGTCGAATCCGCCGGGCACCGCATCGATCGACGCGACGACCCTGGCTCCGACGAAACGGTCGGTCGTTGCTTTGGCATCAACGACCGCAACGATGGTGATGCCTTGCTCGAGCGCGCAGATGGTGGCGATCTCGGCCAGATCCGAGACGCCAAGAAGCGCGACGCGGTTCCAGCCGCGCATATGGGCCGATTTGAGAACCAACGAACAGTCCTCACGGGCGCGGCGGAAGAATGAGAAGGAACGGGAGAGATATTCGACGGTCAGCCGTGACTTTTCGGCGAAGCCGTGCGGCGTCAAATAATAGGCGTAGCGGCGCGCCGGAGCCTGGCCGATCTTGAGGAACCCCTTTTTGACGCAGCGCTTGAGGTAGGCATTGACGAGCCCAAGCGCGATTCCAAGGTCGGAGGCAAGCTTACGTTGTGATTGCGCGCCGTCGCGCTCCACGGACTCCAAAAGCCCGAGCACGATCCGGGGATTTTCGTATTCCTCGCCTGACATCCCCCACCCCTCCGAGCGCTGAAGGAAATACCCCGTTCAGGGCATGAACGTCAAGCCAGACGTTCAAACGGTGAACCCATGTAACACATTGATAAATCGGAAATTTCATTTGGCGGATGGGAACAGGCTTTGTTCGACTAAGCCGCAAATGGCGTGCGCGGCCACAATATGAATCTGTTGGATCAACGGCGTTTCGCCCGACGGCGCTGCAAGGCAGTGGTCGCACAGGGGTTGCATGGCGGTGGCGAGGTTTCCGGTGAAGCCGATCGTAATCAGTTCGGCCTCGCGCGCGGCCTTGAGCGCGGCGATGATATTGGGCGAACGCCCCGAGGTAGAGATTGCGATGAAGATGTCGCCAGGCCTCCCCAATCCCCGGACCTGCCGTTCGAACGTCCGGTCAAAGCCATAGTCATTGCCGATTGCAGTCAGAACGGAGCTGTCGGTGGTCAGCGCAATGGCCGGCAGCGGGTTGCGGTCAAAATTCAGCCGCGACAGGAATTCGCCGGCGATGTGCTGCGCGTCGGCGGCGCTGCCGCCATTTCCCGCGATCAGCAGCTTTTGGCCGGCGCGGAATGCCGCGGTAATAACGTCGGCAATCGCGCGAATTGCCGCGACAAGCCTTGGATCGTCGGCAGCTCGCGAAAGCGTCTCGCGAGAGCGGCGGAAGTACTCGGCCACCGGATCATTGCCGGCGTTGCACTGCATCGTGCTGCGACTGGTCACCGCTCACTCCCAAGGGGCTATGCACCTAACATGATTTCATTGTGATATGTAAGGGCATGCGCGCGATAGAGGACAAACGATGTTCCAACCGACACGCCTCAGCGAATATCCTCTCAATTCCGACGGCGTGTGGTGCCAGATCTTGGCACGGACGGCGCGTGGCCGCCCCGCTTTATTTTTAGATCGCGACGGCGTCGTAATAGAAGAAGCCCAATATCTCAGTCGCGCCGAGGATATCAGCATCATTCCGGGTGCAACCGAAATTATTGCGGCCGCAAACGAGCGAGGCGTCCCAGTCGCGATAATCACGAACCAGGCCGGAATTGGCCGCGGCTACTACGGTTGGGCCGAATTCAAGACCGTACAGGACGCGCTTATCGCGGCGCTGGCGGCCGAAGGAGCCGACATCAACGCCGTCTATGCATGCGCGCACCATCCGCAGGCTCAGGGTTGTTTTGCGCATCCAGACCATCCGGCGCGCAAGCCCAATCCCGGCATGTTGCTGCAAGCGGGTTCCGATTTCGGACTCGATCTTCGGTCCTCATGGCTCGTCGGCGACAAGGCAATCGACGTCGAAGCGGCCAAGCGCGCCGGCATTGCCGGCGCGATGCAGGTC
>JBAPZR010000559.1:0-18452 GCA_049285335.1 Xanthobacteraceae bacterium | reverse complement strand
AATTCGTCGTCGAGGCCGGCGACACCGTTCCGTTCGTCATGTCCTATTCGTCGTCGAATCTGCCGCCGCCCGAACCCGCCGATCCGAAGGCGCTGCTCGACGAGACCGAGGCGTTTTGGAGCGAATGGGCGGCGCAATGCAAGTCCGCCGGTCCGTGGTCCGAGCTTGTCGTTCGTTCGCTCATCACGCTCAAGGCGCTGACCTACCGTCCGACCGGCGGCCTCGTTGCGGCGCCGACGACATCGTTGCCGGAAGAGATCGGCGGCACACGCAACTGGGACTACCGTTATTGTTGGCTGCGGGACGCCACGCTGACCTTGCTCGCTCTGATGCATGCCGGCTTCTACGAGGAGGCGCTCGCCTGGCGGGAGTGGTTGTTGCGCGCCGTCGCCGGCAGTCCCGACCAGGTTCAGATCATGTACGGCATTGCCGGCGAGCGCTTTCTTCATGAGCGCACCGTGCCTTGGCTGCCCGGCTACGAAAACTCCGCGCCGGTGCGAATCGGCAACGCCGCGTTCGGCCAAGTGCAGCTCGACATTTTCGGCGAGGTGATGGACGCCGATTACCAGGCGCGGCGCGGCGGCCTCACCGCAAGCGAGTCCGGCTGGAATGTGCAATTGGCGCTCATGGAGCATCTGGAGCGCGTCTGGATGAAACCGGACGCAAGTATCTGGGAGATTCGCGACGAGTGGCGGCACTTTACCTATTCGAAGGTGATGGCGTGGGTCGCCGTCGATCGCGTGATCAAGAACGCCGAGGCTTTCGGGCTTGAAGGACCGCTCGAAAGGTGGCGCAAAATGCGCGACCAAATTCACCAGGACGTCTGCGCGCACGGCTTCGATGGTGAAAGGGGAAGTTTCGTGCAGTGCTACGGATCGAAAAGACTCGATGCGTCGCTCTTGCTGCTGCCGAGCGTCGGTTTTCTGCCGATCACCGATCCGCGCATCGCCGGGACTGTCGCGGCGATCGAACGCGAATTGCTCGCGGGCGGATTCGTCCGGCGCTACGACGCCGACGATCCGCCGGACGGGCTGCCGCCGGGGGAGGGGGTATTTCTCGCCTGCAGCTTCTGGCTTGTCGACGTTTATTTGCTGCAGAATCGCCGGCGCGAGGCGGAGCGCCTGTTCGAGCGGGTCGCCGGCCTTTGCAACGACGTCGGTCTGCTCAGTGAGGAATACGATCCGAGCGCCAAGCGGCTCGTTGGCAATTTTCCTCAAGCCTTCACCCATGTTGCGTTGGTCAACAGCGCCTTCAATCTCACGCGCGAGGCCAAGCCCGTGCACCAGCGCGCGCGGGTTTCGGGAGCCAACGTCAAGGCTTAGGTGACGGGCTCATTTGATCGACGCGATGACAACGCTGCAAGAGCCAAGGCGGCAATATAATTTTGGTCAAAACTTATAAAGGCGTTCGGCAAAAGCCGTTGCGATCGACGGCGCGAAACGGTCCCCCTTAAGATCAAAAAATTGTATGAGTTCGCAATCAAGGCGGCCCGTCCCAATCACCGCCAATAGCGGTCTTCCCAGCTTCGCGACAGCCGCATGGCGGTCAGGATCAGTCCCGCCATGGAATAGGTCTGCGGGAAATTCCCACACAGCGCTCCCGATTGTGGATCGACGTCTTCCGCGAGGAGCCCATATCGGTTGCGGTGCCGAAGCGCATCTTCGAACAGCTCCTTGGCGTCGTCGCGGCGGCCAAGCGACCACCAGGCGTCGATCAGCCAGAAGCGGCAAATCAGGAACGCCGTCATCGGTATGCCGAAATCGTCCGAGCTGGTGTAGCGCATCACGTGCTTCTCGCGCACGAGTTCGCGCTCCATGGCGGCGACGGTGCTGCCAAAGCGCGGATCGTCAGTCTCGATAATCCCGAGATCGGGCAGAAGCAGCACACTGGCGTCGAGATCGTCGGAGCCGAACGCAGCGGTGAAGGCGCCGCGTTTCTCGTTCCAGGCCTGCGAGAGCAGTTCGGCATGAATGGGATCGGCGACGGCGTTCCAATACTTGGCGCGGGCATCGAGTCCCAGCCGCGATGCGATGGCGGCGAGCCGGTGACAGCCCGCCCAACACATCGCGACCGAATGCGTATGGACGCGTTGCCGGCCGCGATATTCCCAAATACCGGAATCCGGCTGCAGCGCCAGCTTAGCGGCGCGGGTGCCGAGCGTTTCCAGAAGTTGAAACAATCCTTCATCGCCAGGACGCGGCAGGCGGCGATCGAAAAACATCGGCATTGCAGCCAGAATGATGCTGCCGTAGGTGTCGTGTTGAACCTGGTTCGCGGCGGCATTGCCGATGCGCACGGGGCCGTCGCCGCGATAACCCTGCAAGTCTGGCGCGATACGCTCATCGAGCGAGTTTGACGGGACCACGCTGTAAACAGGCCGCAGCGCCTGGTCGGGATTGGCGGCAAGGCCAAGCGTGAAGGTGATGAAGTCCTCCATCGTCTGCGTCGCGCCGATGCGGTTGAGCGCCTTGACGACAAAATAGGCGTCGCGCAGCCAGCAATAGCGGTAGTCCCAGGTTCGGCCGGAACCGGGTGCTTCCGGAATGGAGGTCGTGTGCGCGGCGATCACGCCGCCGGTTTCCT
This sequence comes from Xanthobacteraceae bacterium, assembly GCA_049285335.1. Classification (GTDB taxonomy): domain Bacteria; phylum Pseudomonadota; class Alphaproteobacteria; order Rhizobiales; family Xanthobacteraceae; genus BOG-931. The sequence goes on along the minus strand of JBAPZR010000559.1, from coordinate 15,869 downwards.
CGAACGTGCTGAGCTTAAGCGTGATCGCGGCGCGGATGATCGCTTCCTGCCAGTCGTATGAAATCGACAGGCTACGCACCCAATCCATCCAATAGTCGCGCGTGCGGTCGGCAAACTCGCGGCAGGTGGTTGTGATCTCGCCAGTGAACGGCTCGTCGGGCCCGATCACGAGGTGGATGGGGCGCGTCAGCACAAACGGCGCCTCTTGTTCAATGAGCGACAGCGGCGCGTCGCTGGTGAGCCTGATGACCGTATCGGCGTTGATGTAGCGAATATGATTGCTGCCGACCGAATGCTGCCGGAACGGCCGACCGTAATTATGAGTGGGGCGAACCCGTACCGTGATGCGCGGCAGTCCCGCAACCGGCTCGATGATCCGGAACAGCTGCGGCGGACGAAAGACGCGGCCGTACTGCCGAAAGCGCGGCGCAAAATCCGTGATCCGCACGACGCCGCCGCGCTGATCGGTCAAGAGTGTTGAGACTACCGCCGTATTGCGCAGATATTCCGACTGGAAATCGACCGCGTCTTCCAGCACGACGTCGGAATAACCCTTCTCTTCGCCGCCCGCGAGCAGGCGGCAAAAGATCGGGTCGCCGTCGAAGCCGGGAAAGCACCACCAGACAATGCGTGATTGAGGGTCGACCAGCGCTGCAGTTCGGCCATTGCCGATCAGCGCCAGATCAAGTCCATGATCGGTCATTGCTTGGCGTTAGCTTCACTACCGGCGATCGTCGCTAGCCAGTCGCGCACGGCGGGAGGCCCCTCAAAATGTCCGTCGACCACGCGCGCTGCGTTACCGACCGAGAATGCAAAACCGTCGAATTCAGGCATTATTGCGAACACGGACTCGTCTGTCGTGTCATCGCCTATAAAAATGGGGCGGCGGCCCATAAAGGGCGGATGCTTCATGAGGGCGCGCACTCCGGTCGCTTTGCTGAAACCCTGTTTCTTGACCTCCAGCACATATTTCCCAGGAAGAACTTCGATCGAAGGCTCCTCGGCGCAGATGGCGGCAACTGCTTCCCGCAACGCGGTCTCCTTTTCCGGCGCCAATCGGTAGTGCAGCGCGATCGCGTAGTCTTTGTCTTCGACGACGATGCCCGGCCCGAGCTCCGCAATCGCGTCGAATTTCGTCTTCAGCGGCGGTTCAAGCGTCGCTGTTCGCCCGACATCGCGTTCGCGGCCGGGCACGAGACGAACTTCCGCGCCGTGACCGGCGATGGCCGGAAGCCGCAGCGGCGCGAATAGCCGATCGAGATCGCCTAGCGAGCGTCCGCTGACGAAGGCCAACGCTCCGTTGGTCAATGCGCTCAGCCGTCGCAGCGTGCCGCGCAGCGTCTGTGGCACGACGACCTTTTGCGGCGTCGGCGCGATGTCCAGGATCGTTCCGTCGATATCAAGCAAAAGGGCCAAATCCCCAAGGCTGGGAATCGGCGGTAAGCGAGCAGCGATCATAGCGATTTCCGCGTAGATTCGGCAAAACGTTGGGGAAAATAGCATACCCCCCGACAATAGGAATGTTCAGGAAGGTACTCGGTTCCCGCACGCCGGTATTTAGTCCAAGCACATCTAAGTCATTAATCGCGGCCGCAAAACGGCGCTTCTGGCGGCAACTGCTCCGTTAGGCTGCGCGCTTCCTCTTCAGAAGAAGAGGAGAAACGCATCATGCGACCCTACGTAAGAACTGTAATAAAAAGTGCTGTCGCGCTCGGCTTTGCCGCGACGATGGCAATGCGCGCCGCTGTTCCCGCCAAGGCCTTTTATGTGAACGCATCGGGCCTACGCGTGGATCGGTCATCATCCACACTACTACGACTATTACGCCTGTGGCGGCGGATGGGGCACGTGGAACGGCTGTCCGCCGAACTGGACCATCCAGGGCGGCGTCTGCAAGCCGTATCATTTTACGGTCCGTAGGACTGGCGCCACGCCTAAGCGACGCTTTGACCAGTGACGCGATGAGGCCGCCTCCTCGGCGGCCTCATTATTTTGAAATTCCGACGCATCGTCTGTGTAAGATGGAAACTGCCGACGCGGACCGTCGCTTCAGCTCGCCAACATAGGATGTTTCGGCATCGATGGGGTGAGCGCGTCGTGAATGACGCGGCCGAGCGTGGAAATCTGATAGGGCTTTCGCAGAACCGGAAATTCGGGATTGCTGTCGAACACTTTGGCATATCCGGTGGTGAGCACGACCGGTATATGGGGATAGCGCTCGATGAGCATGCGCGCGAGCGCGAGCCCGTCGGTTTGGCCCGGCAACACGACGTCGCTGAAGACGAGATTGACTTCCTTCCCCGACGCAAGAATGTCGAGGGCCGCCGATGCCGTGTCCACTTCGGTCGTTCGATAACCGAGCTGCTCCAGCAACGAGACCGCGGCTTTCCGCACGTCGATATTGTCTTCGACCACCAGGATGGTTTGCCGGCCGGCCGCGGCATATTCCGCTTCGTCCTGAGGCGAGGGAGCGGCAAGCGCGGCATGACTGCGCGGCAGATAGATGGTCACTTTGGTGCCTTGCCCGACTTCGCTATTGATCGATACGGTGCCGTCCGATCGGCGCGCGAAACCGTAAACTTGCGACAGCCCAAGGCCTGTCCCCTTGTCGGGGGCTTTGGTCGTGAAGAACGGTTCGACCACCCTGGAAACGAGGTCCGGCGCAATGCCGCTGCCGGTATCGGCGACGCTGAGCGCCACGAAATCGCCGCTGATGTCTTCCGGCAAATCACCCGGATGGAGACGGACGTTATCGGCCGAAATAGTGATGCGGCCGCCCTCGGGCATGGCGTCGCGCGCGTTGACGGCGAGGTTCACCAGCGCCAGTTCGAGTTCGGACTTGTCGACACAGATGAGCCAAATCGCCTTGGCAACGTCGATCTTGAATTCGATGTTGACGTGCATCGAACCGGCAAGGACGTCGCGAATGGCGCGCACCGCTTCGGCGGGGCTGATCACGGTCGGGCTTAATGGCAGCGTGCGCGAAAACGACAGCAATTGCCGCGTCAGGTTTTCGCCGCGCGTTGCCGCCATTTCAATGGCCTGCAACGCGCGGATGTCTTTGGCGTCTTTCAAACGTTTCTTCAGGCCCTGGGCATGGCCGCTGACGATCATGAGAAGATTGTTGAAGTCGTGGGCGATGCCGCCGGTCAATTGACCGATCGCATCCATTTTCTGCAGATGCGCGGTGCGCCGCTGCGCGCGTTCGAGTGCGGCAGCCGCTTCTTTTTCCGCGGTGACATGCCGTCCGGCGACGTAAATCAGACCGTTGTTTTCGGTCATGGTCCATTGCAGCCAGCGCCACGATCCGTCCCGGTGCCGGAAGCGATTTTCCATGCGCACGCTGGGCACGCCGTGCGCCAGCCGCGCGCGTTCTTCGATCGCCGTCGCGGCGTCCTCGGGGTGGCGCAGTTCACTCACATGCATGGACTTAATCTCATCCTCGGTCCATCCAAGCAATCGTGTCCAGGCCGGATTGATGCTCAGGAAGTAGCCTTCGAAATTGGACACCGCGAGCAGGTCTTCCGAGACGTTCCAGATGCGGTCGCGCTCCAAGGTCCGGCGCTCGACCTCTTCTTCGAGCTTTTCACTGAGCAGCCGCAGTTCGCCTTCGATGCTCAGCCGCGCTTGTTCGGCGCGCATGCGTTCGAGCGCGAAGCCGAGCTGGCGCGCCAGCGTCAGCGCAAGCTCGATTTCCTCGCTGTCGAACTCTTTGGGCGCATCGTAATAAACCATGAACTTGCCGACGAGACGGCCTTCGGCCATCAGCGGAATGAAGGCGAGCGCGCCGATGCCTTCCTGCTTGACCATCGCCTCGATGGGAGGGCTCAGGTCCGCGTGGTCGATATCGGTGACGCAAACGGGCTGCGGATTTGTTTCGCCGTGCGTCCAGGGCGAATGTCCCGTCGTGGTGAGCCGGTAACTGTCGGACAAGCCGCGCCAGGCGACGAAGCGCATCACGTCGTCGCGGTCGCAGCGAAGGATCGAAGCGCGGCTGCAATGCATGGCGTCGATGATGGCGTCGAGTGCGGCTTCGTGGATGTCCTTGACAGTTTCCGCGCGATAGAGCCGGTTGGTGAAGCGATAAAGCGCCGCTTGCTCGTCGGCGCGCCGTTTTACCAGCGCTTGCGCGCGTTTGTGCGCCGTGACGTCTCGCGCGATCTTCGAGGCGCCGACGATCGTGCCATGAGTATCGCGCATCGGCGAAATCGTCAGCGAAACGTCGACCAACCGACCGTCCTTGCAGCGCCGGACGGTTTCGTAGTGCTCGATTCTTTCGCCGCTCCGGATCTGCTCCAGAATTCGCGGTTCTTCATCGCGCAGGTAAGTCGGGATGATTGTCGTGATCGACTTGCCGATCATCTCTTCGGCGGAATAGCCGAACAGATGTTGCGCACCGGGATTCCAGCTGATGACGACGCCGTTGAGATCCTTGCTGACGATCGGATCGTCGGCGGATTCTACGATGCTGGCAAGCTGCCGGCGCGCCTGTTCGCCGCTTCGCTCCTCGGTGATGTCGAGCAGCGAGGCGATCCAGCCTCCCACATTGCCGTCTGCCTCGAGCTCGGGCCGATAAGCAATAGCGAGACTGCGCCGGTCGCCATGGACGAAATCCAGCTCGCATTCGAAATCCACGGTCTCGCCTCGCAATACGATATCGATGTACGGCCGCAACGTGTTGAAACCGCGCGCGCCGATGACTTCCTCGATTGTTTTGCCGATGACGTCGTTTCGTCCGTAGCCGATATGATGGGCGTAAGCCTCGCTGACGAACCGGTAACGCAGATCGCGGCCGCAGCGCACCAGCATGAAAGGCGTGCGATTGATGACCGATTGCAGCTCCGCCGCGCTGGCGCGCAGCGCTTCTTCGGCGCGCTTGCGTTCTGTAAGCTCCTGAAAACTACAAACGGCGCCATCGACGCGGCCTTGGCCGTCATGGAGCGGCGCGACGTTCATCAGCACCGGAACCTGCGTATTGTCCGGCCGCTCGATGACGAGTTCCGCGCTTGCGACAGGTTTGCCGGTGCGCAGTGTGGTTGCGACCGGTGTCGCGGTGAAAGCGAGCGGTGTGCCTTGCGGTGAGTAGCGGCGGAAATTGGCGGCCGCTAATTCGCTCGGATCGTCAAGCCGTGGCGTGCGGCCCCACAGCGTGACGGCGCGTCGATTATAGCGGGCCAAAGTGCCGTCCGCCCGGCAGACACAAAGTCCGGTTGGTATTGCGTCCAGCGCGCTTTGCTCGATTTCGATGAAGGCTTTAAGGCCCTGGCGCGTTGAAGCGGTCTTGGATACTTGACCAGTCATCACATCGCTCCCCCGCAGCACCGCAACTCCAGCGCATTGGGAAAGTTCCTCAAACTTCAACCCCTTGCGCCCGATTATATCGCGCCCATGTGAGCGGGATAAGGCCCCGTCAAGTCGCCAAAGTGACGGTCCCTAAATTCAACACATCATCGTCTGTGATAATACCCGGTAGAGCCATTTTCGAGGTGGCGCCGGGCGTCCCTTATTTCAACCAGTCACAATTGCGTTGAGACTTGTTGAGGTTGATATGCGGCTGGGCATCGGAGTTTGGCGACAGCTTTCGCTTCCGCATTTGTCCGCATCGTGGCGACATGCAATAAGCGCTTTTGTCGCTTTGGTGATCAGGAACCGAACGGCGCAAGAGGCATTTATTGGGGGGTTATTGAGCGGGGGTCCTGCGGCGATGGTCGCGCGAGGGAGGCTTTGTGGAATACTTCCGGGCACGTCGCGAACTCCGTCACGCTCTCGAGATTAGCGATCCCTCGCCGGTCGATAGCGTCGAGAAGATGTGGGTGTCGGCCGGTCAAGCCGCGAACATTGGCATCTTTCTCATCCTGTTCGGCGCCTTTCTTTATGTCGGGCGCGCCATCCTATTGCCGATCCTTGCCGCCGCGGTGATCGCGCTGACGATGGGGCCGCTTATCAAGACGGCGAAGCGTTTCGGCATATCGCCATGGATCACCGGCCTTTTCATTTTGCTCGTCGGCGTCGGCGCGCTCACTCTCGCGGTAACCACGCTTGCCGGACCGGTCAACGAATGGATCGGCCGCGCTCCGGAGATCGGCGCTTCAATCAAACAAAAGCTTTCCGTGCTCGATCAGCCGATCGCCGCATTGCACGAACTGCAGAAGACGTTCTTTGGCGACGAAGCGACGTTAAGCGTCAGCCAGCCTGCGGCAAACTTCGTCCTGCCGGTCGTCGCCTTTGTCACGCCGGCCGCCGGCGAGTTCTTGCTTTTCTTCGCTACGCTGTTCTTTTTTATCGTCGGCCAGATCCAGCTGCGTAATCAGCTGGTCTCGATGTTCGGCGACCGCGACGCCAAGCTGCGGTTTCTCAAGATCATGCGCGACGTCGAGCGCAATCTCGCCACCTACCTGACCGTCGTCACCATCGTCAACGCGGTGCTTGGCGTTATCGTCGCGCTTGGCGCTTGGCTGATCGGCCTTCCGGACCCGATCGTATTCGGGGTGTTGGCGGCAATGTTGAATTACGTGCCCTATGTCGGCCCCGCGCTGATGGTGGTGATCCTGTTCGGTGTCGGTCTTGTGACTTTCCCGTCGCTGGGCCAGGCCATCGTCGCGCCGATCGGGCTCGTGGCGCTGACGACAATGGAGGGGCATTTCATTACGCCGACGATTGTCGGCCGTAGCTTTACGCTTAGTCCGCTGCTGGTGTTTCTCGCGCTCGCTTTCTGGACCTGGATGTGGGGGCCGTTCGGCGCCTTTCTCGCGGTGCCGTTGTCGATTATTCTCCTTGTGGTCGTCCACCACCTGTTTCCCTCAGAGGACGTCCAGCTGCCTGAGTAGTTGGAACTTTTTCGATTTTGGGAGCTTATTCGAGCAAACCGGCGCCCTTTTGTTCTCGGAGTAAAGGCCATGACGACTGCCTCAACAGTGCCGCACGATCTTCGCGAGACGACGAAAGACGCGCGTGAAGGCGCGCGCGAAATCAAGGATGCTGCCGCCGGCGCATCGAGAGACATTCAGGATGATCTGCAGGCGTTGCGCGAGGATTTCGGCCGGCTCGCCGAGCAAATCGGCCAAATTCTTTCCGACCGGGGCGGCGCCGCTTGGCAGCGCGCTCGCACCGGCGTCGATGGCGTTATGTCCGACGCGCAGGACAAGAGCCGGGAAGCGGTCGACGCAATGCGGGAAGTTTCCGACAATTTCGTTGCCGCCATCGACGATTCGCTGAAGAACCGGCCCTATACCACGCTGGCGATTATAGGCGGCATTGGTTTTCTGCTCGGCGCGATGTGGCGTCGTTAGAGCATGATCCGGAAAAGTGGAAACCGGTTTTCCGAAAAGATCACGCCCCAACAACGAGCTAAAGCGAAATGTGGATTCAACTAAAATCATTTTGCTTTAGCGCCGCACCATTGGCGGCTCTGAAAAATTTGAGGGTTCGGGCATGTTCAAGGGCCTGACACAAGAGATCACTCTACAGATTCAGGCCAAAAGCGGCGCCAGCACCGCGGTCTTGGTCTGGATCGCGGCCATGGCTTTGGCGTCGCTTACGGCGTTCGTTTTTCTCTGCGTCGCCGGATTTTATTGGCTGTCCCTGCAATTTGGCGCGGTTTTCGCCGGCCTGGTGATGGCCGGAATCTTCGTCTGCTTCTCGACCATCGCCGCGCTGATCAGCGTGCTTATCCGCCGCAGGGTCAAAGAGCGCGCCATACTGGCGCGCGCCGCAAAAGCGCACGCGCCGTCCTGGCTCCTTGATCCGCGAATGCTCTCAACCGCGGTGCAAATCGGCCGCGACATCGGCTGGCAGCGCATCGTGCCACTCGCGTTCCTCGGCTTTTTCGCCGCGCAATGGGCGCGCGAACGCCGGGATCGCGGTGAGCAGACTTAGAGCGGCAATCGTTCAAACTGAACCGACTGCAGCTCAGCCGCGGAATCATGGGAACTTCAAATACACCACACTAGATCGGCTAGTCCGTTACTGCTGACCGCCGCCTTGCGACTGCACTTGCGAGGGCGATTCCGGCGGACCCATCATGTTGAACTTCGCCTTCTGCTCGTCGCTCAACGACGCGTAGAAGCTCTCGAGGCTCGGGCGGACCGATTTGATGGCGTCGGCCATGGCGCTCAGCCGGGTTTGGATCGTCTCGAGCCGCGCGACCGGCGATTGCGGCACCGCGGTCGGACAGGACGACTGCAGCTGGTCGGACGCATTTTGCGCCGCCTTTTTCAAATCGTCGAAGGCATTCTGCTGCTGAGACGTCGGCGCGACCACCTGCTCGATGCGCTGAACCGGCAGGTTGACGAAACTTCCCGACTGCTGGCCGCACAGCGCCGCCAGATTTGCCGAGGAGTTGCCGGCCGAGCCGCCGCTCTTGCCGGAGGCATTCATCGCGTTGAATTGCTGCTTCTGCTCGTCGCTCAATGAATTGTAGAAACGCTCGAGCGGCGTGCGGATAAGCTGGATGGACTTGACGGTCGCTTGCAGTCGCTGCTCGGCGGCGTCAAGCCGGCCGACCGGCGTGAGCGGCACCGATGTCGGGCACGAGGCCTTGATGATGTCGCTTGCCTTTGACGACGCGGTGTTGAGCTCGTCGAGCGTATTTTGTTGGTCGGCCGTCGGATGAACGGTCTGCCGGATCTGGTCGATCGGCAGATTTGTCACGCCCGGCGCGAGGCCGGTGCAGCTTTCGATTGCCGCGGTATTTGTTTCGGCGAGCGCCTGGCGATCGCCTTGGTCGGTCGCAGCCGCGTTCGTGGCCGCGGTTCTGGTCGCCGACTGGCCGCTGGCCGTGCCGCCGCCTCCACCGCCTCCGCCTTGGTAATTGTTGTAGTAGATGCTCGGCAGGCCGGCATAGCCGTAGTCGGCGCCGTAATAGTCGGGTCCGTAACCGTAATCGAGCCCGAAATAGGGACCGGGCGCGAAGATGCTGGCGAAAATGAAATCGGGGCCGTAAACCCAGAACGGGTCGTAGTAGTCATACGGCCACAAGATGAAGGTCAGGGCGTCGCCGAGCAGGAACGGCCAGAACACGGGTCCGGCCCAACCGCCCCAACCGCCGCCCCAATTGTTCCAGCCCGCGCCCCAGAAACGGCCGCCCCACCGATTCCACCGGGCATTGTCGCCGAACGCATTGCGATTGAAGCCGGTCTTGTTGAAGTTTTCCACGCCGTGGAAATTCTTCCCCGCGAACTGATTGTGCGTCAATTGTTCGTGGTTGAGCTCATGGTGCGCGTTGGCCTCATTGAGACCGTTTGGTCGATTATGCTCGAGCGCGTTGTGGCCGTGAGCGCCGATTTCATGGTGCGCGAGATTTTGGTGACCGAGATTATGACCGGCGACATGATGACCGCCGTAGATGGCGTGGCCCGCATAATGATGGCCGGCAAGTCCATGCCCGTGAAAGGCGTGAGCGGAGAATCCGTGCGGGTTAAAGGCGCGGCCCATATGGATCGGACCGTGGGCTGCAAAGCCATGGAAGCCGCCAAAACCATGCATGCCGCCACCACCAAACGACGGATGGAAACCTCCACCGCCGCCGAAATGCATGCCGCCGCCTCCGCCGCCGTGAAAGCCGCCAGGCCCTTTCGCCATTGCCGGGACATCCGTCGCAAGGCAGAACGCACCGACGGCAACGCTGGTCGCAAAAATTCCTATGGTTCTCTTGACAGAGGTGTTCATGGGCGTTTCTCAATTGTTATCGTGCCCGCCAAACGCAACAATCGGGGCAGGGCACGCATTCTAAAGCTCTTTACATTCCAACTGTTCTCACCCATTGCGGGTTTCTAGATGGCGAAAAGAAAGTTCCGGATTAATTTTCCGCAATCGTTGCGCTGCAAAATCGCGTCGGCCGCGTTTGGCCGCCACAGGCGTTAATGGCAACGATGTTTTGATCGGTTGGCTTCCGAGCCGGATCGCCTTGGGTCGCCTTAGAGGGAACAAAATCGCGGTGGAAACGTTCGCCGCGGAGACGAGCTGCCGCGCGCGATGCTTCAACCAGCTTTGCGCGCGGTATATATTGTCGAGGGCGATGGTGCTCGTCGATCCGATCAACCGCGTGATTGGCTTCATTTACGGAAACGCCGGCCGGTAGGCCGAGGCCGGGCTTCCAACGTCGTCTGGATTCAAACTATGCCCCTTCAATCGCCCAAAGTAGGTAAGATCGCGCTCGCCGGGCACCCGACCGCCGGGCCGGCGCCGGAATTTTCCGCGGATATGTTTCCCGAATCGACGTTCAGCATCACGGCGGCTCCGTCCGGCCCGCCGCGCGCCCTCAAGCACGGCGATACTTTCATCGTCTTCGACAGCCGCGGCGACATCGGCACGTACTTTGTCGGCGCTTCCGGACTGTTTCACGACGACACGCGCCACCTGTCGCGCCTCGAATTGCTGCTGAACGACAGGCCGCCGCTTCTGCTCGGCGCCAATCTCCGCGACGACAACACCGCGTTCTTCGTCGATTTGACCAATCCGGACCTGTTCGACGGTCAACGGATCGCGATGGAGAAGGATCGCGTACACATTTTGCGGACCCTCTTCATCTGGAACGACACGGCGTATCAGCGGCTCGGCGTCCGCAACTACAGCGACCAGACGCTCAACCTGCGGCTGACGATTTTATTCGGCAACGACTTTGCCGACTTGTTCGAGGTGCGCGGTTCTCATCGCGAACGCCGCGGCATCGCCACCGCGAAACGTCTGGCTGACGATCGCGTGGTGTTGGCCTATCGCGGGCTCGACGGCAAGGAACGGTCGACCGCGCTCAAATTCGACCCAGCGCCCGACCGGCTGGAAACGGACGCCGCCATCTACGACCTGCATCTTGAGCCCGGCGACACGCTGCCGCTGTTCCTGGCGATCAGTTGCAATCGTCCGAACGCGCTGCCGCGGCCGTTCCTGCGCGGACTCATCGCGGCGCGCCGCGAGATGCGCGACGCCACGCGCGAGCGCACTTCGGTGCAGACCTCGAATACCCGTTTCAATGAAATATTGTGCCGCTCGGCAGCCGACCTTGAAATGCTGATGACGGATACGCCGCAAGGCCGTTATCCGTATGCCGGGATACCCTGGTATTCGACCACGTTCGGCCGCGACGGCCTGATCGCGGCGCTGCAAATGCTTTGGTGGAGCCCGGAAGTGGCGCGCGGCGTATTGCGCCGGTTGGCGGCCTATCAGGCCAAGACGACCGATCCGCTCGCCGATGCGCAACCCGGCAAAATCCTTCACGAGATGCGCGGCGGCGAAATGGCGGCGCTACGCGAAGTCCCGTTCGGCCTTTATTACGGCAGCGTCGACTCGACGCCGCTCTTTGTCCTGCTTGCCGGACTATATGCGGAACGCACCGGTGACCGCGAGACCATCATGGAATTGTGGCCGGCGATCGAAGCAGCGCTTGGCTGGATCGACGGGCCGGGCGATCCCGACGGCGACGGTTTCATCGAATATCGGCGCGCCAGCGACCGCGGCCTCGTCAATCAGGGTTGGAAGGATTCGCACGATGCGATCTTTCACGCCGACGGACGGCTTGCCGAGGGGGCGATCGCGCTGGTCGAGGTCCAGGGCTATGTCTATGCCGCCAAGCGGATGGCGGCGCGTTGCGCACGCCGGCTCGGCTACAAAGCCGCAGCGGACAAGCTCGATGCCGAAGCGACGCGACTAGCCGAACGATTTGAGGCGGCGTTCTGGTGCGAAGATCTCGGAACTTATGCGCTGGCGCTCGACGGCGACAAAAAGCCATGCCGCGTGCGCACGTCCAATGCCGGTCAGGTTTTGTTTACCGGAATAGCAGCTCCCGAACGCGCGGCGCGCGTTGCCGCGGGGCTATTGCAGCCGAGCTTCTTCTCGGGATGGGGAATCCGGACTGTCGCACACGACGAAGTGCGCTTTAATCCCATGTCGTATCACAACGGCTCGGTGTGGCCACACGACAATGCGTTGATCGCGCTCGGGCTGGCGCGCTACGAAGCCAAGGGCTTCGTCGAAATGATGTTCGGCGCGCTCTTCAGCGCTGCGACGTACATGGATCAGCGGCGTCTGCCGGAATTGTTCTGCGGTTTTCGGCGTCAGCACGGTCACGGTCCGACGCTTTATCCGGTGGCCTGTTCGCCGCAAGCCTGGGCAAGCGCGACGCCGTTCACGTTGCTTGAAGCGTCGCTCGGTCTCGAATTCGATCCGTTCGCGCATGAAATCCGGTTGCGCAATCCGCGCCTGCCGGAGTTTTTGGACGAAGTAACGCTGCGCGATCTGCGGCTTTCGTCATCGAGCGTTGATCTGCGCGTGAGACGCCATGGCAAGACCGTGTCGCTTGACACGCCGCGGATCAACGGCGACATCCGCGTTTCGATCGTGTTTGGAACGTGAGCCGATTTCGGTTCCAAGTTTGGAACCGGGCTGCGGCTTATTTTCGCACCAATGGCACTCGAAGCTGGAACCGGCCGGATTGGCCTCGCTTAATGCAGTAAGTTCCATCGGAGCGATCATGCCGGGTCATAAGCCCTTGATAACAGCGGTGCTCGTCATCCTGATGACCGGCTATGCGGGCGGTTTTGTGTTGGCCGAAGACACACAAACGCCGGCGGCGAGCCAACCCGCCGACCATCCGGCAGGTAATGTCGAGGAAGCACCGTCGGTCACCGTACTTAACAACCACGAAGCCGGCGGCATCCTTGGCCGCGAGGTTTTGAGCGCCGCCAACGAGAACATGGGTCGGATTGTGGATGTGATCGTCGATCGCAGCGGCCGCGTGCGCGCCGCGATTATCGATTTCGGCGGTTTTCTCGGCGTCGGTAGCCGCAAAATTGCTGTGGAATGGAACGCCCTACACTTTCCGCCGCCAGGCCAAGCCGACGCCAAAATCACCCTTGATCTTACCCGCGATCAGGTCAAAGCGGCTCCCGAATATCAGGACGGTAAACCCATCGTCGTTCTAGGTGCGCTCGGCAAGCTCGAGCCACTGCCGTTTGAATGACGCGCGATTTCCATTCATCCGCGCCAAAATCGACAACACGAATTCCGGACGACTGCTGGAGATAAATCCTGCGCGCAAATCTCTCACGCCGAATTCGCGAACGGCCCGAGCCTCCCGAGGATATGACCCCGCGAACAAAGCCGGCGCTGGTGCCGGAGTCGGACGCCGCCGAGCCGCTTGCGCCCTCGGCGCGGAGCTTGCGAGGGCTCGACTGGTTTATTTTCTTCGTCGCCGACGTGCAAACCGGCTTTGGCCCGTTCGTTTCGGTCTATCTTACGGCGCAACGGTGGACCCAGGTCGATATCGGGCTCGTCCTATCGGCCGCGAGCTTTGTCGGATTGATCGGGCAGATCCCCGGTGGCGCTCTGGTCGACTACGCGCGCTCGGAGCGCTTCGTCGCCGGCGCGGCGGTTGTCGCCATCTGCATCAGCGCATTGACCTACGCGGCGCTGCCGATTTTTCCGATGGTGCTCGCGGGATCGGTTCTTCATGCGCTGGCAAGCTGCGTGCTTGGCCCTGCGATCGCCGCGATCAGCCTCGGGCTCGTTGGCCATGCCGCCATCGGCCGGCGGTTCGGCCGCAACGCACGATTCGCCTCGGTAGGCAACGGCTTGGCTGCGGCGGCTATGGGTGCGTGCGGTTATCTGCTTTCGGCGCGCGCGGTGTTCATCGTCACGGTGGTGCTGCTCGTTCCGGCGCTGATCGCGCTGCGCTCCATCGCTGAAAACGAAATCGACCCGGAACGCGCTCACGGCGCGCCGCCGCGTCAGGCCCCAGCCAAGCGACCGGTTCGGCCGGGCACGTTGATGCAAAACCGATCGCTTCTGATTTTCGCCGGTTGCTTACTTTTGTTTCATCTCGCCAACGCGGCGATGCTGCCGCTGATCGGCAGCGTGGTCACGATGAAGTCCGCGCATTGGGCAACTCTTATCATCGCCGCCTGCATCGTCGTGCCGCAACTCGTCGTCGCAGCTCTTTCGCCGTGGGTCGGTATGCGGGCGCAAATCTGGGGCCGGCGGCCTCTGCTCTTGATCGGGTTCGCCGCTTTGCCGATCCGCGGTCTCCTCTTCGCCTCGATCACCAATCCATTTGCGTTGATTGCGGTGCAGCTTCTCGATGGCATGACGGCGGCGGTCCTCGCGGTCATGGTCCCGTTGGTGGTGGCCGACCTGACGCGCGGCACCGGACACTTCAATCTCGGCCAGGGTATCCTCGGCACCGCGACCGGTATCGGCGCCTCACTGAGCGCGACGCTTGCCGGCTACCTGAGCGACCGTTTCGGCAGCCCGGCGGCGTTCGCGAGCTTGGCCACGGTCGCCTTTGTCGGCTTGGCGCTGGCCTGGCGAATGATGCCGGAGACAAGACCAGCGCAGGAGGCGCAAGTTTAAGCTTCGGCAAAAAAAGCGAAGGCGCGCAGAGCGCGCGCCTGTCGCATTTGCATGCCGTTGCAGCGTTGTTAAAGGGCCGGGGCTTCGTCGGTGACGAGGCGGAGGTGCGGAGTGACCGCGTCCATGAGGCCGCGATAGGAGCTCAAATAATCCTGAGCCATGCGCCGTGCAGTAAAGCGCTGCTCGAAACGTTTGCGGACCTTTTCCCGCGACAGATGACCCAGCCGATCGACGGCGCCGATCGCGCCATTGATGTCCTCAACCACGAAGCCGGTGACGCCGTCATCGATGACCTCCGGCGCCGAGCCGCGATTAAACGCGATCACCGGCGTCCCGCAGGCCATGGCCTCGATCATCACCAGGCCAAAAGGCTCGGGCCAATCGATCGGAACCAAGAGCACCATCGCGCCGCTTAGGAATTCCGATTTGTCTTTGTCGCCGATCTCGCCGATGAACTCGATATTGCTTGAGGAGAGCAGAGGCTTGATCCGCTCGTGAAAGTATTCCTCGTCGACCTTGTCGACCTTGGCGGCGATCTTCAATGGTACGCCGCAGTGCTGCGCGATGCGAATGGCGCGGTCGACGCCCTTCTCGGGCGCAATGCGGCCGAGAAAGGCAAAATAGGACGGCTTGACCGGCTTCGGCATTAGGAGCCGTTCGGGTAGCCCGTGATGAACCGTGCGCACCCAATGCGCCTGCGGCAGGGGTCGGCGTTGCGCGTTCGAGATCGACACCACCGGCACCGACGAAAACATGTCGAAAAGCGGCTGGTGCTCCGGCAGATCGAGTCGCCCATGCAAGGTCGTCAGGAATGGCGTCCGCTGCCGCAAAAACAGCGACCATGGATAATAGTCGAGATGGCAGTGCAGAAAATCGAACTCGGACGCGCGTTGATAGACGTGCTCAAGCATCAATATATGAAGTGCGTTCGGGTCTCGAACCGAGCCGTCCAGCCGCAAAGCCCGCGGCCAGACCGCTTCCAGCCGGGCCGACGTCACCGAATCGCCGCTGGCAAAAAGAGTAACCTCATGCCCAAGCGCGATGAGCTCTTCGGTCAGCCATGATACGACTCGTTCGGTGCCGCCATACAGCTTCGGCGGAATGGCCTCCGTTAACGGCGCAACTTGAGCAATGTGCATCGATAAAGTCCCTCGATTGTTTTGATCAGATTCTCACCGGACGACTAGCGACAACGTCGCAACAGCGAAATATTTCGAATCATGAAGGGAACTTAATTTTTTCGCTCCCTTGGAACTTTTCCTGCTCGACGTAGATTATCAACGACATACGATGTCCAAATAGTGTTGCTCAGCCGCCGTAACAATCTGCACCGAATATTGATGCAGACGCGCCAAACGGCGGCGGAACATGAAAGGTCCGTGCTTGTTCAGGGTCAGGGGACGTTCGCAGGTTCGCGGGGTGGAGCATACAAAGCGAATGACCGAACTAACGGGTTACGCCGCGTCTCCTGTCGGCTTCATTTTTCGCTATATCCGTTTGCGGCCGATTTCCCACGCGGCCATCCTTGG
>JBAPZR010000558.1:0-1531 GCA_049285335.1 Xanthobacteraceae bacterium | reverse complement strand
ACCGTATTGCAGGTTGGCGATCAGCACCATGCAGATGATGCAGAGGATTAATTGTCCCCAACGCGTGCCCTCGGAAGCGAGTCCTGGTGTTTTCACAGTCGTGGTCACTCTGTCCTCCCAACTGGTCCTGTGTGCGAGGCGCGAGAATTTTTCTTTGTGATGCTGACAGCGTCGCACGCGGTCTGTCGATTTTGGTAAATCTTATTCCACAGTTGATTTAGCACAACCTAGTCTTTCAACCCAACTTGCGACACTAACGGGTGTGCGCCGCACCATCGGCGTCGACAATACAGAAAAGAGCGGGGCTCAGAAGAAACCGCAGGCACGCGTTAGTTCACAGCAACAACTGCTACCGTTCGCAACGTTTAGCCATCCTGCGGCAAAGTGCAGCACATCCGCTGCACCATCAGTGTGGCGCTCGCGCACAACAGTGGTCACCGCTGCCCTCTCTTGTCGTCTAGCGCCGTATAGCCGGGTGGGGCAGATGCTTTTGGGCGTGACTTATGAACGCTAGCAATGATTGTACGAGAGGTGATCCGTGGCGAATGCGGCACATTTCAATCCCGAAACTATCACGGTGATGAAGAGGCCCTGGACGATGGCTATCACTCAGTTAGGAAGACCAGCCTTTCGCAAGCCTTCGGCAAACTTAGCGAGATCGTCCGATCGACGAAGAGGAAACACTTCGTTCAGATTAGACACGCGCAACGAAGGATCTAGTTCACGCAAGCGCGCCATTGCCTCATGCGCTTCACTCAAGTGACCGGCGAATGCGTTGCTGGCTGCTAGAATGCGGTTGGCGGCCGGATAGTTCGGCTGCTCGCTTAAGGCTCTGTTTGCCCATCCAGATGCCTCGTCATAACGACCGGCAAGAAAATGCGCGAACGCGGTCCCAACCTGCATGTTATAGAGAATTGGATCCAGCGGGCTCAGACGCATTGCGCGCGCGTGATGCTCGATCGCTAAGTCGAGTTCACCTCGATACGCCCTTACCCAACCGCTGAGGTTCCATGCTGCTGCCAAATTCGGATTCAGTACAAGGGCCCTGTCTATAAAGGCTGCGCCGTTATCAAGGTCACGAACGAACCACGCGAGCGCATGTCCACCCCTCGACAAGGCGACCGCGTCATCCTTGCCCAGCTCCACAGCACGCCTAGCCAACCGTGCACCCTCGGAAGTTTCCTGCGCGCGGTCGATCACCCAGCCATTTAGTTTTCGCCAGATATAGCACCATGCGGCCATGCCGTAGGCCGAGGCAAACTCCGGATCGAGCTCAACAGCCTTGTAGAATAGGCGCAACGCCTCATCGTTAGCAGCCCTTGTCCATTGATGGACGTTTGCCATTCCACGCAGAAAATGGTCGTAAGCGTCGAGATTCTCCGTCGGTTTGCGTTTGGCCCGCTCTATCTCAACCCGCTCCAGCTTCGGCGCTATGGCACTTACGACGCTAACGGTTACTTTGTCCTGAAGGTCAAAAACGTCCTCAAGTGTACCGTCGAAGCGATCGGCCCATAGGTGTGCTCCCGTAGTC
>JBAPZR010000557.1:0-4391 GCA_049285335.1 Xanthobacteraceae bacterium | reverse complement strand
ACTGCGCCATAGCGGTGCTGGTGACAAAGGCACCAAACATAACAGCAAGAATTATGCGCTTCATTTGTAGCATCCTCTTCTAAGGCATTCGCACAAGCAACAGAACTCATTGTCACGTATCGCAAGGATGACCGGTAGCCGGTCGGGCACCTATCGCCCATCGCATTGTTAGTCCGTCGCCCACGGACCGGCAATTACGTTTTCGGTAGGCCGGGACGGCCACGCGCTTAATTGTGCGGATACCCGCTCCGCTTCGTCATCCATGCCGATCCAGCGCAGCTTGCGGATTAGGCGCACGCACTCGTTCGACCGCTCCGCCAAAACATCGAAGCATCCGTTTCGTCCATCAAAAGTTTCCATAGTGGCTCCTCATTCCCATGTTTGGACGCCCCCCGGTTATTCTTGTTTTTTGCTCCATCGAGATTAGGGACCTTCGAATGAAATGATCCTTAAGCAACACGATAAACGCGAGGTTGTATCGAGCAAGGTAAATGGTTTCGCGCTCGGACATCACACGCGTGAATGTCCGCTTTTGGGGGCAAAGCGGACATAGCGATTGCTCTGCGGAATGTCCGCTTTTGACCCAAAGCGGACATGCCCAAGCGCCGTTTTGACCACTTCTAGCCTACCAGTTTGAACCGCTACGATGCCTTGCTTTCAGCCTTGGGGCTGCCAATGCGACGACGCGATTTCCTTAAACGGCCGCCGCCTGATCGCTCACGGCCAGCGCGCGGCAATCCGAATAGGTTCGGTATATCTGACCGCCATGAACGAAGAAGATGACCCGCTGGCGCGGGACGGCAACTGGCACCTTCTGTCCGTCTCTTTTGATCCAAGGGCAATGGAGCAGATGGGGCCGAATCTGGAAGTCGGCATCGCCGCGGTTACGGAGCAAGGAACGACACTGGCACACCACGAGGTGGGCGCACTGATCGATACGGGATCTAAGTCATCTTGTATCTCGCCACGCCTGGCACTGAAGATGGAAGGTGGCCTACGGGGAGTTCGCAGCTTGTCGCACATTTATGGCCTTGAAGGTCCCCCGACGATCCGAGGCTTAGTTCGGTTCAAGAATGGGGTTGAGTTCATCCGAGACTTTTCCGTACTCGATTACCTCGCGCCCTATGACGTTTTGATTGGTCGCGACATTCTTAGGGAAGGCCGCATGTACATCGATGGGGGTGCGGGTCACTTTCGGCTCTACTTCCCGAAACGGACGGCTTAGGAAAATCAATGCGGACAAAGTGATCGAATCGTCGCCGAAGGCGCGTAACGGCATTTATGGAATGTCGGAGCGGATCACTCCACCTTGATGCCGGCCGCCCGGATCACCTTGGCCCACTTTTCTGTTTCGTCGCCGATGAATTTCTCGAATTCGGCGGGCGTCATCGGCATCGGCACCGCGGCCAAATCGGTAAGACGCGCGCTGAATTCTGGATCAGCGAGAGTGGTGCCGGTCTTTTTATTAAGTCTATCGATGACCTCGGCGGGCGTGCCTTTCGGAGCGCCGATGCCATACCAGCCGGTGGCCTCATATCCCGGCACGAATTCCGCCATGGTCGGGACATCTGGTAGCGCCTCTGAGCGTGTCGCCGTAGTCACGGCAAGAGCGCGAACCTGGCCGCTTCTAATATAGGCGATCAAATGAGTTATCGGAGCAAATACGACCTGTACCTCGCCGCCGAGCAGATCGGGTACGAAGTTCCCACGATACGGGACATGGGCCAAGTCGACGCCGGCCGTCGTCTTGAACAGTTCGCCGAAGACATGGGTCGAAGTTCCAACGCCGGTAGACGCCATGTTGATCTTGCCCGGATTGGACTTGGCGTACGCAATAAACTCGGGAACGGTCTTGGCCGGGAATGATGGAGTGACCGCCATGACGTAGGGGTTTTGGCAAATGCTTGCAATCGGTGCGATGTCGTTGATGAAATCGAAGTTCAGCTTTTCATAGAGCGTCTTATTGATCGCATTAGAGGGGGTAATGAGGAGCAGAGTGTAGCCATCCGGTGGCGCTCGCACGACCACTTCGGTGCCGACATTACTGCCGGCACCTGGTCGGTTCTCGACGACGAACTTTTGAGCGAGCCGATCCGATAACCCTTGGCCCATAAGCCGCGCGAGCACATCGGATGCGTTGCCGGCGGGGAATCCAACGATGAAGCGCACCGGCCGCGACGGATAAGTGTCTGCCCTTACGACGCGCAAAGCAACCAGCAGCGCACCAGCGGCTGCGGCTAGATGCAGAAATTGTCGCCGGGGAAACTTCATGGTGATGCCCCGCGAACTTGAGCGTCTTCCTAGGCACACTATCAATAATATCGACCAGTGGCCTGAATGTCTGCTGTTGGCACAAAGCGGACATCGAGGGTGCGTCAGTTAATGTCCGCTTTCGGGGGTAAAGCGGACATCAAGCTTCTTGGCCCGAATGTCCGCTTATGACGCAAAGCGGACATCGATCAGGCCAGCCGTAATGTCCGCTTTGTGCCATTCGATGTGGAGCGGCGTCAGACCGAGAGCCCAAAGGCTTCCACAAGGCCGCGATGGCCGGCTGGCGTGATGGCGAGTGCGCGGCTGTCGCGAACCTGCTCGATCCATTTCAGGTCGAAGCACCGCTTGGCTACTGCTGCACCGAATGCGCCACCAATGTGCGGACGTCGCTCTGTCCAATCGAGACAAGGACGACAAAACACCCGACGCTTTGCACGCGCAGCGGCAAGATCGACGCCGAGCCTTGTCAAGAATCTCGTGCCGGCCGGCGTTACTTCGCCTGCTTCGTCACCGAGTACGACGAAATCATGGGCAATCATCGAGTCGGCAAGATCGACGCCGAGCGCGCCGGCGATGTGATCGTAGCAGGTGCGCGCGCGGCGCATCTGATCATCGGCTTTTGAGCGCGGCTGGTAGCGCGGCGGCCCGTCGATTGCGACATGCATGATGCTTTCCAGCAAATGGGCAACGTGCGGACCAGCCAGCCGATAATAACGGTGGCGGCCTTGCTTCATGAGCATGACAAGCCGCGCGGCGAACAACTTGCCAAGATGGCCGCTGGTAGTTGGTGGCGATACGCCGGCGGCATAGCCAAGCTCTGTCGCGGTGAGCGCCCGCCCGCCAAGCAGCGCGACGAGCATATTGGCCCGCGCCGGATCGCCGACCAGTGCAGCGACCTCCGCGATTTGCGGTGCATTCGACATACTAACCAATATGTGCAAGGCAAGGCGCCATTACCACCGCCGATGCTTCGTTCGTGACCGAAGTAATTCGGGTGGCTAAGGCTTGCCCGCCCGCCGATCTTTGCCTCAAGAGCAAAGGAGGCGGTTATGGCCCACAATCTCACGGTTCCGGAAATTCCAGCGCTTCGAGGAAGTAGAGGACCTTTCTACGGCTGGTGCGCGGTCGCCGCAGCTTTCGCCGTCACCTTCGTCGACTTCGGTTGGAGGAGGACCAAGTCCATGTTGTCACCGATCCTTTGCTTCATTCAGCATTGGAAGCGGTATGAGCGCGCGGTCCAGGAGCTTTCCCGCTTGAGCGACCGCGAATTGGCCGACATTGGAATTACCCGCGGCGACATCCACCGTATCGCAAAGGGGCAATCGCGCCGCCAGGCCGTCAGCGGAGTTGTGGAGTTATGATGTCCGCTTCTGGCACAAAGCGGACATGACGATCCCGCTCAGCGATGTCCGCTTTCGGAGGTAAAGCGGACATCGTCTGAACTTCGCCGATCGACTCGTTCACGACATTGATACTTCGATTACCAACGAAACAAGACCCCCGGAACGACTGCTATAACTTCGCGCGATCAGTCCTGGCGTCGCCATCAAAGATTTGTCGTTTCGAGCTCAGTAGCAAGGAGGTAAGGCCATGAACATGATTCAGTATGCATCGAACAAGATGACTGTCGGGGAAGCCGTCGCTGGCGGACTGTTGGTAGTCGCGCAGTGGGAGGCGAAAGAGGGACAAGCTGACAAGGTCGCTGACATCCTCCATCGCTTTCTGCCTGAAGCACAAAGCGATCCCGGCGCTAAACTGTTCCTGATAGGACGTAACAAGGACAATCCGGCGCAATTTCTATTCTACGAACTGTTTCGTGATGAAGCGGCATTAAAGGCGCACCAGGAAAGCGCATACTTTAAGACATACCATCGCGGGTCAAGCGCTACCGCTCCTGGCCAAGCGCGAACGCGCGCAATACGCTTTGTTGTGACCCTTTTTCCGAACGCACGGAAGCCGCCGAGTAACTCGCGCGGTAGCCAAAAGCATCGAAGGGCTCGGGGGCAGGCGGTCAAGCCCTTGTGCCCGGCCGACTTGCCGTCATGTCCGCTTTTGGCACAAAGCGGACATCACGATCGTGCTGCACCATGTCCGCTTTCGGGGGTAAAGCGGACATTGGT
>JBAPZR010000556.1:0-2392 GCA_049285335.1 Xanthobacteraceae bacterium | reverse complement strand
TGATGACAAAACGCTCATCGGCCGAAATCATCGGTTGATGGCCGGCAGGCGACAGGTCGAGAATGGAGAGCCTGCGATGGACGAGTGCAACGCCGGCGTTTTCGTCGATCCAAACGCCGTGATCGTCAGGTCCGCGGTGTTGCAGGCTGACATTCATAGCCGACGAAATTTCGCCGAGCTCGCGCGTAAGCTCGTTCGAGGCGTCGTTCAAGAATCCAGCGATGCCGCACATGCGAGGCGTTCTTTTCAGGGATGACCGATCTTAGGTAACCGCTTCCGTCGAGCTCCACAACTTTGTCGTAGGTGATTTGCGCGCCGATCCGCGTTTGATCTGCGACGGCGTCTCGGCGGGTTGATCTCGCGTTTTACCCGATCTACAAGAGCCCGCGCCAGTGTGGTGGATTTGAGGTTCTAGTGTCCTTTCGATTCCGAAATTCGTTCAGAGCGCGCCGCACGGTGTGGCGGATTTCGGAACCGGGACACCAGTCGTATCGGCAAATCAGTCCTCGCCAACCTGCAAGAGACCGAAATTGAGCCGCGAAGCCACATTCCCGTCGGTTCGAAATTTGACGAAGGGGCAGGGCGCCGTTTTGGCGCTCAAGATTGCCTTCACGATTGTTTGTTTCTGGTTTTTGTTTCGGCATATCGACGTGGCCGAGCTGCGACGCACGCTGCCGGGCCTCGTCGTGTCTTGGGCCGCGGTCGCGATCTTGCTGCTGGCGCTGCAAATACCGATCGTGGGACTGCGATGGCTGCAGATTGCCAAGGTTTTGGGCATGAGCGGCGTTCAATTGACGCCGTTCTGGATGAGCGTGGCGGCGGCCATCGGACAATTCTTCGGTCAGATCTTGCCGATGGTCGCCGGCGACGGCGTGCGCATGTGGTTTCTCGTTCATTTCGGCAATGACTGGCGCAATGCGGCAATGAGCGTTGTGATCGACCGTTGCGTCGGCGTCGGACTCTTGTTTGTGTTTACGCTGGCAATTCTGTTTTTGCCGTCGAGCTTCGGCATATTCGGCGGCGAGCGCGGCGCGATCATCGGCGTGCTTGCGCTCATGATCGCGGTCGGGGTTCTCTGTCTTCTACTTGGCCCGCGCCTTGGCCGTGCGCTCGCAAGTTGGCGACCGCGGCAGGGCCGCTGGGTCGAAACATTCTTCACCGGCGCCCGCGCCGCGGTATTTGGACCCCGCGGCGCCGCGATCCTCGGCGCCGGTTGCCTCATTCATATCCTGACGATCGCGGCGGTCTGGTCGCTTGGCCAGGCGCAAGGGCTCGGTTTGTCGGTTGCGGACGCCGCCATGCTCTTCGCCGTGATGGTCGGCGTGGCGCTCGTTCCTTTCACGGTCGGCGGCTGGGGCTTGCGCGAGCTGGCGATGGTGTCGCTTTTCGGAAATTACGGATTGACGCCTGAGCGAGCGCTCGTCTTTTCGATGTATTTCGGACTTGCCAACATCCTTGCCGCGTTGCCCGGCGCCTTGGCATGGCTCGGCTTCTTGTTCGCACCCTCACAACAATTGCCGGAGCGCGACCCGCGGATTTGATGTGATTGTCGCGCGCAATGCTTGAACGTATATGGTTTGCGGTCCTCTTCTTCGCTGGCTTGGCGGCAAATTCCCTCATGTCATTGATGTCTCCGAACGCAACGTTGCGATCGTCCAACCTCGGGCGGTGCCATGCCTCATGAACGCAAGCCGGCGCATGCGCGCAAGCTTGCGGTCATCGGGCTCGGCTATGTCGGCCTGCCAGTAGCGGTCGCCTTCGCACGCTCGGGCGCGCCGGTGGTCGGATTCGATATCGATCGCGTGCGCGTCGAGGAACTGCGCGCCGGCTTCGATCGCACGCGTGAGGTCGAGGCATCGGATCTCGCACATCCAACGCTCCTCTATTCAATTGATCCGCAAGCGATGGCGCAGGCGGATTTTTACATCGTCACCGTTCCGACGCCGATCGATGCGTCGCGTCGTCCCGATCTCACCGCGGTCTATGGCGCTTCGGAAACGGTGGGCCGATTCCTTAAGCCGGGCGACATCGTCGTCTTCGAATCGACCGTCTATCCCGGCGCGGTCGAGGAAGACTGCGCGCCGATCTTGGAAAGGGCCTCGGGTCTGCGCTGCGGCCGCGACTTCACGCTCGGCTATTCGCCGGAGCGCATCAATCCCGGCGACAAGGAACATCGCTTCGAGACCATCACCAAAGTCGTCGCCGGACAAGATGAACGAACCCTGCAGATCGTCGCCGATGTCTATGGGTCGGTCGTCAGGGCCGGCATTCATCGCGCGCCCTCGATCAAGGTGGCGGAGGCGGCTAAAGTCATCGAAAATACCCAGCGCGATCTCAACATCGCTTTCATGAACGAGCTTTCGGCCCTGTTCGGGCATCTCGGCATCGATAC
>JBAPZR010000555.1:0-6029 GCA_049285335.1 Xanthobacteraceae bacterium | reverse complement strand
AGGTAATCGAGCGTGTCGGATCGCACGATCCCGATGTCGACGCCCTTGAGGTACAGAATGTCGGCGACGCTTTGAACCGACCCGCGGCCAACGACCGGCAGGACGCGAAGATCATCACCGTTGTCGAGCACTGATGCCAGATCGGCGCCAATCTGCACGTAGGTGCCGCCGATCGTTCCCGACATCAGGGTGACCGTGTTGGAGTTTAGACGGTCAACGACTTGCCGGGTGCTCGTGCCGTAACGGAAAATCGCCTTGAGGCCTGCGCTTACATCCGCGGGATCGAGTTGGGTTTCAGCTTGGGCGACCGCAAAGGATGCAACGAGTGCCGCAAGCGCTACGACGAGCCTCCCATAAATCGTTCTCATCTTCGCCACCCCGCTACCACTTTCGCTTGGTGCAACAAATATGGCGGCCAACAATGGCCACATCTTGATCGTCGCATTGCATGGTTGAGCCCGGCGATGCTCGCTCATCAAACGCGCGCGGTAGCAATCAAGTAATTCCAGTGTGTTAGTGTCGCCACCGCACTTTTGCGGCAACGCAAGCAGTTACCGCCTCCGACGCAACTTCGCGACGCTGCGGCGGCGTCTGACGAACCAACCCCAGTGGCACCGGCAAGCCCGTCAACCGAAGAAGCCATGTCGCAGCAACTCGGCGCCCGCGGCAACGACCGCGATCAAAACCAGTTTCTTGAACGTCTCGGGTGCTATTTTATCGCGCATGTGTTGTCCGACGTCCATGCCGAGCACGACTGGCAACATCGCCGCCATCGAGACACAAACGTCAAGCCAAGTGAACTGGCGGCTGGCCGTCAGAAGAACTGCCAGCAAACCGGCGGAGACGACGAGATAAAGCGATGCTTCCTTTGTGAACGCCTTTCCGCGCAGTCCTCTTGCAAGCAGAAATATGAAAACGAGCGGTCCCGGCATCGCTGCGATGCCTCCCAGAATCCCGCCGAAAAATCCGAATGTGATGCCGATTGGTAAAACCAAGCGAGATTGAAGTTGCAGCTTCGGCGCGAGCAGCGTGACGCCGCCGACACCCACAAGCACTAGGCCCGCGATAATCTTTGCAACGTTCGCATCGAGCGCCAACAGGACTCGAACGCCGAGGAAGAGACCGGGAACATGCCGAGAATCACCGGCATCAATTGCACGAGGCACCGTCCGGTCTTTCCGCCCTCCAGCGCCTGCGGCAAGTTGCTCAAGATCAAAGGCATGCTCAGGAG
Source organism: Xanthobacteraceae bacterium (assembly GCA_049285335.1). GTDB lineage: Bacteria > Pseudomonadota > Alphaproteobacteria > Rhizobiales > Xanthobacteraceae > BOG-931. Next base: position 4,798 of record JBAPZR010000555.1, on the reverse strand, counting down.
CATGGCCGCTGATTTGATGTCGATGAACAACGACAGCAGCGGCAGCGCGACGACTGGCATGCCGACCCCGATTACCCCCTTCAGGAAGCCGGCGACGATCAGGCTGCAAACTACGGCAGCAATGATACTTGCTTGCTCGAAATAAAGGGTGCGGATCAACGTGACGTTTAACTCCTGGAGGATCATATTTGCAGCGCATTCTTGCTGCGAGGTTCGCAATTGTCCCGCGCGAACGGTTCGGCGCATGCCGAACTGTTTTCGATTGATATGCTTCCGGTATCGGCGATAGGGTTAAGGATGGTCGCGGCGGCAAACCTTGTGGAAGTGGCCGCTCTCGTGGGTGACACTGCGCGAGCGACGATGCTCAGCGCCCTTATGGGCGGCCAGTCGCTGACGGCCACTGAGCTTGCTTACTGTGCCAATGTCTCTCGCTCGACGGCGAGCGGCCACTTGAGCAAGCTGGTTGCCGCGCGGCTTTTGACTGTCACTTGCAGTCGCCGCTTCAGCTATTATCGGATCGCGTCCCCGCTGGTCGCGACAATGCTGGAGAGCATCAAGGTCGTCGCCGCCCTAGAGGTGCCACCTCGCCGTCACCCGCGATCGGCAAACGACGATGCACTCCGTTTTGCCCGAAGTTGCTACGATCACCTGGCTGGCCAGGTAGGAGTCGCCGTTACCGATGCACTTGTGTCCTTGGGGCACATCGTACTCACCGATGAAGGGGGTGAGGTCACGTCTTCGGGCGGGCGTTTCCTTTCCGAGTTTGGCGTTGATCTGAGGCCGCGGACTCGGCGGATTTTCTGCCAGCCTTGTCTCGACTGGAGCGAGCGTCGTTATCACCTCAAGGGACTCGTCGGAGCTCGGATTCTGGATCGTCTATTGGAGTTCGGATGGCTCAAATGTGTGCCGGGCAACCGTGCACTCCAACTAACGTCGTCTGGACGGGCGGGCTTGTCCGAAATCTTCCAGATCGAGATCAACAACGAGGGTGTGCCAACCCGGACATTGAAACCGCACCGATATACCATCTTGTCGTCAGAAGCAGACACGGTTTGATTCCGCTTTTCGCGGTGGACGTCTTCAGGAAAGCCCAGGCGGATCAGGGGCGGAATTTGGCGATGCTGCCCGTGGAGTCGCCGGCAGCTTCAGTCCAATGTCCCGTGTGACTCATTATCGGAGCCTAATCGGACCTAACGCGGCAGCGGCAGCTCCTCGGTCAAGATTTCGCGCAACCGCGCCACAGCCTGTGGCGGCTCCGGTTGTGCCGTGTAAAGCGATAGCGCGATCTGCGATAATTTCGGCAGACCACTGGACTTGCCCAATATTGCTAGCGGTGACGGCAAGCCGAGCGGCGTGCGCACGGTGACGCCGAGGCCGGCAATGGCCGCCGCCCACAATCCGCTTAGGCTCGGCGAAGAAAAGGCCAGCCGCCACGGCCGCTGTGTTCGCTCCAGTGCTTCGACGGCCGGCTGGCGAAACACACACGGTGCTTCAAACAGCGCCAGCGGAACCGTAGCGCCCTTCGGTATCGCGTAACCTTTGAGGCCGATCCACACCATCGGCAGGCGCTGAACGACCACGGTGTTGGCAACGGACGGATTGCCCCACATCAGCGCCAGATCGAGGCCACCCTCGGCGATACGCTCGAGAAGTTTGTTGGCGCGATCCACGCGCACCTCGATGAGCACGGATGGATGAACCCGACTAAAACGCGCTAGCACATTCGGGAGCCAGCTATCGCCAAAATCTTGCGGCACACCAAACCGCACGGAGCCGCCGATGGCGATGCCGCGTGCCGCCGCGACTGCCTGATCATTCAATTCCAGAATTTGTCGCGCATAGCCGAGCACGACGTCGCCGGCGTCGGTCAGCGCAAGCCCCCGGCCCGCGCGGCGGAATAATGGGCGGCCGACGCGCTCTTCGAGTCGACGCATTTGCAGGCTAACAGCCGACTGCGAGCGGCCCAGCCGCTCCGCCGCTTTGCCAAAACCGCCGAGATCGATAGCGACGGCCAGCGTCCGCAGCACATCCATGTCGAGATTAGCCAACTCCATTGATGAGTTCCGTAAAAGTATTTCTTTTAAATTATCAATTTTAATTAAGTGAGACAAGGGTCCATAACGGCGCGGGCCGCGTCAGCGGCTATTCGGACAGGAGAAGGGTCATGCCTCTCATTCGCATTTCACTACGGGCCGGCAAGCCCGCCGACTATCGCCGGGCGATCGCCGAGAACATCTACGAATCGCTGCGCGAAACCTTCAACGTGCCGGAGAACGACTTCTTCGCCACCGTGGACGAGCTTGAGCCACGCGATTTCATCTATGACCGCAAATACTTCAACATCGCTCGCAGCGACGATCTTGTGCTTGTTCAACTGACCGTGAGCAATACCCGCACTTCCGAGCAGAAGAAGGCGCTCTACCGTCGCATCGTCGAGCGACTCGGCAAGAGTCCGGGGCTGCGGTCGCAAGACATTTTCCTCAACCTCCTGGAAGTCGCCAAGGAAAATTGGTCATTCGGCAACGGCGAGGCGCAATACGCTTAAAACCGGTGCGCGGCGGGGCAGTAATCGGGTGGCAGCCAAGGAAAAACCGAGGAAAGACTCGGGGCAGATCAGATTGGGAGTTTCTCATGTCTTGTTGTGCGCGAGCTGAAACTGACGCCGCAGGCACTGCACGCCGAACCTTTTCGCTTCGTGCCGCTTTCAGGCGGTTTGTCGAGCGGATGCGCGCCGCCCATCAACGCCGCAGGCAATGCCAGGAGCTGATCGACTATCTGGCGAGCGATCATCGGGCCGCCAATGACCTCGGGATAACGATAAATGAGGCCCGCAAGCTGTGCCGCTGACGCTGCCAAAGGGCCGGGATAATTGTGGTATGTCGAGCCCACGGCCACTTCGCCGATTATCCCAATGCCTTAGTGTAGGGATAAATCACGTTGCCGGTCTTTTCGTCGGCAGGCGTGAGCACGGTCTGATAGCTCATGCCGCGCCAGGTTTGCAGGTTCGCAGCCTCGGTGAGGTCATGATATTGCACCTGCAGCTGGCGCGCTTTAACCCACTCGCCGTTATTACTAAATTTGATGCCGTCAATCATTATCGTGTTGAAGGTGTGGCTGTGCATGTAATCGGCGAGCTTGTCGTCACTAATGCTCTTGGTCGCAGTGATCGCATCGGCTAACAGCTGCATACGGGCGTAGCCCCAGCCACCGAGATAATAGCCGAGCGGATCGATGCCCAACTCCGGCGCGCGCGCCTGATACTTTTCGAAGAAGCCCGCCGCTGGCGCCATCAATTTCGGTGACGGTACCCAGTTTTCGTAATTCACGATGCCATTGAGCTTGGATTTAAGCTTGTTCTTAATCGCCACAGCCTGCAGCCCAACCATGCCGGCGCCGAACATTTTCGGTTTCAAGGCGAGTTCGGTGGCGGCTTGGACGATGCCGACCGAACTGAGTGGATAAGAGCAGATCACCACGAGATCGGCGTTGGTGGCCTGGATCGCGCGAATGATTGGCAAGTAGTCAGTCGTGTTCGGGGGGTAGTTTTTGTCGTAGACGATATTGAAGCCATAAGTTTTTGCGTTAACGCGCGCGCCATCCATGGCGTTGTGCGAGAACTCGGCGTCATCGCCGGCGATCGCAACCGTCTGCGGCTTCGGATTCTGGTCGGCGGCCACTTGGAAGAACCCCTCGGTCAAAACCGCTCTCGGGTTCGGGCCGGTGCTGGGTATGAAAGAGAAGTATTTTGGATACTTGAACTCGGCGTTCGCATCGAGCGCGAACAGGCCGATGAACATTTTATTCTTCTGCATAACGATGGGAATGGCGGGAGCGACCATGTTGGTCGCATAGCCACTGATCACGAGGTCGCAGTTATCGACATCGAGGAGCTTCGTGTAGATGCTCGGAATCGTCGAAGGGTTCGACTGGTCATCGTAATGGATGAGCTCGATTTGCCGGCCAAGAAGCCCGCCTTTGGCATTGATTTCTTCTGCCCAGATCTGCGAGCCGAGCAGGGCCTGCTGGCCGTTGGGCGCCAGCGGACCGGTCAGCGCCATGCCGAAGCCGATCTTGATTGGTGCGGCGCCCTGCGCGAACACAGAAACCGCCGACAGTGCGGGCGAAAGCAGGGTGGCGCTAATGCCGGTGTTGGCGCCGCGCCGGGTTATGCGTTTGGTCATGGCGTTTCCTCCACAAAGCGGTTGTTCCTACCGGGGTCATTAGGCATCGTGCTCAGGTATCGCCAGTCGGCACGATCGCAGCCGTTTCAATCATCAAAATGATGCTCTTTTCCGGTGCTCGCGTGCAGTGGATAACGCCCTTTGGCACAACGAAGCCCTGATTTGGGAGTAGCTCAACCGAGCGGCCCTCGAGGTCGATAATGAATTTTCCGCTGAGCACAAAAAAGAACTCATCGTCGTTATCGTGCTTGTGCCAATGGTATTCGCCTTGCATTACACCAAGGCGAACCACGGAATCATTTACCTTGCAAAGTGTCTGATTATACCATTTGTCCGTAACGTCCTTGGCTAGTGAAGACACGTCGATCAGCTTGAGAGGGTCAAACTTGATGTTTAGGTGCGTCGCGTAGGAGTAGGCTGATTCACTCATGGCTTTGTGTTCCTGCGTTACAGTTGGTTTCAGCATTTACCTCACGCGCTGCGTCGCTTATGACAGCGCCTGCAAACATTGCATGGCGCGGTCATGGTATATCTGCGTGGTCACGCCGCTGAAGGATCGAAAATAGCCCGCCGATGGGAATCGTGGCGCGACGTAGCTGCTTCCCTACGCTGATGAC
>JBAPZR010000554.1:0-1730 GCA_049285335.1 Xanthobacteraceae bacterium | reverse complement strand
ATGTCGAGGCGCGGACAAGTTTCGACGACATCGACGACGTCACGGTACATATAGTGGGTATCGAGACCGTTGATGCGGACCATCATGGTTTTGGTCCCCCATTCAACGTCGTTGAGCAGCGGACGCCTTCATCGCGGCCTTCCACCCCTCACGGTTCTGCGCCCGTGTCTGGGACGAGAGTTTGCCAAGTCGCCGGAGAAAATAAATTAATAATGTATATTGGCCTTCATGAAAACTGAATGGTCCACCTACGGTCCTTGACCCTCAAGCAGCTGGCGCTAGTGAAACCCCATACCCAGGCGAATACTGATCAAAATTGCTCATTCGAGAAGGCTATAAATTATAATTGTGCCGCTCGTTTTTTTTGGACGCGGATCAATGCTGACCTCTTTCGACCGCTCTTAAGCGAAGCCCGTTATAAATTCGTCCGGAGCCAATTTTGTGTGGCGGGTTTCGAGCCGAGTGATCCAGGTAACTGGGAGCGCTAGAGAAGGTGCGGACTGAATCAAGCCGGAACATTCAACCCTGGGGGAAGTTGAGTTGCATGAACACTACCTCACCCCTTCTATCTGCCATCCCCCGCCCCTCGCTTCGTCTGTTTCTCGGGCTCTGCTTCCTCAGTGCGTTGATGATGATGGGATTTTTGATGATTAGGTCCTCGCATGACGATGCAGTCGTCCGTCATAGCTTCAATACCTCGGTCAAGCATTCGAAGGGCTGATGCCGCTTGTTTTGCCCACGCAGTACACCCGACGCGGCGCAATGCTGATGGCGACGCTAGGTTCCAGTGAAGCGAACAACGCAACGTGAGCCTGTGCTCTTCGCGCATTTCGTCGACAATGCTGGTCCGGGAAAGCCGCACGAGCTCGGCAAACGGCACATTCGGGCGACATGATTGACCGGAGAGAGCAGGTGTCCGCTTTCGGGGGGGGTAAAGCGGACATCCCGATTCATCCGCGCCCCGGCAGCTAATGACCCAAACCAAACCGGAACATCGTCTACCGTGATGCACAACGCCATCGGCGCGAGAGGTGGGCGCACGTCTGGATGCATGACACACCCTCCAACACGGTAAGGACTCTTGAGCACTTAGCAGTGCTGTCAGCCCACCTTGGCTATTTCAGCCGCTGTGGTGCGCTCGGTCCGCTGGCGCCTGTAGATGTAGGGCGCGTCGTCGCGCTGTTCCGCGAGTTCGGCCACGAGGATATGATGCGGCGATAGATGGCAGACTGGATCTGCTGCACGCGCGTCGCCTGTGAGCCAGGCGGTCGCGCTCGGCGCCAGCCGGGTCGAGATTGCCCATGTTCAGTATTACGGGCTGGGCTCTTGCGAACCGCGCGAAGCTGATGCCGACCAGACAGCAAGTCGAGCGCGCGGTTGCCTCTGTGGAGGGTCTGCGGCAACGCTACCAAAGCATCATCGTGATCGACGCTGTTCTGCCAGACTATTTCGCACGCTACCCCAAACCCTGCATGGGCGGATGGGGGCGCCGGTCGCTAAACGTCTCACCGTCCGGCAAGGTTCTGCCCTGTCATGCAGCCGAGACCATTCCAGGTCTTGAGTTCTGGTCCGTGCGCGAGCATTCGCTTGCTGACATCTGGCAGTCCTCACCGGCTTTCAATGCCTTCCGCGGCACGGACTGGATGAAAGAGCCCTGCGCCAGTTGTCCGCGGCGGATGAAAGATTTCGGCGGCTGCCGCTGCCAAGCTTTGGCGCTCACAGGCGACGCG
>JBAPZR010000553.1:0-8641 GCA_049285335.1 Xanthobacteraceae bacterium | reverse complement strand
GGGCGGGGCTCATCCTCGGCATGGAGCTGATGCGGGATGGTGAAAAACGCATTCCCTTCGATAGCGCGCTCAAGGTGGGCACCAGGGTTGATGTCGCCGCGATGCGTCATGGATTGATCCTACGCGTCGTGGGCGACCGACTGGTGTTCGCTCCACCACTGGTCATCGAGAGCGATGAAATCGATGAAATAAGCCAACGGCTGCAGCGTGCGCTTGATGATGTCGCTAGGGAGCTCGAGGAAGAAGAGTTGCACTGAGAGTTGTCTTAGTCGATCCGTTGCCAACGCCATCCCGGCCGGCAATTTTGTGCTGCGGACAACAAATTTCACGAGAAATGGATTTCAAGGGACCTTAGTTTTGCCGTGGGCGCTGTAGGGAGTTCCAGTTGCTAGAAGTCCGGCATGTTCGTATGCTTGGTCGATCATGCGAACGGCTTTTACACAGTCATGTACGCTGATCGGCGGCGGCGCACCCCGCTGCCAGTGGTCCAGCGCATCACGTACTGCGGTGAAATAGGGCGCAGTGACGTTAGAGCCTGGAAATGTCTGGTCTCCCTCCGCGGTAGCTAACTTTACGAGGCCGTCTTTCATCGTAAGTATGGCGTCGCGACCAGCGATCTTCCACTCGCCGTCGGTGCCATCACGCGGGAAACCATTGCCGACTTCGACTGTGCCGAGAATACCGCTCTCCGAACGAAGCAATACTGAAGCATAGTCCTCAACCGGGTATTCATGCGCCCGCCCGCTCACTTGGGCTCCAGTTACCTGCGCGTGCTCGCCGGTAAGATGAAGGAACATGTCCAACCCGTGTGATCCCAGATTCCGAAGACAGCCGCCGCCAGCTTCCGTGGGATCGAGCATCCAGGCGCAATCCCAGGCTTTGTACCGTGCCGGCCCGGGCCGGTTGATCCGAATGTAAATATGCGACAGCGGACCGAAACGGCCCGCCGCGAGCAACTCGCGGGCGCGCGTGGCGAATGGCGCGTAGCGCTGGGCCAGCGGGACGGCGACAAACGCGTTGAGCCGGGCCGCCTTGCCTGCGATCGCCTCCACCTCAAGCGCATTGATCCCCATGGGCTTCTCCATCAGGAACGGATAACCCCGGTCGAGCAAATCGTGGGCGATCCCGGCCATCCGCCGATGTCGTCCGAGTGCCACGACGAAATCAGGTCGGGTGGATGTCAGCATCTCTCGATAGTCTGTAAAGGTCTGCGGGGTTCCCACCTCGGCCGCTCGCCTCGCGACCAGACCAGCGTCGGAGTCTTGAATGGCGACCAGTTCCACGTCCGGCATGGCGACGAGGTGGCGCAGGTAGGCGGCATCGTTGAGCGCATGCCAGTGGCTAACCTCGATGGCGGCAACGCGCATGGTCATGGCTTATCCTCTTGGTGATCGTAGACGCACTCCATATTGACATCGCCAGACGCAAGAAGAGAAGTGGACGCGGTGAGAACCAAACTAGGCTGCGATGCCGCCCGAGAGGGGCACAGCATCGGTAGGACTTGAGGATGGCATGGTCACTTGGATTGACGGCGAGCCGTTGCCTTCGCAGTTCAATGATCCTGATGAGTTGGATGACTTTCTCAGTCGCCCAAGCCGGGCGCTCGCCGCCGACCTTGCCGCAATCGATGGCGACATCATCGTGCTGGGTGTCGGAGGCAAAATGGGGCCGACGCTGGCGCGCCTTGCACGGAACGCCGCGCCCGACAAGAGCGTCGTCGGCGTTGCACGTTTCACCGAAGCCGGCGTGCGCGAAAGCCTGGAGGCCAGCGGTGTCGAAACCATTGTCTGCGATCTCTTAGACCAGGCTGCGGCAGCAGCACTGCCACGAATCCGCAACGTCATCTTTATGGCTGGCAGGAAATTTGGTGCCCACACCAATCCGGCGTTGACCTGGGCGATGAACGTTCAGGTCCCGGCGATTGTCGCACAACTTTTTCGCGGTTCGCGGATCGTCGTCTTCTCGACCGGCTGCGTTTATCCATTTGTCCCTGTCGCAAGCGGGGGTGCGGACGAGGAAACTGCCCTGATCCCACTCGGCGAATACGCCAATTCCTGCGTCGGACGCGAGCGTATGTTCGAGTATTTCTCAACACGTTACGCCACGCCGGGCCGGCTGTTCCGCCTGAACTATGCCATCGATATGCGATATGGCGTTTTGTTCGACATTGCGCGCAAGGTACGCGATCAAGCGCCGATCGACGTCACCACAGGCCACGTCAACGTGATCTGGCAGGGTGATGCCAACGCTCTGGCGCTGCGCTTGTTGCGGCATGCGACCACCCCGACGAGCCCACTCAACGTCTCCGGGCCCGAGATCGTATCTATCCGATGGCTTGCTGGGGTGTTTGGCGAGCGCCTTGGCAAAAAGCCACAGATCGTCGGCGAGGAATCGCCGACCGCACTACTGACCGATGCATCCCAAGCTGTCCGTCTTTTTGGTTGCCCAAGGGTAACGCTCGAGCAGATGATCGACTGGATCGCCGACTGGGTCGCGAACGATCGGCTAAGTTTGAATAAGCCGACCCATTTCGAGGTCCGCGATGGGGTCTATTGACGTTTTGCAATTCAGTCGAGTGACCGAGGACCGCATTAGCGATTGCGTCGCGTTGTCGGCTGAAGCCGGCTGGAACCAGACGATTGAAGATTGGGCTTTATTCCTGCGACATGGCACCGTACTGGGACTTCGGTCGGCTCACGGCGTCACGGTCGCGTCCGCCGCTGTGCTTCCCTATCCTGATGATTTCGCTTGGATCAGCATGGTGCTGGTGACCACGTCGCGGCGCCGCGAACGGATTGGCACGAGCATCCTCGAAGCCTGCTGTGCCGAGGTTGCACGGCGCGGCCTCGTGGCGATGCTCGATGCGACTCCCGCGGGCGAACGCATTTACAGTCCGCTCGGCTTCGAGGCGATAGTCAATCTGTCCCGCTGGCAAGGCGTCATCGAGAGTGGCGCCAATTCGCCGGTCGGCGTTCGGGCCATGGCTGCCGGCGACATTCCGCTTGTTATAGCGATCGATGCCGCGGCCTTCGGCTCTCAGCGCAAGTTTCTCATCGAAAGTCTATTTCGTCAGCTTCCACAGCTCGCTTTTGTGAGTGAAGACAACACCAGTTTTGTGCTGGCGCGACCGGGTCGAATGGCGACGCAGATTGGACCCCTCGTTGCGACCAACAAAGACGCCGCCGACGCGCTCCTCGCTGCAGCACTCGGCTGCGTCAATGGGCCAGTCTTCCTCGATCTCATCGACGGGCGTGATATCTTGGTGCGCCATCTCCGGCAACGCGGCTTTTCCGTGCAACGACCGTTCTTGCGGATGGGCTTGAAGCGTCGCGCTTTATTCGGAGACCCCGCGCGCTTGTTCATCGTCGCGGGGCCTGAGTTTGGCTGACGCCTAATTAAGTGAACGGCCATTCGCCAGAGAAAAAAGAAGACAAATCGGTCGACCGTTCCACGTGCTCTAGGTGGAGAAGCTACACGCCGGCGGAAAGATGGTTTTGTCCTTGTCCACCGTCTCAAGCAGCTTAAAGCTGCCACCTTCGACGACATACAGGAACTCGCGCAGAAAGGCCTGATGGTCCGCCTTGCGCAGCGTCTTGTCGCCCTGCGGGAAGTCGTCGCCTTCCTTCATCTCAAGGCCCTCGAGTGCCTCGATCAACTTTTCGGTGTCATCACGGCCTTCGAACTTCGACGCGACCATGGCGACCTTCACCGCGTTCATGGCCTCATAGTTCGATTGCACATATCGATCCGGCAACGGCCCGGACGGGTCGACTTTTGCCAGCCGCGCTTTGGCGTCGTCAAAGAACCGGTGCAGATAGGGCGTATCCAGCGGCCCCTGAAACACCGGTATGTAACGATTGATTGCCACGAAACCTTCGATCTTGTTGCCGAGCCCGGGTAAATTGGTCGATTCGCAAATGGCGCCGTCACCGGCCCATTTGTACTTTTTGGTGAGACCGAGATCATAAGCCTGATTGCCGACGGTCACGCCGTCTTTGCCGAAAAAGATGCCGAACAATCCGTCGAAATTGCCGGAGATTTTCGACAAGAACGGTACCATGTCGGGGGTGCCCAGCGGGATGCCGGTGGCACCGACCACTTCACCGCCGTTCTTCCTAATCTCGGCCGCATAGGCGTCGCGGGTCGATTGACCCCAGGAATAATCAGCATAAGCGATGTGCCACTTCTTGCCCATCTTGACGAGCATCGGTCCGAAAGCGACCGCCTGCGCCGGCGCGTAATCGTGGACGCGGAAACTGACGCGGTTGCAAGCGGAGGTGGTCAACGTCGTATCGAGGCAGACGCTGATCATGTTGACGATCTTGGCCTCCTGCCAAACAGGCATGCAGGCGAGACAGATGTTGGAGAGGAAGCCGCCGACATGGGCGTCGATGTCATCGTCCTGCACCATCTTTGCGGTTTTTTGCCGCGCGACGGCCGGCGAACTCTCGTCATCGGCGATGATTAATTCGACCGGCCGGCCATTGATGCCGCCACTGTTGTTGATGCGATCGACAGCCATCTGCAAACCGACCACCGCGGTCTTGCCGCCTGCGCCGCCGGGACCCGACAACGGTTGCTCAGAGCCGATCTTGTAGGGCTTTGCGGCGCCGAAGGCGGTGCGCCACGGCGCAGGCACCAGCATCATGGCGCCGATCGCGCCGCCACCCCAGCCGGCCAGCCGCCGGCGCGTGACCTTGCCGCTGTACCAAATGTCTTCAGCCCACTTCTCATGTTTCCATTTCTCGGTCATTGCATGTCCTCCCGTCGGAAATTCACGCCCACACCGATCGCTTATCGCGCTTTTAGGCGGGGCGACTGATGCTTAGCAGATTCCATCTTGACCACAGTTTCAACAACATTCACTTGCGGCCGGGCGCCGCGCCAAGATCCCCAGGGATCACCGGCTCTTGGGAATCAAGTCTCAGAGTGTGCCGCCGAACTGTTAGTATCGACGGCTCTCACAATTGATTTGCATCAAAGTTTCTGCGCCTCACGACGAATTGCCGGCAGAGGTCATGATCGGGGACGTCCCAGGCTGGGCCTATGACGTGTACTCGCGCGTGAAGGCCGCGCGGCTCTGACAAACTTTATCAATGGATCAACTGAGACGGCACGCTGGGTCCGGGCACATATCCCACCGCGTCAGCGTGTTGCCTTTCTCGGCGGCATCGTCTTCCGACTTGAAGGAGGTCTCGTCCGCAAGCGCTTACGTTGGAAGACTGCTGACGAGCTACGACGGATGGTCGACATCGAATGCAGCGGTCCGGACTGCCGCGATGCCACGAAAGTCCTAGAACTGATGAAGTCTGACATCGCTGCCCTAAACGATGTCCGCGCTCAATTGGTCGGGAGGCGCTAACGTGTCCACTGAAACTCTGACCGATCTAACTCGTGATAACATTCACTTATCACGACCCAACCTCAGCCTACACGGGAGCACAGTTGGCTGCACTGATTTGCCTGAGGCCGTTGCGGGCTACGTCCGGGACAGCTTCGCCGAAAACACCCATCGTGCGTACAAGAGCGATCTGAGGGAATTCGAACGGTGGGGTGGTAATATCCCAGCATCGGCCGAAGTTGTGGCGAGCTACCTGGCCCAGCGCGCCGATATGTTGGCCCTTGCAACCCTTGTCCGACACCTCGCCTCGATCTCCAAGGCACACGAAGCGCGAGGACTGTCCAATCCAACCCGTTCCGAGTTAGTCCGGGCTGTCGTGCGCGGTATCAGGAGAACTAAGAATTGCGTGCAACGTCAGGCCAAGCCGCTGCTGCGGGACGACCTGTTACTCGTGCTCGAGGCGATGGGCGATAGCATCAAAGACATCCGGGACCGGGCACTCCTTTTGATCGGCTTTGCCGGGGCGCTACGTCGGTCAGAATTGGTAGGACTAAACGTGAGGGACACAGAGCATGTTCGGCACGGCATCATCCTTCACGTGCGACGATCCAAGACGGACCAAGACGGCGAGGGCCAAAAGATCGGCATCCCGTTCGGTCGGACCTCCTGGTGTCCCGTGGCGGCTCTCGACTCTTGGCTAGTAGCCTCTGAGATTACAGAGGGGGCAATATTTCGTCCGGTGGACCGCCACGGTATCCATCCTGACCGCCTCTCGGGGGAGGCTGTGTTGCTAATCATTCGAGAGAGGGTTGCGGCTACTGGACTGGACCAGACGCGTTACTCGGGCCATTCGCTGCGTGCTGGGATGGCCACTAGCGCCGCGGAAGCTGGGGTGCCTACTTGGAGGATCAGGTCTCAGACTCGGCATACCTCGGACGCCATGCTCAGACGCTACGTCCGAGCCGGGGAGCTTTTCGCAGGAAATGCGGCCGGCGCTCTGCTTTAGGGGCCTAAAGGTGTGCACCGTGTCGACAATATCCTACGCAAGCCTAAGACAATCCTCGCTGCCTTCGCTAAGCTCGCTTGCTTTTCGACGTAAAATTGGAATTGTTCGCGTGGCGCGTGCGTCTGCCCCTCGCGGGCGCGCCTGGACCTTTGGAATTCGGGTAGAAAAATGCCAATAGCAACCGTCAAACAGCTTTGCGTTCCCAGCTCTATCGTCAAGATCGACAGTCTGGTCGAACAGGTTGCTCAGATCGAGGATTTTGCTTCTGGTAAGGTCGACGGACGCGCCTTCGGCGGCATTTCCTCGGTGGGCAAACCTTCATCGCCGATTTCGTGATGCGCAAAGGGTGGTAATAAAGATTTATGGTTTGCCCAAGGAGAGGCGCGCGTCCGCATCGCTGAGATTTAAGAAGCCTATGGCGCCGGGAGACAGGTGGCACCCCGAGCGTGCGTTAATTCGGCTTTAAAATTGGCGAAGATGAACACACGATCAATCGCTTCGATCCACGCGTCATTGCGACATACAGGTTTGACGAGTTCAGAGCTTCTGCGTTTAATATAACAGCAACGTCGCCTTCAAGACCTTTCAGTAATAGTGTGCTTCCGACTGCACGCCTCGGCAACGGACGACCTACTAGCCGGTTTTCTTCTCGCATGCGGATTGCGGCCTCATAGAGGCTCAGACCATCTGTGCCATGGCACAGTTGGAGCGCTTTTATGCAAGCGCGAAGCACAGCGGGGCGGTGGGTGCGGACCCCATCTAGTTTGCCTATCTCAACGAGCAAATCGACCGCAGTGAGATAGTTCGGTTGCTGAACAAAATCCAATGCTACATGCACGGCATCCACAACCGGTTCGCCCCGTCTATCGCTGTCCAGCGCTTTAACGCGGGCAACAAAGTCCGATGCACCAACGTTGACCATCACACTGTCTGCAAATTGCGCGAGCTGGTCTAAGGCATCTCCATCCTCGGGATTGAAACGCTCTGCGAATGCGACCAAATCACGCAAATCCACCGCCTCCACCGTGACGGCACCAGGTATCTGTTTGGCAAACCGCCGCTGGCTAGTTGGGCTGGTGCTATCACCGATAATGAGCACACATGGGTTCCCCAATAACCGAATGCGCGCAGCACGTATTTTTTTGCGTGATCGTCCGAGCCGTCCAGCTTGACCCACATCACTGCGGCAGGAGCTTGACGGAGATCGATAGTTTCGCCACGCAGCAGCTTCTCTCGAACTTCCAGCAGCCATTTACCCAGCGGTTCGGCGCCCGCATTGATCCACCGCCACGGGGTGTTCAATTGGCCAACAATCGGGAAATTCCTGATGACATCGTCCCAGGCTACAAGAGGGTCACCACCGAACCCAAAGATCGCCTGCAAGGGGTCGCAAAGCACAACAGTCGGCAATATTCCAGCCGCATGCGCGATCATTGCATGCTGACGGATCGAGCAATCCTGATACTCATCGACGATTAGTCTGTCATAACTCGCGTTCAATATGTCGTTGACGTGTCCAGCTTTGAGGAGCTTTGCGGCCGCGACGCGGATATTGGGATAATCCGTTCCGGGGTTGGCGAGCTTCAACAAGGCCGGATCATGCCCGGACCGTTGCGGGAACGTCGATAAGAGCCGGATCGCCCACCCATCAATCGTGACCACGCGGTATGCCTTGGGTGGAACACCAAGACGGTCGAGCTTTTCGCGCAACGCGACCACCCCGGCGTTTGTGTGGGTGAGGATAATGATGGGCTTAGCCTGGTCGTGCCGTGTTAGGGCGTCAGCAATCAGATGTGTTTTGCCGCAGCCGGCAGGAGCAGTGATCGTTCCACGCTCGATACCTTGAAGGTCTACCTCGTCACCCGCCGCCATCGCCGGCCCATTTGAAAATCGCTTCGACAAACGCACAGAAATCTTGATCATCTGCGTGCGCCAGATCGGGGCCGACGATTTCGCGAGCGGCGCGTTCCATCCGGGTCACGGACTTGAACCACCCGGCTCTAGACCTGGCCGCCTTTCCAAGCAGCGCCCGAGTTGCATCGGAGTAGCCGTCCGGCGGCGCGGCGGCGCGAATTTGTTCCAAATCGGCGCCGCCGTCGGAGGCTGATTTGATATGATCGTTGATTAAATCCTCGCCATGAAGCTCGATTGCCAAATCGATCAGTTCGTTAATCGCATCGTCAGAAAGACTCAAAAATAATTCGTCCTCGATCGCACGCCCGGTGCGCCACGCGATCAGGCTGCCATCATCATTCGTAAAAGCGTCCACTATCTCTTGCGCAACGGCTTTGTCG
>JBAPZR010000552.1:0-21429 GCA_049285335.1 Xanthobacteraceae bacterium | reverse complement strand
GTCGCCGACGGCCTCGCCAAATCGGCGCCGGTGCCGCCGACGGTCGATCCGCGCGTCGCGCCCGACATCGCCTGGGTCGCGCAGATCGGCGCCGTCACCTCAGAAGAGAAATCGCCGCCTCGCCCGTTTTATCTGCGGGCCCCGGACGCGCAGCCGCAAAACGCCGCTCAGCTGCCGCGCCGATGATCAAGCTCATCTCGCGTTTGCTTGCTCGCGGCACGCCGGGTATTTCGGAAGCCAGGCCCGCCGACGCCGCGGCGATCGCGGCCGTGCACGGCCGGTCGTTTCGGCGCGGCTGGGACGAGGACGAGATTCGTCGATTGTTGCTCGACCGCAATGTCGTCGCGCAGCGGATGGCGCTCGGTCCCAAGCTGATCGGTTTCATTCTCTCGCGCGCCGCCGGGGACGAAGCGGAAATCTTGTCGGTTGCGATCGCGCCCGGCTGGAAGGGGCGCGGTTTTTCACGGCAATTGCTCGATCTGCACCTACGCCGGCTCGCCGGCGCAGGCGTTCAGTCGGTCTATCTGGAAGTCGGCGAAAGCAATACGCCGGCTTGCCGGCTCTATCGGCGTGCCGGTTTCCGGGAAGTCGGCCGGCGCCAAGGCTATTACGACGACGGTGCGACTGCGCTGGTATTGCGCCGCGACCTCGGCTGACGGCTCAAACCAAAACCGCTAGACTCGCGGCAAGGATCGGCTCAGCCGACCGCGCCGGAGGAAATCGCCATGCGGGCAACGCGGCTATCGCGCCGAGCCACGATCGGAACGCTGGTTCTTCTTGCCGCCACCGCGGCGCGCGGCCGGAGCGCGGACTATCCCGACCGGCCCATTAAGATGATCGTAGGCTTTGCCGCCGGCGGCGGCACCGATGTCGTCGCAAGAATCATGGCGCAGAAAATGTCTGATATCCTCCATCAGACAATCGTGGTGGAGAAACGAACCGGCGCTAGCGGCATGATCGCGGCGCAGGACGTCGCCAAGTCCGATCCCGACGGCTATACGCTGATGATGGGGAGCCAGACAACGCTCGCAGTGGCGCCGCATCTGTATCGCAAGGTCCACTTGAATCCGGAAAAGGATTTTGCCGGCGTCGCGCTGACCGGCGCTTCGCCGCTGGTGCTTGTCGTCAATCCTTCGTTCCCCGCCCATTCGGTCGCTGATGTGATCGCGATGGCGAAGGCCGGGCCGGGCAAGATCAATTTCGGCACTGGCGGGCTCGGAACGACGCCGCACATGACCGCTGAACTGTTCGAACACGAGGCCGGCATCAAGCTCGTGCACGTCGCCTATCGCGGCGAAGCCGGAGCCATCAACGATCTTTTGGCCGGACAAATCCCGCTGATGTTCCGGGAGGCGCTTGCGCGCGATGACACCCGGGCGCGATTCGCCGATCTCGGCATGACCAACGGCAGCAGTAGCCCCGACGAGCTCGATGCCTATATCAAGTCCGAGATCGCCAAGTGGTCGCAGGTCATCGCGGATGCCAATATCCAGGCGCTTGATTGAAAGATTTTATTTTGCGGGCAAATCCGCTAAACCGATGAGGCGAAGCGGTGGTGACCAAACACCCGGCATGATGCAGATTCGTTTAGGTCCGACAAAAGCTTAGCATCGGCAGAATGAGCCAGGCCCGCAAGCTCTACGTCAAATCGTTCGGCTGCCAGATGAACGTCTACGACTCCCGTCGTATGGCGGATACCTTGGCGCCCCACGGCTATGTCGAGACCCATGCGCCCGACGACGCCGATCTAATCATCCTCAATACCTGCCACATCCGCGAAAAGGCCGCGGAAAAAGTCTATTCGGAGCTAGGCCGCATCCGCCGGCTGAAAGAGGTGGCTGCGGATGATGGCCGGCGCCTCGTCGTCGCGGTCGCCGGCTGCGTGGCGCAAGCTGAGGGCGAAGAGATCATCCGCCGCGCACCTTCGGTCGATCTGGTGTTCGGCCCGCAGAGCTATCACCGCTTGCCGGAGCTGTTAGCGCGCGCCGCCCGCGACGGCCGCGCAGTCGATACCGAGTTTCCGGCTGACGACAAATTCGAGCATCTGGCGCCGCCAAAGGCGGCGGCGATCCGCGCGCGCGGCGTTTGCGCCTTCGTTACGGTGCAAGAAGGCTGCGACAAGTTCTGCACGTTTTGCGTCGTACCCTATACGCGCGGCGCGGAAATATCGCGATCGGTACAAAGCATTGTTGGGGAGATCGAGCGGCTGGCGGACGCCGGCGTGCGCGAGGTCACTTTGATCGGGCAAAACGTCAACGCCTATCATGGCGACGGAACGGACGGACGATCATGGTCGCTGGCGCGCTTGCTCGAACGGGTCGCGCTGGTGAAGGGTATCGAACGGCTGCGATACACGACCAGTCATCCGCATGACATGGATGATGATTTAATTGCAGCACATCGCGATTTGCCGAAACTAATGCCGCAACTGCATTTGCCGGTGCAATCCGGTTCGGACCGCGTTCTCGCCGCCATGAATCGCCGGCACACGCGGGCGGACTATCTGGATGTTGTCAGGCGCCTGCGCGAGGCTTGCCCCGCTCTTGCGCTTACCTCAGACTTCATCGTCGGATTTCCTGGCGAGACCGAGAATGAGTTCGCCGAGACGCTCAATTTGGTCGCCGCGGTCGGTTTTTCAGGAGCGTTCTCCTTCAAGTACTCGCCGCGGCCCGGCACGCCCGGCGCCGAAATGGCGGACCAGGTCGATGAGGCGGTGAAATCCGAACGGCTGGGGCGGCTGCAGCGCACGATCGACGAGGGCCAAGCGGCATTCAACCGCAATTGCCTCGGTCGGAGCTTCGACGTGCTGTTCGAGCGGCCCGGTCGCCATGACGGCCAGCTCGTTGGCCGTTCGCCGTACCTTCAACCGGTCCAAGCGACGGCGCCGGTGTCGCTGATCGGCGAAATCGCGTCCGTTACCATCACTGAGATTGCCAGCAACAGCCTGTTCGGCGCGCTCGTCCACGCACCACCGCGAGCGGCCGCGCAACGGTTCGCCCTGGTCTCAACAGGAGTCTGATTTGCGAACGCCCGAGACCGAAGAATCGGTTTTCATCGCACCGGACAACACGGCACAAATCGTTCTCACCTTCGACGACAACCGCTTGGCTTCCACGCTGTTCGGCCAATACAGCCAGAATCTCGCTTTGATCGAACGCCGGCTCGCGGTCGTCGCCAACTCGCGCGGCAACCAGATCACGATTGAAGGCGCACGCGAAGCCTGCGATCAGGCGCGCCGTGTCCTGGAAAGCCTTTATGAACGGCTCAAGCGCGGGGATGAGCTGACCCAGGGCGATGTCGATGGCACGATCCGGCTCGCCCTGTCGCAGGGCTCGCTGTTTGATTTCGATCCCGCCGCCGCGCGAGAGAGCTTCGAGGAAATCAACTTGCGCAAACGTCGCGTGCGGGCCCGCACCGCGGCGCAGGATGCTTACATCCGCGCGCTTAAACGGCACGCTCTGGTGTTCTCGACCGGTCCCGCCGGCACCGGCAAGACCTGGCTTGCGGTTGCCTATGCCGTGCAGTTGTTCGAGCGCAAGGAGGTTGATCGCATCATCCTGTCGCGACCGGCAGTGGAGGCGGGCGAGCGACTTGGCTTCCTGCCCGGCGACATGCGAGAGAAGGTCGATCCTTATCTACGGCCGATCTACGACGCGCTCTACGATCTCATGGATCCGCGCATCGTCGAACGCGCCATGCAGACCGGCGAGATCGAAATCGCGCCGCTTGCGTTCATGCGCGGCCGAACGCTCGCGCACGCCGCCATCATTCTCGACGAAGCGCAGAATACGACCGCAATGCAGATGAAAATGCTGCTCACCCGGCTGGGAGAAAATAGCCGCATGGTGGTCACCGGCGACCCGAGCCAGGTCGATTTGCCGCCGGGCCAGACGTCCGGCCTGGACGATGCCGTGCGCCTCCTCCAAGGCGTCGAAGGGATCGGTCACGCAAGCTTCACGGCGGCCGATGTGATCCGCCACGAGCTCGTCGCGCGCATTGTCGCGGCCTATGACAAGGAAGCGGCGCGCAAGCGCGAGCGACGGGAATGACGCGCGGGACACGCCCGATAGTAAAGATCGACGTCCTCGTCCAATCGGATCAGTGGCAAGACACCCGAACGGCGAGCGCGATCGTGCGCCGCGCCATCTTGCGCGCCGCCGCCACGCTGTCGACAAGTGCGACCGAGCTCGCCATCGTGCTGAGCGATGACGCATCGATACGCGCCCTCAACCGCGATTGGCGCGGCATCGACGCTGCAACCAACGTATTATCATTCCCGACAAAGAACACCGGCGGCCGGCATCTGGGCGATGTCGTGCTGGCCTACGAAACCATAGCGCGTGAGGCGCGGCGCGAGTCTAAACCGTTCGCTCATCATCTTGCCCATCTTGCCATCCATGGTTTCTTGCACTTGGCCGGCTACGACCACGATGGCGAACAGGAGGCGCGTGTGATGGAAGACGCCGAGCGCGCTATCCTGCGGCAACTGGCGATCCCCGATCCCTACCGCGCGAGGGGCCGAAATAACGCCGGACATCCGGCCCGGCGGCCTGCTAAACAGGGTGGCCGACGCGGAGCACGGCTCGCTTCCGGGGCATGAAGCGTCCAAGGATTGAGATGCTGGCCATTCCCGGCGCCGAATACGATCATGATTGAATCTCCGACACGCAACGAAGCGGGCGAGGGCGAGCACCGTGGGCTGCCGATGGTCGTGCCCGAGCGGAGCGAGCCCTCCGCGGGCTGGCTCACGCGCGTCATGCGTATTTTGTTCGGCTGGAAGGCGGCTTCAACACGCGCGGACCTTGAACTCGTCCTTACTGCCGAGCAGCCGCAATCCGGATTTTCGCCGGAAGAAGCCGCGATGCTCAAGAACATTCTCGGTCTGCGTGAGACACGGATCGAGCGCGTCATGGTGCCACGCGCCGACATCGTCGCCGTGCAGCAGAACATCACGCTCGGCGAGCTCGTCAAAGTTTTTGAGGTGGCGGGTCATTCCCGATTGGTGGTCTACAACGACACCCTCGATGATCCCGTCGGCATGATCCATATCCGCGACTTGATCGCGTTCATGGCGGCCCATGCGTCGCAAACCGGTGCTCAAGGGAGCGCTCAAGCCGAGTCTCAATCCGACACGCATGAGACGGCGAAAGCCGCTAGTCTCGACTTCGCGAATATCGACCTGGCGACGCCGCTGACGGCAACCAAGATCGTGCGGGAAATACTCTACACTCCGCCTTCGATGCCGGCGCTCGACTTGCTCGCAAAAATGCAGGCCACTCGCATTCACCTTGCGCTGGTCATCGACGAATATGGCGGCACCGACGGCTTGGTTTCGATCGAGGATTTGGTGGAGCTGATTGTTGGCGACATCGCCGACGAGCACGACGAGGAAGAAAGCCCCGCGGTGACGCGGCAAAGCGACGGCTCGTTTCTGGCCAATGGCCGCGCCAGCCTCGACGACGTGCGCGCCGCGATCGGCGACCAGTTCGATGTCGGCGAAGTGGCTGACGAGGTCGACACGCTTGGCGGTTATCTGGTGACCAAGGCCGGACATGTTCCGGTTCGCGGCGAGCTCGTGCCGGGGCCGGAGCCGTTCGAAGCCGAAGTCCTCGATGCCGATCCGCGCCGGGTCAAGCGCGTGAAGATCTATCTGCGCAAGGATCGCCGGCCGGCAACGGCGCGCGAAGTGCCGACGCTGGTGCGTACGACGGCGCCACGGCCGGTCGCGCCGCGCGAGGATGCTCCGCGGCCGAGTACCAACACGCCACCCGCATCGTGACACGCAAAGAACTGATCCACGCAATCATCCTGTCCTGGGGTTGGCGTCGGCGATTAATCGCATTCGCTGCCGGCGCGGTCTCAGCATTGGCGATGGCGCCGTTCGATGCATGGCCGGTGCTGTTTTTGACCTTTCCCACGCTGGTATGGCTGATCGACGGCGTCGGCGATCGCGGCTGGAGCGGTGTCGTCGCAGCGGCGGCCATCGGCTGGTGGTTCGGCTTCGGCTATTTCGTCGCCGGTCTCTACTGGATCGGCTACGCGTTTCTGGTCGACGCGCCGACCTTCGGCTGGCTGTTGCCGTTCGCAGTCATCGGGCTGCCCGCAGTGCTGGCGATTTACACCGCGCTCGCGACGGCGCTCGCGCGCATCCTTTGGACACGAGGCGCGGTACGCATTCTCGCATTGGGCGTATGCCTAACGGCGTCGGAATGGCTGCGCGGCTATGTGCTGACGGGATTTCCCTGGAATGCATTCGGCTATGCGCTCACCGCGCCCTTGGCTCTGGCGCAAGCCGCCTCGGTGTTCGGCATTTGGGGACTGACCTTGATCGCCGCCGTCGTATTTGCAAGCCCCGCCACTCTTGCCGACGATCGCACGGAAACACGCCGGCCCTGGCTGCCGCTTGCGCTTGCTGTCGCGGCGCTCGTCGCGCTTGGCGGCTTTGGTGCGGTGCGTCTTGCGCGCACGCCGACCCAGTTGGTTGATGGCGTGCATTTGCGGATCATGCAGCCGAACCTGCAACAGGACGTTCGGTTCAACTACGCGGCCAAACAGGAAGTGATGGACCACTACGTCGCACTGTCCGGCCGCGCAACCAGCGCGTCACCGCAAGGTCTGCGCGATGTGACGCACCTGATCTGGCCGGAATCGCCATTTCCGTTCTTCCTCACGCACGAGGCCGATGCGCTGGCGCAAATCACGAAATTGCTGCCGCAAAACACCGTGCTGGTCACCGGCGCCATGCGGCTCGCAAATCCGGATAATCCTCCGGAGTCCGGCGTCTATAATTCGATCTATGCAATCGATCACGTCGGATCGATTCGCGCGGTCTACGATAAAGTGCATCTCGTGCCATTCGGCGAATATTTGCCGTTCGAGAGCCTGTTGGAAGCGATCGGCCTGCAGACGCTGACCAAACAGCAAGGCGGATTCCTGGCCGGCGATCGTCACCGCATTATCGCGATACCGGGCGCGCCGAGCGCGTTGCCGCTCATCTGCTATGAGATTCTGTTTCCCGGCGAAGTGGCGTCAATCGACGCGCGGCCCGGCTGGATCATCAACGTGACCAATGACGGCTGGTTCGGAGACTCCACCGGACCCTATCAACATTTCCAGCAAGCGCGCGTCAGTGCGATCGAGCAGGGCTTGCCGCTGGCGCGTGCCGCCAATACCGGCATATCGGCCGTGGTGGACCCGCTCGGCCGAATTGTCGGTTCCCTGCCACTTGCAACAGAAGGCGTGCTCGATGCGCCATTGCCGCGTCCAATTAGCGCGCCGGTCTACGCCCGCATCGGCGATGCGCCGACCATCATTGTAGTCCTCGTGGCGCTGATAGCCATCGTGCGGCGGCGCCTGCGCGCCAACACCATGAAAATCTAGCGGCCATGCCTGCGCCGCAAAGTTTGCCCTATCCGCGTGTCGCGGCAGCGACGCCCCGCCGACAACCACTGAAAAGTCAGCAACGGCGTGCTGCAACTCATACGGGCAAAAACTAATATACTCTCATTAAATGAGAATCGATCTTAGAAAAACTGTTGCCCACACAGCGGTCTGCAAAAAAGCAGTTTCAATTGCGACGGATTTGCTATCTATCTTGGTTGAGTTAAATAGGGGCGGGAGGACCTCATGGCTATACTCGCAAAAAAGGCGCCGAACCCGACCGACAAGCATGTCGGAAGCCGCGTACGCATGCGTCGCATGATGCTGGGAATGAGCCAGGAGAAACTTGGCGACTCGCTGGGGCTCACATTTCAACAAGTCCAGAAATACGAAAAAGGCACCAATCGGATCGGCGCCAGCCGGCTGCAACAGATTTCCCATATCCTCCAGGTTCCGGTGGCCTTCTTTTTTGAAGGCGCGCCCAGTGCACAAACCATCGGCCGTCATGAGGGCATGGGCGAGGCGCCGTCGCCGGCTTACGTGTCCGACTTCCTCGCCACCTCCGACGGGCTCGCTCTGACCAAGGCGTTCATGCGGATCGAGGATTCGAAATTGCGCCGCCGGATTGTCGATCTGGTCGAGCAAATCGCCAGCCGCGAAAAGCGCTGAAGCGACATCGCCGCGCAAACGGCGTCGGCGCCGCAAGGTTGGCGCCCACTTTTTAGCCCACATCTTGACCGCACAGGGGTACACTGTAACAACGGTCGTGCCCGGCGCGACCCTTGGCCGCGCCGGGCTCCGCAAAGAGACCGTCAAACCAACAGTTTCGAGGGGAGTGTTTCGCTGTGGGTCGCGACAATTACCTGTTTACGAGCGAGTCCGTTTCCGAAGGGCATCCGGACAAAGTCTGCGATCAAATCTCTGACGCCATACTCGACGCTTTCATCGAGAACGACGTCAAGCTCGGCATCGCCGATCAAAGCGCAATGAATACTCGGCTCGGCTGCGAGACGCTGTGCACGACCAACAAGATCATCATCGCCGGCGAAGGCCGCGGCCAAGCGCCGCTGTTTCATAAGCATGGTGACAAGGCGGTGGTGAACCGGGAATTGATCGCGGAAATCGCCCGCGGCGTGGTGAAGGACATCGGCTACGATCAGGATGGCTTTTCGTACTACGGCGCCGACGTCGAGGTGCTGCTGCACGGCCAGTCTCCCGACATTGCCATGGGCGTCGATGCCAAAAAGAAAAAGAACGGCGAGGAGGAGGGCGCCGGAGATCAGGGCATGATGTTCGGCTTCGCCTGCACCGAGAGCGAAGTCTACGAAAAAGGCTCCTTCATGCCGGCGCCGATCTATTTCGCGCATCGCATCCTCAAGACGCTTTCCGAGAAGCGCCGCTCCGGCGCGCTGTTCGATTTGCAGCCCGACGCCAAAAGTCAGGTTACGGTCAAATACGTCGAGGGACAGCCGGTCGGTTGCACCAAGGTCGTCGTCTCCACCCAACACAATGCGCAGAGCCGCAACGGCAAGAAATATTCACCGGGCATGATCCGGGATATGATCGAGGATACGGTCGCATCCGCGCTGCCGAGCGGCTGGATGCCGAAAAAGCCGAGCGACTTTCTCGTCAACCCCACCGGCAATTTCGTCATTGGCGGGCCGGACGGCGATTGCGGCTTGACCGGACGAAAAATCATCGTCGACACTTATGGCGGCTACGCCCCGCATGGCGGCGGCGCGTTTTCCGGCAAGGATCCGACCAAGGTCGACCGTTCGGCTGCCTATGCCGCCCGTTATTTGGCCAAGAATGTCGTCGCGGCAGGGCTCGCGGAACGCTGCATGATTCAGATCGCCTATGCGATCGGGGTTGCCGATCCGATGTCGCTCTTTGTCGATACTCACGGCACCGGCAAGGTCGAAGAAGCCAAGCTGCAACGGCTCCTGCCGGAATTGTTTCCGCTGCGGCCGACCAATATCCGGCGCTCATTAAAGCTCAGCCGGCCGATCTATCGACGCACCGCCGCTTACGGCCATTTCGGCCGCGCGCCGGAAAAGGACGGCGGTTTCTCGTGGGAGCGAACCGATCTGGCCGATTCGCTCAAGCGCGCGTTGCGCTGAGGGTTCGGCTTGCCTCCGGCTGCGCCGACGGCAGCCGTGCATTCCCGGCACGATCGGTGTTTAACTTCATGCTCCGCCGTCGCGGAGATGACAGTGGCTGAAACTCCGGCGCGTCAACCGCGCGCATTCTTTGGCCGGCGCAAGGGTCACAAGCTAAGGCCGCGGCAGGCGCGCTTGATCGAGACGCTGCTGCCGCAACTCACGATCGACCTCGCGCGCCCGGCTCCAGCCGAACTTGGCTCGCTCTTTTCTCCGGCGGTGACTGAGGTTCGGCTTGAGATTGGCTTCGGCGCCGGCGAGGGCATGGTCGCGGAGGCAAAGGCAAATCCGCAAGCCGGATTTATCGGCGTCGAACCTTTCGTCAACGGCATGGCCAAAGCGCTCGCCGCGATCGAGGCGGAGGGCTTGCGCAATATTAGACTGCATTTCGACGATGCCATGAACTTGATCGCATGGCTGCCGCAATCCTCATTGGTGCGCATCGATCTCATTCATCCCGATCCTTGGCCGAAACGGCGGCATTGGAAGCGCCGTTTTGTCCAAGATGAAACGGTCGCGCGATTGGCGCGCATCCTCCATCGCGGCGGTGAATTCCGATTCGCGACCGATGTTGCGGACTATGCAGCCTGGACGCTGCAACACCTTGCGCGTTCTAAGGTTCTCGATTGGACGGCGCAATGCGCCGACGATTGGCGCAAGCCATGGCCGGGCTTTACCAGCACGCGCTATTACGCCAAGGCCGCGCGCGAACGACGCAAGTCCTGTTTTTTGATCTTCCGCAGAATTTGAATTTGGCCCGTGCCGAGCACAGAAGGCTCGCGGGGACGGTCATACGCTGAAATTTCTACGCGCCGCGGCCCTGTAAGGCCCCTTGCAACAGCCCCACAAACCGCTATATTTGCGGCGTCCGTCATGGATACCTCATAACGGTCGGATGATCCGAACGGTTTTGAGAGTGGGCCCCCCGGGACCCGCTCTTTTTTATTACCTGAGGCCGGACGGCGCTTTGCACAGGACTCGTCGCCAGCGCGGAAACGGAGCAGAGCGGCAACGTCACGATCAGGGCCATTGTGAGGTCCGCCAAAGACCTAAGGAGCTGGCTCAAGAAACGCTGGCTCAAGAAACGCTGGCTCGAGAAACATGGACGACACATCGACCGAGGTTGAACGTTCCGAATTCGTCAACGAGCCCCGGCTCATCACCGAGCCCGGCCGCGCAGCCCGCGTTGCCGCGCTCGCCGAACCGGTGCTGGCTGGACTTGGCTTTCGGGTTGTCCGCATCCGCATCACCGGCTTTGCCGGCTGCACGGTCCAGATCATGGTGGAACGGCCGGATGGAACGATGTCGATCGAGGATTGCGAGGCGGTCTCGCGGGCATTGTCGCCGGTCTTCGACGTCGCCGACCCAATTGAGGGCTCCTATCGACTGGAGATTTCCTCTCCCGGCATCGATCGGCCCCTGGTGCGCCGTTCCGATTTCAACCGCTACGCCGGGCATATCGCTCAAGTCGAAATGCAGGCGCCGATCGACGGCCGCAGACGATTCCGGGGCGAACTGCACGGCACCGACGGGGAATACGCGCGTATCCGTTGCGATGGGGCAGGCGACACGCTGCTGCGGATCGACGACATGACGGAAGCAAAGCTTATGCTCACCGACGCGCTCATTTCCGAAGCCCTGCGCAAGAGCAAACAGAATCAAACCAAGGAGACCGACTAATGGCGACCGTTAGCGCCAATAAGCTTGAACTGCTGCAGATCGCCGAAGCGGTTGCCCGCGAAAAGGCGATCGATCGTAAGATCGTGCTTGGTGCCATGGAGGATGCGATCGCCAAGGCGGCGCGCTCCCGCTACGGCAGCGAGACCGAAGTCCGCGCTGAAATCGACCCGAAGAGCGGGGAGCTTCATCTGTCGCGCCACATGCTGGTCTCCGACACCGTCGAAAACCCCGCGACCCAGATCAGCCTCGACGATGCGCGCCGGCGACATCCGGCGGCGCAAATCGGCGACACCATCGCCGATCCGCTTCCGCCTCTGGAATACGGGCGGATCGCCGCACAATCGGCAAAGCAGGTGATCGTGCAGAAAGTGCGCGAGGCCGAACGCGACCGGCAATATGACGAATACAAGGATCGCATCGGCGACATCGTCAACGGCATCGTCAAGCGCGTCGAATACGGCAACGTGGTGGTCGATTTGGGCCGTGGCGAAGCGATCGTGCGCCGTGACGAGATGTTGCCGCGCGAAGTATTCCGCAACGGCGACCGCATTCGGGCCTATATCTACGATGTGCGGCGCGAGCCGCGCGGCCCGCAGATCTTCCTGTCGCGTACCCATCCGCAGTTCATGGCCAAGTTATTCGCGCAGGAAGTGCCGGAAATCTATGACAGTATCGTCGAGGTCAAGGCCGTGGCGCGCGACCCTGGATCGCGCGCAAAGATCGCCGTCGTGTCTCGCGATTCCTCAGTCGATCCGGTCGGCGCCTGCGTCGGCATGCGCGGATCGCGCGTGCAAGCGGTCGTCAACGAGCTGCAGGGCGAGAAAATCGACATCATTCCATGGTCGCACGACATCGCGACCTTCGTGGTCAACGCGCTGGCGCCGGCCGAAGTCGCCAAAGTGGTGCTGGACGAAGAGCGCGAGCGTATCGAAGTGGTGGTGCCCGACCAGCAACTCTCGCTCGCCATCGGGCGGCGCGGTCAAAACGTGCGGCTCGCCTCGCAACTCACCGGTTGGGACATCGACATCCTGACCGAGCAGGAAGAATCTGAACGCCGCCAGGCCGAGTTCGAGAACCGGACCCGCATGTTTATCGATACGCTCAATGTCGATGAAGTGATCGGCCAGTTGTTGGCTTCGGAAGGCTTTACCTCGGTCGAGGAGCTTGCGATGGTCGATGTGAAAGAACTCGCCGGTATCGAAGGTTTCGACGAGAACACCGCGGCCGAATTGCAAACGCGCGCGCGCGAATATCTCGACAAGATCGAGGCCGAACTCGACGCCAAGCGCAAGGAGCTTGGTGTCGAAGACGCGCTCAAAGACGTGGAGGGCGTCACGACCGCCACGCTGGTCCGGTTTGGCGAGAACGGCATCAAGACGGTGGAGGATCTTGCCGGTTGCGCCACCGATGATCTCGCCGGCTGGACCGAACGCAAAGACGGCGAAGTGGTCCGCCAGCCCGGCATTCTCGACGGCATGGAGCTGAGCCGCGAAGAGGCCGAAGCGCTCATCATGCGGGCGCGGGTCAAAGCGGGCTGGATCAGTGAGGCTGATCTTACCCCGCCACCGGCCGCCGAAGAAGCGCCGGAAACCGCGGCGCAGACCTAAATGGAGCCGTAAGTCGCTGATGCTCGCCCGACCAAATGACATTGAACTCGACAACGGACCGCGATCGGGCGGCCTCGAGCGCTACTGCGTTGCGACGCGCACGGTTCGGTCGGTTGAGAATTTGATCCGGTTTGTTGTCGGCCCTGACGGGCAAACAGTGCCCGACCTTAAGCGCAAGCTTCCGGGTCGGGGCGTTTGGGTGACGGCGACCCAAGAGGCGCTTAGCGCTGCAATCAAGGGCAGCGCCTTTGCGCGCGGATTCAAGCGGGACGTGCGGGTCGCGGCCGACCTTGTAGGCCGTACCGAACGGCTGCTCGAAAAGACGACGCTTGAGGCGCTGGCGATGGCGAACAAGGCGGGGCTTGTCACCGCTGGCTTTACCAGGGTCGAAAGCGCATTGGCGCATGAGCATGTCGTCGCGCTTTTGCATGCGGCGGAAGCAGGCCCGGACGGCGTTAACAAGCTCGATGCCGCGCGGCGGCGCGGCCGATATGCTGGATCGGCCGCGGTCATCACGCTCTTAAGCTCGAGCCAATTGGATTTGGCACTCGGCCGCCCAAATGTGGTACATGCAGCCCTGCTCGCTGGACCGGTGAGCGAGACCTTTCTGGGCCGTTTACGGCGCTTGGAGCGGTTCCGGATCGGCGATTGGGCAGATACTGTAAAGACCAGTGTGACGGAACTGAACGAGAATGACTGAAACGACGAAAAATAGCGGCGAAAAGCTGAGTGTGACCTCCGGCAAGACACTGACGCTCAAACGCGGCGGCGTGGAGCAGGGCGTGGTCCGCCAAAGCTTTAGCCATGGCCGCAGCAAGGCCGTTGTGGTCGAGAAGGTCAAACGCCGCATCGCCGGGCCGGGCGAAACCAAGGCGGAACCGACGCCTGCGCCCGATCGCAGCGCCGCGCCCAAACGCCCCGGAGCGCCCGTCAGGCCAGCGTCGAGCGCTGCCCGGTCGCCGTCGGCCGGTTCAGCCGTTGCACCGAAGTCATCCGGCGTCGTGCTGCGCACACTCACCGAAGACGAACGAAACGCGCGCGCCCATGCACTCGCCGATGCTCGCCTGCGAGAACACGAAGAGCGTGAGCGGGCCGAAGAGGAGGCCCGGGTTCGCCGCGGTCGCGAAGAGACCGAACGGGTCGAACGGGCCGCAGCGGAGACGCGTAAGCGCGAAGAGGAAGATCGGCGCAAGCATGACGAAGAAACCCGGCGCAAGGCCGACGAAGTCGCCAAGAAAAGGTTCGGCACCGATGCGCTAAGCCCAAAACCCGCCGCCCGCCCGGCCCAGGAGGCCGAAGAGGAGGAGGCGCCACGCAGCGCCAGGCGCGGCACCACTGCGCGACCCGCGGCAGCTCCCAAACCTGCCCGCGGCGGCGGCGAAAAACGCCGCGGACGCCTTACCGTGGTGACCGCCTTTTCCGCCGGCGAGGAGCGCGAGCGCTCCGAGGCCGCGTTCCGCCGCCGCGTGCTTCGCAAAACCGGGCATCGCGACACCGAGCCGAAGGAAAAAATTGCGCGCGAAGTCATCGTCCCCGAAACGATCACCATTCAGGAACTGGCCAACCGCATGGCCGAACGATCGGTGGACGTCATACGCATCCTAATGCAGCAGGGTCATATGGCGAACGTCACCGATACGATCGACGCCGACACCGCCCAATTGATCGCCGAGGAATTGGGCCACACCGTGCGCCGTGTCGCGGAAGCGGACGTCGAAGAAGGCATGTTCGATACTCCGGATCCCCCGGAGAGCCTTCAACAGCGCGCCCCGGTCGTCACCATCATGGGCCATGTCGACCACGGCAAGACCTCGCTGCTCGACGCTATCCGCTCCACCGAGGTTGCAGCAGCCGAGGCCGGCGGCATCACGCAACATATTGGCGCCTATCAAGTGACTTCGCCGTCGGGCGGCCGGATTACCTTTATCGACACGCCCGGCCACGCCGCCTTCACGGCAATGCGCGCCCGCGGCGCCAAGGTCACCGATATCGTGGTGCTGGTCGTCGCGGCTGACGACGGCGTGATGCCGCAAACGGTCGAAGCGATTCATCACGCCAAAGCGGCAAAAGTGCCGATCATCGTCGCCATCAACAAGATCGACAAACCGGATTCGAAGCCGGAACGCGTGCGCACGGAATTGCTGCAGCATGAGATCCAGGTGGAATCGCTTGGCGGCGACGTTCTCGAACTCGAAGTATCCGCCAAACAAAAGACCAACCTCGACAAGCTTCTCGATACGATCGCGCTGCAAGCCGAGGTGCTGGAGCTCAGGGCCAATCCCAACCGGCCGGCCGAAGGCACTGTGATCGAAGCGCGGCTCGATCGCGGACGAGGCCCCGTCGCCACCGTTCTCGTGCAGCGCGGCACATTGAAGCCCGGCGACATCGTCGTTGCCGGCAGCGAATGGGGCCGAGTCAGGGCCTTGGCGTCGGATACCGGTCATTCGGTCGTTGCCGCCGGGCCCTCGATGCCGGTCGAGGTACTCGGCTTTAACGGCACGCCGGAAGCCGGCGATCGGCTCGCCGTCGTCGACAGCGAAGCGCGCGCACGCGAGATCACCGATTACCGCGAACGCCAGAAACGCGAAAAGATGGCGGCGCGGCAGACGGGAATGCGCGGCTCGCTCGAGCAGATGATGAATCAGCTCAAGACCACCGGCCGCAAGGAATTTCCATTGGTGATCAAAGCCGACGTGCAAGGCTCGCTCGAGGCGATTGTCGGCGCACTGGAAAAATTATCGACCGACGAGGTGGCCGCACGCGTGATCTTCGCCGGCGTCGGCGGCATTACCGAGTCCGATATCACGCTCGCGGAGGCATCCGATGCGGCGGTGATCGGTTTCAACGTCCGCGCCCACAAAGAGGCGCGCGAAGCCGCCGAGGGAGCCGGGATCGAAATTCGCTATTACGATATCATCTACAATCTCGTCGACGATGTGAAAAAGGCGATGTCGGGACTGCTGGCGCCGATGCTGCGCGAAACGATGCTCGGCAATGCCGTCATTCTCGAAATCTTCAGAGTGACGAAGGTCGGCAACATCGCCGGCTGTCGCGTAACCGATGGGACCGTGGAACGCGGCGCTAACGTCCGGCTCATCCGCGACAGCGTCGTCGTGCACCAAGGCAAGCTGTCGCAGCTCAAGCGTTTCAAGGACGACGCCCGGGAAGTCGTCGCCGGCCAAGAATGCGGCATGGCATTCGAGAACTATCAGGACATGAAAGTCGGCGACATCATCGAGTGCTACCGGGTCGAGACCGTGCAGCGGACGCTTTAGCCAAGCCGGCCGGATTTGCTCCCGGCCACTCAAGCCTCGCTTTTCAAAGACACTTGGTTCGCAGAAGAAATATGAAGATGCAATGCCCGGCGGACCGGGCAGAACCAGCGCAATTTGGCAATTGAAAAAATGAGTCGTCACCATCATCGCGATCAATCGGTCGGAGTTTGGCAACGGCAGCTGCGCGTCGGCGAATTGATCCGTCACGAGCTCGCCGCGATGCTGACGCGCGGCGAAGTGCACGATCCCATCATCGAGACGCACATGATCACGGTCCCCGAAGTGCGCATGACCGCCGATCTGCGCACGGCGATCATCTACATCATGCCGCTCGGCGGCCGCGACGAGAAAGAAGTGCTCGATGCGCTGGAGCGCAATAAACGCTATATGCGCGGCGAGATCGCGCGGCGCGTTAGCCTAAAATTTGCACCCGAAATCCGTTTTCAAATCGACGAGCGATTCGATGAAGCGGAACGGATCGAGAAGCTTTTGCGAACGCCTGTGGTCCAGCGCGATCTCGCCGGCGAGAAAGACGATGATGAGTGACGTGAAGGGCGATTCGCCGAGCGTCTGCTCTTCGAGCCCGATCAAGACCGGTGCGCAAGCGCATCGTGATGGAATTATGGTTTACAAGAAATGAACACGCAGATTGCGCCACCGCTCAAAGCTGAAACTCCGAGCAAGTCCGCACCGTCGCCGAAAAAGCAAAAGCGCGATATCCATGGCTGGCTCGTGCTCGACAAACCTGTCGGTATGACTTCGACCCACGCCGTCTCTGTCATCAAGCATCTGTTCGCGGCGAGACGCGCCGGCCATGCCGGGACGCTCGATCCGCTGGCTTCCGGTTGCTTGCCGATCGCGCTCGGCGAGGCGACCAAGACCGTGCCGTTCGCGGTGGACGGGCGAAAGACCTACCGCTTCACCGTCAAATGGGGCGAAGAGCGCGACACCGACGATGCCGAGGGCCGCGTCGTCGCGACCGGCGACCAGCGCCCCGAGCGGGCGGCGATCAAAGCCTTATTGGGGCGTTTCACCGGTACGATCGAGCAAGTGCCACCGCGTTATTCGGCGGTCAAGCTTGGCGGCGAACGGGCCTATGACCTGGCCCGCGACGGCGAAACGGTCGAGCTCGCCGCGCGGCAGGTCACGATTCATCACCTGGAACTCGTCGAAATTCCTGATCGGGATCACGCCGTATTTGCGGCGGAATGCGGCAAGGGAACCTATGTCCGCGCGCTCGCGCGCGATCTTGGCCAGGCGCTCGGGGTCTTCGGCCACGTTTGCGCGCTCCGGCGCAACCAGGTTGGGCCTTTCGGCGAAGCCGACATGATCCCTCTGGAACAGGTCAGGTCTTTGTGCCATAGAGCGGCCGCGGGCGAGGGACACTTCGCCGATACGCTCCTGCCGATCGAGACCGCGCTGGACGACATCCCGGCGCTGGCCGTGAGCCCGGCAGACGCGGCAAGGCTCCAGAGGGGTCAGGCCGTATTGTTGCGCGGACGGGACGCTTCCATCATCCGCGGCATCGTTCAGGTCGCTTCGAGCGGTCAGCTTGTCGCGATTGCCGAGGCCGAACGAGGTGAAATCGTTCCCCGCCGCGTGTTTAATTTAACCGGCATCGTTGGTCGTGCCGGCAAACAAAAAGGTTGGTGACGATGTCGATAACGACCGCGCGCAAAGCGGAGCTTATCAAGACGTATGCCGTCAAATCCGACGATACCGGATCGCCCGAAGTGCAGGTAGCGCTGCTGTCGGAGCGTATCAACAATTTGACGGAACACTTCAAGAATCACGTCAAAGACAACCATTCGCGGCGCGGGCTTTTGAAGCTCGTCTCGCAACGGCGCCAAATTCTCGACTATCTCCGCCGTACGGACGATGGTCGCTACAAGGGACTCATCGAGCGACTTGGTATTCGGCGCTGACAAAGTATGCGCGCGGCAAAGTCCGCGCGTTTGGCGGAGCGCACGACGCGTCCGCTATTGCCGGCAGCAAAGCTGCCGATTCATTGGAACGGGTTACTGCTCGTTCCTATCTAAGGAAGGTCCGAAGGCCATGGCAGGATCGCCAGATGCTGAACAGGCACTGCGGCAGCGGTGTCGCTACGACAGCCTCTCGCCGTCTTGCTTATGGCTTTCGCACTTTCGCGAAAACCATGAGAGACAATCCAAATGTTCAACATTCATCGTGTGCAACTTGACTGGGGTGGCCGCCAACTCACGCTAGAGACTGGTAGACTCGCGCGCCAAGCCGATGGGGCGGTATTCGCCTCTTACGGCGACACTTCCGTCATCGCGACAGTTGTCGCAGCCAAACAACCCAAGGAAGGCATCGATTTCCTTCCCCTGACCTGCAACTATCAGGAAAAATACTACGCGGCCGGCCGTATCCCCGGCGGCTATTTCAAGCGCGAAGCGCGCCCCACTGAAAAAGAGACACTGGTATCTCGCCTCATCGACCGCCCCGTGCGGCCGTTGTTCGCCGACGGCTGGCGCTGCGACACCCAAGTGATCGTGACCGTCCTGTCGCACGATCTGGAAAACGATCCTGACATCCTGGCGATGGTTGCGGCATCCGCTGCGCTTACGCTTTCGGGCGTGCCATTCATGGGGCCGATCGGCGCCGCCCGCGTCGGCTTCATCAACGAGGAATATGTGCTCAATCCGCAAATCGACGAAATGAGCGAAAGCCGGCTCGATCTCGTCGTCGCCGGCACTCAGGATGCCGTGCTGATGGTGGAGTCGGAAGCAAAAGAGCTCTCCGAGGACATCATGCTCAGCGCGGTGATGTTCGGCCATCGGCATTTTCAGCCGGTGATCGACGCCATCATCAAACTCGCCGAGAAGGCGGCGAAGGAGCCGCGCGAGCTCAACCTGCCCGACAATGCCACGCTCGAAAAAGAGATGCTTGGCCTGATCGAGAAGGATCTTCGCTCCGCCTACTCGATCCCCGACAAGATCGAGCGCCACAAGGCGCTTGATGCCGCCAAAGAGCGGGTGATGGGTCATTTCTGCCCGCCGGATGTCGAGAACCCGAAATATCCGCCGTCGCAGGTCGCCGGCGTCTTTAAGGAGCTCGAAGCCAAGATCGTGCGCTGGAATATTCTCGATAGCGGAACGCGCATCGACGGCCGTGACGTCAAGACGGTGCGGCCCATCGTTTGCGAGGTCGGCGTATTACCCCGAACACACGGCTCGGCCCTATTCACCCGCGGCGAGACTCAGGCCTTAGTGGTGGCGACGCTCGGCACCGGCGAAGACGAGCAATTCGTCGACGCCTTGCAGGGCACCTACAAGGAGACTTTCCTGCTGCACTACAATTTCCCGCCGTTCTCCGTCGGCGAGACTGGTCGGCTCGGAGCGCCGGGCCGGCGCGAGATCGGTCACGGCAAACTGGCCTGGCGGGCGATTCATCCCGTGCTGCCGGCACACACGGAATTCCCCTACACGATCCGCGTGGTATCGGAGATCACCGAATCCAACGGCTCATCCTCGATGGCGACGGTGTGCGGCACCTCTCTGGCGCTCATGGACGCCGGCGTGCCGCTCAAGCGGCCGACCGCCGGCATCGCCATGGGGCTGATCAAGGAAGATGAGCGTTTCGCGGTTCTCTCCGACATTCTCGGCGATGAGGACCATCTCGGCGATATGGACTTCAAGGTCGCCGGCACCGAGCGTGGCGTCACCTCGCTGCAAATGGACATAAAAATCTCCGGCATCACCGAGGAGATCATGCGCATCGCGCTGGGCCAAGCCAAGGACGGCCGAATGCACATTCTCGGTGAAATGGGCAAGGCGATCACCTCGGCGCGCGCCGAACTCGGCGAGCACGCGCCGCGCATCGAGGTGTTCTCGATTCCGGTCGACAAGATCCGCGAGGTCATCGGCTCGGGCGGTAAGGTCATCCGCGAAATCGTCGAGAAGACCGGCGCCAAAATCGATATTTCCGACGACGGCACCGTTAAGGTCGCCTCCGCCAATGCGGAATCGATCAAGGCGGCGATCAATTGGATCAAGTCGATCGCCTCGGAGCCTGAGGTCGGTCACATTTATGAGGGCACCGTCGTCAAAGTCATGGACTTCGGCGCCTTCGTGAACTTCTTCGGCGCCAAAGACGGACTTGTGCATATCAGCCAGCTTGCGCCGCGACGGGTGCAGAAAACCAGCGACGTGGTCAAGGAAGGCGACAAGGTCAAGGTGAAGCTGCTCGGCTTCGACGAACGCGGCAAGGTCCGCTTGTCGATGAAAGTCGTCGATCAGCAGACCGGCGAGGACCTCGAAGCCAAGCAAAAAGCGGAAGCGAACGAGCCGCATGAAGCGGCCGCCGGCGGCGCAGCAGAATAATTTCCCGCGCCGTTTCGGAGAGCCGCCAATTCCGCGCGACAAATTATTCGTTGTTGCGCGGACTGCGGGCCGGCGCGGTGGCGCGCCGGTCCAAGCCGAGCGCCTCGAGCGCGATGTCGCCCAGCGCGTCGAAATCCGGCTTGCGGGGTGAGGTGCGTCGCCACGCCAGGCCGACCGTTCGGCCCTGTTGCGGCGGGGTAAAGCGAAGAAGCTTGACACGCTCGTCGCGCACCTCGACGTCGACGGCAACTTCCGGGACAAGCGTTACTCCGTAGCCGCTTGCGACCATTTGCATGACGGTCGCGAGACTGGTGGCGCCGAGGCTAAGCGGCATTTCGTGGCGGTCCGTCGCGCAATAAGCGAGCGCTTGATCGCGCAGGCAATGACCTTCCTCGAGCAACATCAAGCGGTGCTGATCGATCTGGCGCGCGCTGACTGGCGTCGATTCGGGCAACGGATCATCCGCCGGCACCGCCAGCAGGAATGGATCTTCGAACAGCGCGATGGTCTCGATATCGGCGTCGGGCACCGGTAGCGCGAGCATCACCACGTCGAGATCGCCCCCGGTAAGCTCTTCGAGCAAAGTTTTGGTGCGCGTTTCGCGCAATTCGACGCTCAAATCCGGATAGCGCGCTTGCAAAACCGGCAAGACCTTCGGCAGCACGTACGGCGCCAGCGTTGGAATTATGCCGAGCTTGAGGCGCCCGGCGAGGAGGCGCCCACGATGCCGGGCGAAATCGACAAGGTCGCGCGCCGCCGCGAGCACCTGCTCGCCGCGCCGCGCCAGCTGAACGTTCAGGTTCTGCACCTGCAATCCGCCAAATCGAATCCGATGGGCGAGGGGTTCGACTACGCCAAGGAATTCAAGAGTCTCGACCTCAATGCCGTGATCAAGGACCTTCACGCCTTGATGACGGACTCACAGAATTGGTGGCCGGCCGACTTCGGCCATTACGGGGGGTTGATGATCCGGATGGCCTGGCAT
>JBAPZR010000551.1:0-1606 GCA_049285335.1 Xanthobacteraceae bacterium | reverse complement strand
CAGTCATACCCCCGCCGCCGGAGCGCTCGGCATGCTAGCGATTGGCGCGGGTGGTCTGGATGTCGCACTCGCGATGTCCGGGGAGCCGTTCCCGACGACGATGCCGGCGATCCTCGGCGTGCGGTTGGTTGGCCAGCTTCCCGATTGGGTGAGCGCCAAGGACGTCATTTTGGAAATGCTGCGGCGGCGCGGCGTTTCCGGCGGCGTCGGCAAGATCATCGAGTATTTCGGTCCGGGATTGCGCTGCCTTGGCGCCATGGACCGGCACGTGATCGCCAACATGGGTGCCGAACTCGGGGCGACGACGACGGTCTTCCCATCGGACGAGGAAACTAGCCGTTTCCTGGCGAGCCAAGGCCGCGCAGCCGATTGGTGTGGGGTCACGGCAGATGCGGGCTGCCGCTACGACGATGAGGATGAAATCGACTTGTCCGAGCTTGAGCCGCTGGTCGCTACCCCGTCGAGCCCCGGAAACGTCGTCAAAGTTGGCGACATCGAGGGCAAGGATGTCTATCAGACCTATATCGGATCCTCGGCAAATCCCGGCTGGCGCGACTTTGCGGTCGCGGCCGAAATCGTTCGCGGCAAGACTGTTCCATCGAATGTGTCGTTCGACATCAATCCCACCTCGCGGCAACTTCTCGAGACTCTGATCGCCGACGGACGGCTCGGTGCGCTGGTGGCCGCGGGCGCGCGCATTCATCAAACCGGGTGCAATGGCTGCATCGGAATGGGCCAGGCGCCCGCCGTCGGGCAAAACTCGCTGCGCACCACGCCGCGCAATTTTCCCGGCCGTTCGGGCACGGAAGAGGATTCGGTATTTCTCTGCTCGCCGGAAACGGCCGCCGCTTCGGCGCTGTTTGGCCGGATTACCGATCCGCGATCGCTCAAAATGCCCTATCCGCGGCTGGCCTATCCGGAGCCCCCGACCGTCAGCGCAGCCTTGTTGGCCCCGCCCCCGACGGCTGACGAGGCCGGCTCGGTCGAACTGGTCAAAGGCCCGAATATCCGCTCGCTGCCGGAGTTCGATCCGCTTCCCGATACTCTTGCGGTACCTGTGCTCTTGCAAATGGGCGACGACGTGTCGACCGATGAAATCCTGCCGGCTGGAGCCAAGGTCCTACCCTATCGTTCGAACATTCAAAAAATCGAAGACTTCGCATTCGAGCGCATCGATTCGACCTACGTGGAACGCGCGCGCGCGGTCCGGGCAACGACCGGACATGCGGTCGTCGCCGGTCTCAATTACGGCCAGGGCTCTTCGCGCGAACACGCGGCGGTCGCGCCGCGGGATCTGGGATTGAGACTCGTGGTGGCAAAGGGATTTGCCCGCATTCACCGGCAAAACCTCATCAATTACGGCGTGCTGCCGCTAGTCTTCGCTAATCCGGCCGACTACGATCGTCTCGACAAGAACGATATTCTGCATGTGCGGGATCTCCGTCGCGCACTTGAGAGCGGCAGGGAGATCATGCTCGAGTGCAACGGTCCGATTGCAACCCGGCACGATCTGACGACGAAGCAAGTAGCCGTAATCCTAATGGGCGGCCTGATTAATTGGCGTCGAAAACAAGTAGCAGTGCAGCGCGCTTGAGCGCGCGTGTTA
>JBAPZR010000550.1:0-1920 GCA_049285335.1 Xanthobacteraceae bacterium | reverse complement strand
CCTCGGGGTAGAGCCACGTGCCGTTCGGACCGGGTGCGGAGCGATAGCTCTCATGTGTCACCATGCCCTGGGTGAACAGGCCGGCGAACGGCTCGTCGACGCCGACATGGCCGGTCGCCTTCATGGCGCGGGTGAAGAAGCGCGAATAGAGCAGATGCAGAATGGCGTGCTCGATGCCGCCGATATATTGATCGACCGGCATCCAGGAATCGACCGCGGCCAAGTCGGTCGGCGCGGTCGTGATCCACGGGTCGGTGAAGCGCTCGAAATACCAGGACGAGTCGACGAACGTGTCCATGGTGTCTGTTTCGCGCGTGGCCGGGCCGCCGCATTGCGGGCATGTGACGTGTTTCCAGGTCGGATGATGATCGAGCGGATTGCCGGGCCGGTCGAAAGTAACGTCTTCCGGCAGCGTGACCGGCAGGTCTTTCTCCGAGACCGGCACCTCGCCGCAGGCTTGGCAGTGGATGATCGGGATTGGGCAGCCCCAATAACGCTGCCGTGAAATGCCCCAGTCGCGCAGACGATAATTCACCTGGCGTTGCGCCACGGCGCGGTTCTCGCCGCGTTTGCCGCGGCGCGTTTCACTCTGGAGCCGTTTCGCCACCTCTTCTTTCGCTTGCGCGACCGTCATGCCGTCGAGGAACCGCGAATTGATCATGCGGCCGTCGCCGTCATAGGCGGCGTCGGTGATGACGAAGCTTTTCGGATCGACGCCGGGCGGGCAGACCACCGGCACATTGCCCAGCCCATATTTGTTGACGAAATCGAGGTCGCGCTGGTCGTGCGCCGGACAGCCGAAAATGGCGCCGGTGCCGTAATCCATGACGATGAAATTCGCGACATAGACCGGCAGCCGCCATGACGGATCGAAGGGGTGAATGGCGCGCATGCCGGTGTCGAAGCCGACCTTCTCGGCCGTGTCGATCTCGGCCTGCGAGGTGCCGCGGCGCCGGCATTGTTCGATGAAGTCGGACAGCGCTGGATTGTTCTTGGCGGCGGCCAGAGCGAGCGGATGGTCCGGCGCCAGCGCCATGAATTTTGCGCCGAACAAAGTATCGGGCCGCGTAGTGAAGACTTCGAGCTCGGTTTCGCCTTGGGGCGTGGTTCTCGGATCGAGCGCGAAACGGATCAGCAGGCCTTCCGAGCGGCCGATCCAGTTCTTCTGCATCAGCCGCACTTTTTCCGGCCAGCGATCAAGACCGTCGAGCGCTTCGAGAAGCGGACTCGCGAATTTGGTGATGGCGAAGAACCATTGCGTCAGTTCGCGCTGCTCGACGAGCGCGCCCGAGCGCCAGCCGCGGCCGTCGATCACCTGCTCGTTGGCCAGAACGGTTTGATCGACCGGATCCCAATTCACCTTCGACTTTTTGCGCTCGACGAGGCCGACGCGCAGGAAGTCGAGAAACATTTTCTGCTGGTGCTTGTAGTAGGCCGGATCGCAGGTTGCGATTTCGCGGCTCCAGTCGAGCGACAGCCCCATCGATTTGAGCTGTGTCTTCATCGCCGCGATATTGTCGTAGGTCCAGGCTTTGGGATGGACCTTGCGTTCCATGGCCGCGTTCTCGGCGGGCATGCCGAAAGCGTCCCAGCCCATCGGATGCAGCACGTTGAAGCCCATCGCCCGCTTCACCCTCGCCACCACGTCGCCCATCGTGTAATTGCGGACGTGGCCCATATGGATGCGCCCAGACGGATAGGGGAACATTTCCAGCACGTAGTATTTCGGCCGCGGATCGTCGTTGCGCGTCGCGAATGTGCCGCGCTCTTCCCAGATTTTCTGCCAGCGCGCCTCGGCGTCGCGGGCGTTGTAGCGGTCGTTTGCCATTGGATTTGCGCGCGTTTTCAGGTGGCCGGACGTGACACAAAAGCGTGCACCCGGTCAATAACGTGAGTCCACGCAAGGACGCATAACCGTAG
>JBAPZR010000549.1:0-18046 GCA_049285335.1 Xanthobacteraceae bacterium | reverse complement strand
CCAGCGTCTCGCCGCGGCCGAGCTGCATCTCCTCAGCGGTAAGAAGAAGGGTGTCTCCGCCAAGCTGGCGCATGGCGACTTCGAAAGACACGCGCGTGCGGGTCGATGGCCGCTCGAAGATCATGGCGAGCGTCTTGCCGGCGAGCGGGCGATCGGTCCGGTCCCGATTGGACTTCATTGCGCGGGCGGCCTCGATCATTCGACGCAGCTCGGTGGCGGGAACGTCGATAAGATCGAGGAAGTGGCGCACGCCGCTCACTGGGCGACCTCCTCTTTGCCCCCCGGCCTCGGTGCGGCCGCATCGCCGCGGCTCAGCCGCGCGCAGGCGCACTCGAGCCGCGCGATGCCCTCGGCGACTTCCTGCTCGCTAATGATCAGCGGCGGCAGCAAACGCACGACATTGTCTCCGGCCGCCACCGTCAACATTTTCTCCGCGCGGATCGCGTTGACGAGTTCGCCGGCTGGAATGACCGCCCGCAGGCCGAGCAGAAGGCCCTCGCCGCGCACTTCGGCGATGACTGACGGGTAGCGGTCCTTGATCTCGGCGAGCCGCTGCTTGAGCAGGATACTGATCCGTTTGACGTGGTCGAAGAAGCCCGGCGCCAGCATGACGTCGAGCGTCGCGTTGGACGCGCTCATCGCCAGCGGGTTGCCGCCGAACGTGGAGCCGTGCGTCCCGGCGGTCATGCCTTTCGCGGCGTCTTCGGTTGCAAGAACGGCGCCTACGGGGAAACCGCCCCCCAACGCCTTGGCGAGCGCCATGATGTCGGGCGTGACGCCGGTACGCTGGTAAGCGAAGAGTTCACCGGTCCGGCCCATGCCGCTTTGAACTTCATCGAAGACGAGCAGGAGACCTTTTTGGTCGCAAAGCTCGCGCAGCGCCTTGAGAAACGACGGCGCGATGGTGCGTACGCCGCCCTCGCCCATCAGCGGCTCGATGACGATGGCTGCCGTCTGGTCGCCAATCGCGCTTTTCACCGCCGTCAGATCGTCGACCCGGACCTGATCGAAGCCTTCGACCACCGGGCCGAAACCCTCGAGATATTTTTTTTGTCCGCCCGCGGCGAGCGTGGCGAGCGTGCGGCCGTGGAAGGCGCCCTCGAACGTGATGATCCGATAGCGTTCGGGCCGGCCGCTCACCGCGTGATATTTGCGGGCGGTCTTGATCGCGCCTTCCATCGCCTCGGCGCCGGAATTGCAGAAGAATACGACATCCGCGAAGCTCGCCTCGCACAGGCGCCGCGCCACGCGCTCGGCCTCTGGAATCTCATAGAGGTTGGAGACGTGCCATAATTTTTGCGCTTGCTCGGTGAGCGCGGCGACGAGATGCGGATGCGCATGGCCGAGCGCATTGACGGCAACGCCGGAGGTAAAATCGAGATAGCGCTCGCCGTCGTTGGTCATAAGCCATACGCCTTCGCCTCGTTCAAAGGCGAGATCGACACGCGCAAAGGTCGCCATCAAATGCGATGTCATGGCTTTGCCTGCGAGCACGGCGCAGCAACAATCGGCGCGGCTCAAACGAAATGTGCCGCCTCTGCGGGCGGCACCTTACAGCATTCTATTTCGGTCAGCCTCGCTGTCAACACAGCATAATTGCGCGATGTGAGCCCGATTTGTACTCAGTTCATCCACACGCGCACAGGAATGTGTGGACTCGCGCGGCGCGACTCTTGCGCACGACTCCCGCCATATTGTAGCCTTTTGATCGTCTAGTACGACATCTCGTGCGGCGGACAGTCTTCTGAAGAGTTGGTGGTTTGAGTGCGTGTTGGGTGGCCGCGCGCTGCCTGACCGAGGGGGGATTCTCTCAAAAGGTTTTGTCGGCACGTTCAAGGAGGGTTGAGCATGTCGTGGACTGACGAGCGGGTCGAGCTTCTCAAGAAACTGTGGTCGGACGGCCTTTCGGCAAGCCAGATCGCGGCTGAGCTCGGCGGTATCACGCGCAATGCCGTGATCGGCAAAGTCCATCGGCTTGGTTTGTCAGGCCGCGCCAAAAGCACTTCGAGCGCGTCGCCGCGGCCGCGCAAGGCGCGATCGCCGTCGCACATGTTGCGGATCGGTCGCGCGTCAATTCGCGGCAACACCGCGCTCGCCCACGCTTACGAATTTGAGGTCGAGGCCGAGCCGGAACTCATCGATAATATCATTCCGATCGGCCAGCGGCGCACGATCCTGGAACTCAGCGAGCAAACATGCCGTTGGCCGGTCGGTGACCCAAGCAGCAGCGACTTCTTTTTCTGCGGCGGCAATACGCTCGTCGGCCTGCCCTATTGCGCCTATCATTCGCGGGTTGCCTATCAGCCCGCATCGGACCGGCGGCGCGACAAGAGGCCAGCGCGGTAAGCGTCGGCTTCAGCCCACTTTGCCGAAGCGATCGTCCAGCGAATAACCGGCGCCGCGCACGGTGCGGATGGGGTCGGTCTCGTGCCCGCGATTGAGCGCCTTGCGCAAGCGGCCGACGTGCACGTCGACCGTACGCTCGTCGATATAGACGTCGCTGCCCCAGACGCCGTTGAGCAACTGCTCGCGGGAAAATACGCGCCCCGGCCGTTCCATGAGGAATTCGAGAAGGCGGAACTCGGTCGGTCCCAGGTCGACCGGGAGGCTTGCGCGCGAGACGCGCTTTTTTTCGCGGTCGAGCTCGAGATCGCCGATCGTGAGCACCACCGCGACACGCTCGGGACTAGCGCGGCGGAGCAAGGCGCGCACGCGCGCCAGCAATTCCGGCACCGAGAACGGCTTGACGATGTAGTCGTCGGCGCCGGTGGCGAGGCCGCGCACGCGTTCGCTCTCCTCGCCGCGCGCGGTGAGCATGATGATCGGCAACGATTGCGTTTGCGGCCGTGCCCGCAGTCGCCGGCACAATTCGATTCCCGATAGGCCGGGCAGCATCCAATCAAGCACAACGAGATCGGGCGCCGTCTCCTTTAGCCGGGTATCCGCATCGTCGCCTCTGGCGACTGCGTCGACCTCGTATCCTTCGGCTTCGAGATTGTAGCGTAACAGCGTGGTCAGCGGTTCCTCGTCTTCAACGATCAGGATGTTTGCTCCCATCCCGGTCTCCTATTTTTTAAGGACGCCTGCTGGAAAACTCGTGGTGTCACCCTTTGGACGCTGATCGGTAATCGTACGACCTTCGATCATGAAATAAACGGTTTCGGCGATATTGGTGGCGTGATCGCCCATGCGCTCGATGTCCTTGGCGCAAAACATCAAGTGCATGCAGAACGTGATGTTGCGCGGATCCTCCATCATGTAGGTGAGAAGCTCGCGGAACAACGAGACGCACATCGCGTCGACTTCCTCGTCGCCGTTCCAGACCGCAAGCGCCGATTGGAGATCGCGGCTGGCATAGGCATCGAGCACCTGCTTGAGCTGCGCCAGAACCAGCGCCGACATGTGCTCGACGCCGCGGATCAGCTTTTGCGGATAGAAATCGCCGTCGAGCGCAACGACGCGCTTGCCGATGTGCTTGGCATGATCGCCGATGCGTTCAAGGTCGTTGCAGACGCGCAGCGCGCTCACACATTCGCGCAGATCGACCGCCATCGGCTGGCGGCGCGCGATGGTGAGAATGACCTTGTCCTCGATCTCGCGCTGCAGCGCGTCGATCGTCGGGTCGACGCCGATCACGCGCTCGCCCAATTCGACATCGCGATCGACCAGGGCCTGGACGGAATCGGCAATCTGCCGTTCCGTAAGTCCGCCCATCTCGGCGACCTTGCGGGTGATGTCCTGCAGATCGGTGTCGAAAGCCTTGCTGGTATGATCGACTCTGGTGGTCGTGGTGTATTCTGTCATGGCGGTCACCCGAAGCGGCCGGTGATGTAATCCTGCGTTCGCTGGTCTTTCGGCGCGGTAAACATTTGGCTTGTCGCGTCGAACTCGATCAGTTCGCCGAGATACATAAAGGCGGTGAACTCGGAAACGCGCGCTGCCTGTTGCATATTGTGGGTCACAATCACGATTGTATAGTCGTCCGTCAACTCGTCGATCAACTCCTCGATCTTGGCGGTCGAAATCGGATCGAGCGCCGAACACGGCTCGTCGAACAGGATCACCTCGGGACGCACGGCGACGGTGCGGGCGATGCACAATCTTTGCTGCTGGCCTCCCGACAGGCTCTGTCCGTTGGCGCTAAGCTTGTCCTTCACTTCGTCCCAGAGGGCGGCGCGACGCAGCGAAGTCTCCACGCGGCCGTCGACCTCGGATTTCGGCAGTTTCTCG
The DNA here is from genome assembly GCA_049285335.1 of Xanthobacteraceae bacterium. GTDB lineage: Bacteria > Pseudomonadota > Alphaproteobacteria > Rhizobiales > Xanthobacteraceae > BOG-931. The sequence goes on along the minus strand of JBAPZR010000549.1, from coordinate 13,816 downwards.
TACAGCCTGATGCCGAAGGCAACGTTTTCGTAGATCGACATCGGGAACGGCGTGGGCTTTTGGAACACCATGCCGATACGCGCGCGCAAGAGATTGATGTCCTGTTTCGGCGAGAGGATATTCTCGCCGTCGAATATGACCTCGCCGGTCGCCCGCTGGTGCGGATAAAGGTCGTACATGCGATTCAACACACGCAACAAGGTCGATTTGCCGCAACCCGATGGCCCGATGAAAGCGGTGACCTTGTTCTCGTAGAGCGGCAGGGTGATCGATTTGAGCGCGCGCGCTTCGCCATAATAGAAATTGAGATCGCGAATGGTCACTTTCTCGGCCATGCTGGATCGATCGGCGGAAGCATGCGGAACCGAAGGAACGGCGACGGAAGCGATGCTCATATTCATGACTGTTTCCCCGTTGGGACAAGAGCGCGAGCGCTAACGCTCAGCGCGAGCACGGTGAGAGTGATGATGAGAGCTCCGGTCCAAGCCAGCGCTTGCCAATCCTTGTAGGGGCTCAACGCGAACTGGAAGATGACCACCGGCAAACTCGCGATCGGCTGGTTCAGGTCGGTGCTCCAAAACTGATTGTTGAGCGACGTGAAAAGGAGCGGCGCGGTTTCGCCGCTGATGCGCGCCACGGCGAGCAGCACGCCGGTGACCATGCCGGCGCGCGCCGCGCGATAGCAGATGCGCGTGATCGACAGCGATCGCGGCAGGCCAATCGAGGTCGCGGCCTCACGCAGCGCATTCGGCACCAGCGTCAGCATGTCTTCGGTGGTTCGCACGACCACCGGAATGACCAAGACCGCGAGCGCGACGCCGCCGGCATATCCGGAGAAATGCCCCATCGGGGCTACCATCACTTCGTAAATGAACAGGCCGACCACGATCGACGGCGCGCTCAAAAGGATGTCATTGATGAAGCGCACCACGCTTGTCAGCCAATGATAACGTCCATACTCGGCCATATAGGTGCCGGCGAGGATACCGATCGGCGTGCCGATCAGCACCGCGAGGATCGTCAGGACGAGGCTGCCGAAAAGAGGATTGAGAAGGCCTCCGCTCGACCCCGGCGGCGGCGTCATCTCGGTAAACACCGCCACAGACAGGCCACCGAAGCCCTTCCACAACAGCGCGCCGAGAATGAGGACGAGCCAGCCGAGCCCAAACAGCGTCGCGCCGATCGATAAACACGTTGCCACGACGTTGCGGCGTCGGCGGGCGCCATAGCGGGCGGTCAATACATGATCCAGCATGGCGTCACCCGATCCGGCGTTCGATGCGCAGCAGCATGTAGCGCGCCGCGGCCAGCACGATGAAGGTGATGACAAACAAAATGAGGCCGAGCGCAATCAGCGCCGACGTGTAGAGGTCGCCCACCGCTTCGGTGAATTCGTTGGCAATGGTGGCGGAAATCGTCGTGCCTGGCGCCAGGACCGAGGCGGAAATTCGATGCGCATTGCCGATGACGAAGGTCACCGCCATAGTTTCGCCGAGCGCCCGCCCGAGACCCAGCATCAATCCGCCGATCACGCCAACGCGCGCATAAGGCAACACGACGTTGCGCACCACCTCCCATCGCGTGCAGCCAAGGCCGTAAGCCGCTTCCTTGAGCACGCTCGGCACTGCCTCAAACACGTCGCGCGAGATCGAGGTCACGAAGGGCAGCACCATGATCGCGAGAATCAGTCCCGCGGTCAGTATACCGATACCATACGGCGGCCCGGCGAACAGCAAGCCAATTATTGGCACGTCGCCAAGCGTGTTGATCAGGAAAGGTTGCAGCGTCGCCTGCAAGAACGGAGCAAATATAAAGAGTCCCCAGATGCCGTAGATGATGCTCGGAATGCCGGCGAGCAATTCGATCGCGATGCCGATCGGGCGCCGCAGCCATTGCGGGCACAGCTCGGTTAAGAAAAACGCGATCATCAAGCCGACCGGCACCGCGATCAGCATGGCGATGAATGAGGTGAGGAGCGTGCCATAGATCGCGGGCAACGCGCCGAAAATTTCGGTGACCGGGTTCCAGCGCTGACTGAACAGAAAATCGAAGCCGAAGGTCTTCAGCGCCGGAAGCGAGCCTTGGATCAGCGAGATGATGACACCGCTTAAGAGCACCAGCACGCTTATCGCGGCGGCGCGCGTGAGATGGCGAAATACCGCGTCGCTGAAGCGGAACCGATTGAGCGCCCTCACGCGTGTTGCGGACTGTGCGGGTATCGCCATCCGATTTGAGATCGCTACATCGGCCACTGACTGCCTCTGCCTCGTTTGCATTGGCTCTCCCTGGTCGACCCGCCGGGAGAATTCAATGAACTACGTTCCGCCTGTCACGCAAGTCGCCTGTTACAACGCCTGCCCAATACGCAAGAACCGATCCGGCACTCAAGTCGCCCTCGCGACGTAAAAGGAAAAGGCGCCGAATGGCGCCTTTTCCAGAGCGCAATCAGAATATCGGCTTACCGTCGCTTCCCTTGATCTTCTCTCTCCAGGTCTTTTGGATCAAGGCAACAACGTTGTCGGGCATCGGCACATAGTCGAGATCCGCCGCCATCTGCTTGCCGTTCTTGTAGCCCCAGTCGAAGAATTTAAGCGCCGCGGCCGAGTCGGCGGCGTTGACCGGAACCTGCTGCATCAAGATGAAGGTCGAGCCCGCGACCGGCCAGGATTTGTCGCCGGAAGCGTCGGTCATGATCACGTGGAAATCCGGTGCACTCGTCCAATCGGCTCCAGCCGCTGCGGATTGGAAGGCCTCGGCTGTCGGAGCGACAACTTTGCCTGCGTGATTGACCATCTTGGCGTAGGTCAGATTGTTTTGCTTGGCATAGGCATATTCGACATAACCGAGCGAGCCCACTGTCTGCGCGGTGTTGTTGGACACGCCCTCGCTGCCCTTGGCGCCGATACCGACGGGCCACTCCACGGCGGTGTTCTCACCGACCTTCGATTTCCATTCAGGACTGACCTTGGACAGATAGTTGGTCCAGATGAAGGTCGTACCAGAACCGTCCGAACGATGCACGACGGCAATCGCGGTGTCGGGCAATTTGACGCCGGGATTGAGCTTGGCAATCACCGGATCGTTCCACTTGGTGATCTCGCCGAGGAAGATTTTGGCGATGGTCGGACCATCCAGCGTGATTTCGCCCGGTTTGATGCCAGGCAGGTTCAAGATCGGAACGACCGCGCCATTGATGATCGGGAACTGAACGAAGTTGTTCTTGGCAACGTCTTCCGGCGTAAGCGGCATGTCGCTTGCGCCAAAAGTCACGGTCTTGGCGGTGATTTGCTTGATACCGCCGCCCGAACCGATCGACTGATAGTTCAGTCCGATGCCGGTGTCCTTCTTGTAAACGTCCGCCCATTTGGCGAGCACTGGATAAACGAACGTCGATCCGGCGCCGGTGATGTCGGCGGCCGCGGCGGGAAACGCCGTCAATGCCAGCACGCCGGCGAGGGCTATGGGGGTCAGATGCTTCACGAGTGTCTCTCCTGTGAGTGGAATTCCCTTGTGTGGAATTCTTGGCAACGAGGGTTATCGACCCACGTCAGCTTCAACGTCCCTGTTGGGCTTCAGTCCGTGTCTGTTAGAAAGCCGCTGTCTGCCAGACTGCATGGGGAATGGCCGAAAGGGCATTCCCGAAACGGTCTCACCGTTAGGCTTGCGCCATAACCGTTCTATGAGCGCTCCATGACAGTTAGATGACAGTGCAAGCTTTTGATATTGCGTCAGTTTATCGCGGATGCACTTTAACAATGGTGGGCAGATGCACGGTGAATACGGCCCCGGCGCCGGGGGCGCTTTCGATGGTTAATCGGCCGCGATGGCGGTTGAGAATGTGTTTGACAAGTGCGAGCCCGAGCCCCGTGCCGCCTTGTGCGCGGCTTTCGGTAACGTCAACGCGATAGAACCGTTCGGTAAGCCGCGGCAAATGTTCCGGTGCAATGCCCGGCCCGTAGTCGCGAACGCTGACTTGCGCTTCCGGCTCGCCTTCGGCGGACGAACCCTGCCCGAGCTTGATGTCGACGCGCCGTCCGGCCGCCCCATATTTGAGCGCGTTTTCGACCAGGTTCTCAAAAACACGAACCAATTCGTCGTGATCGCCGAGCACGGTCATGGCGTTGGCGTTGTCGATGTTCACGGTCACGCCGCGGTCGCGCGCCAACGTTTCGAGCCCGTCGGCCACCTGACGCACGATCGGCGCGAGATCGACCGATGTATCGGGGCGGCGGTGCGCATTGAGTTCGATACGCGACAAGGACAATAAGTCATCGATCAAACGCGCCATCCGCCGCGCCTGTTCCTGCATGATGGCGAGAAAGCGGGCGCGCGCTTTGGAATCCTCGCGCGCCGAGCCCTGCAGCGTTTCGATGAAGCCGAGCAGAGCGGCGAGCGGGGTGCGCAATTCGTGGCTGGCATTGGCCACGAAGTCGGCGCGCATTTCCTCGACGCGGCGCAATGGCGTGAGATCGTGAAACGTCATGAGCACGAAATCGGGACTCGTCGCGGTGGCCGCGCGTTTGACCGGCATTACGATGGTCTCGTACCAGCGATCGAGCGGCACGCGCTCGAAATATACGACACGCTGTTCCTCGCCTTCGGCGGCAGCACGGCCGATGGCTTCGATCAATTCCGGCATGCGCAACGCCAGCGCCACGGGCTCGCCCTGCCGCAACGCCGGAGCGAGCCGGCGGGCACGGTCGTTCACGGCAAGAACGCGGCCGTCGCGATCGAGCGCCACGACGGGATCGGGCAGTCCGGCGACGACCGCACGCAGCAGATCGTCATCGGGTTCGACATCGGCGATCGGCGCGGAAAACCGGTTCTGTTCCTGCGCCGAGCGCAACAACGCAAGGGCGGCGGTGGCGACGACAGCGAAGCCGGCGATCGCATAGGGTACGGCTAGCGTGCCCGCGTTTGCCAATGCAGCAAAAACCGCCGCCGACGCGAGGATCACGAAAGCGCCGCGCCAGCGCTTTGCACTGAGAAGTGCTCGATCCTCCGCTAAACTCATCAAATCCCTCGCGGCAGCGCGATTGCCGGCGAACTATGACAGGTTCGATTGTCCCTCGATGCGGGCGTCCGCGTTATCCAGCACCGGCGAAGCCCGCTGCGAGAGTCGGCGCGCGCTGCGGCTGAGCAAGACTTCGCGGATACCAAGCACACCGAGAGAAATTACAAATGGAATTATGTAATAAAGCAATCGAAACAATAAGAGGCCCGCCAAGAGGTCTTCCTTGTCGAATTGCCAAAGCGCCACCATCATGGCGGCGTCGAATACGCCAAGGCCGCCGGGAGCGTGACTCGCAAAGCCAAGAAGCGTCGCGGCGACGAAAATAACCGCGACCGTAACGAAGCCGAGATTCGGCTCGTCGGGCACCAGCATGTACATAGCGGCGGCACAGCATGCGAGATCGAGGATCCCGATCACGATCTGCACAAGTGTCAGCGGACCGCCGGGCAGTGTGATTTGCCACCCTTCGCGGCCGATCACACGCGGCTTGACCCAGACCCAGGCGACATAAGCGGCGAGCATGGCAAGGATGACGACCGCGATCAGCCGGTTGCACCACAGCGGCAGGTGATCGAGGGCGCGTGCCGCCTGCGGCGCTTGCAGAACGCCGAGACCAAGCACGGTCGCGTTGCCAAGCCAAAACGTCAGGCCGGCGACGAAGCAGATCTTGGTGACGTCGATGACGGTGAGACCCCAGGCGGAATAGATGCGGTAGCGCACCGCACCTCCCGAAAAGACGCTAGCGCCGACATTGTGGCCCACGGCATAGCTGGTGAAGCCGGAGAGCGCAGCGATGCGATAGGGCACGTCCGGACGGCCGATCGTGCGCAGCGCAAACAGGTCGTAGAAGGTCAGCGTCAGATAGCCACCGGCGACGAAAAGTGAGGCGATAATGAGCGTGCGCCAATCGGTCGCTTCGATCGCATCGACGAGGGCGTCGGGATCGATGTCGCGCAGAATGCGGTAAAGCACCACCACGGCGACGGCAATGATCGTCAGGCTCAGCGCGACACCGAGCCTATGCAGGCCAATCTTGCTGTCGAAAAAGCGCGCAGTTTCCCGCAATCGCTTCAACATGCTGTGCTCGTGATTGGCTGTCTGCGCATCCATGCGGGTTCCGTTTTAGCAATCGCGCCGCCAAGCACGGCCGAGAAGGGACGACAAACCTCCAGAATCGCACGCCTACCGGCGGCTTCACCTAGCAGATGTCATGGTTGGGGGCGAGACCGGCAAGTACGCTCAAATTCAGTTGCTTTGGGCTTGACCTCCTGCCGCGGACCGATGACGCCTGCTACGCTCGTTCCGAGAGCGGCAAAATAACGCTCACGGCCGCGCGGATGGAGAGGAACCAAATGACGAATAGCCTAATCGCACGACGAAAACTGCTCGCGCATGGCGGCCTAGGCCTGAGCGCCGGCTTGATGGCCGGCATCGCGCGATCTGCCGATGCCCGCAGCAGCCCTAACCACGGAATTTGGAGCGAAGGCTATTGGGCGAACAAAGGCGAGGTGAAGCTTGCCATGTATCGCAAATGGCTGGGCGAAAAGGGGGACTGGCCGGACAAGCCGCTTCCGGTGCTGTTTCTGGTGCACGGCTCTTCGCTTTCGTCGATGTCGAGCTACGACCTCGACGTTCCCGGCGGTGAATACTCGATGATGAACGTGTTCGCCCAGGCGGGCTTCGATGTCTGGACCGTGGACCATGAAGGCTATGGGCGCTCGACGCAGACCGCAAACAATGCCGACATCGCCAGCGGCGTCGAGGACTTGAAAGCCGCGATAGCGGTGGTGCAACGCAAAACCGGTCAAAGCAAAGTTCATATGTTCGGCGAATCCTCGGGCGCCATCCGTGCCGGCGCCTTCGCCCAAAGCGAACCGAGTCGCGTCGACCGGCTCATCCTCGCCGCCTTCACGTATAAGGGCAGCGGCGCCGCCGAGATCGAACGCCGCAAAGCGCACCTCGCCGAGCTGCGCGCCAATCCGCGCCGCGAGCGCGACGCCGCCATGATACGCTCCATCTTCAGCCGCGACGGGCATCCGAACCTATATGATCCGGCGATGGTCGATGCGCTCGTCGCCAGCGAAATAGAATACGGCGACACCGTGCCGAGCGGCACTTATCTGGATATGGCCGCGAACTTGCCGCTCGTCGATCCGGCCAAGGTGAGATCGCCAGTGCTGATGACGCGCGGCGAATGGGACGGCAATTCGACCAACGACGATCTGCTCGATTTCTTCCGTCAGCTGCCGAACGGCGATCGGCAATTCATCATTTTACCGAATACCGCGCACAGCCAGGCTTTCAGCAAGAACCGCCAACTGTTGTGGTACGCGATGAAGAATTTCCTCGGCGAACCGGCTCCGGTGGCAAGCTGATGTGGCAGGCAGAAGCGATCCTACAATTCGCCGACGGCGAAGAATTCGCGAAGTTCCTTGTAGGTCTCCTCCGGCGCCTCTTCGGAGAGATAGTGACCGCACGGCAACGCCTTGGCGCCGCGAATGTCGCTTGCGTAACGCCGCCAAATCTCCAAGGCATTGTGATTGCGGCCGACGCCGCCGGTCGCTCCCCACAGCAGCAGCACCGGGCAATCGATCTTTCGTCCGGCGTCGAAATCCTTGGTATCCATGTCGAGATCGACGCCATGGGTAGCGCGATAGTCTTCGCACATGGCGTGGACGGTCGCGGGATCGCGGAAATAGCGCTTGTATTCGGCGAGCGCCGCCGGATCGAAGAAGCTCAGTCCCTGTGCGGTCTTGGCGAGCTTCTTTTCGATGAAAAAATCGGAATCCGCGCTCATCAAGCGTTCGGGGAAATCGTAGGGCTGGATCATGAAGAACCAGTGCCACGAGAAAGTCCCCCAGGCGCGCGTGACGTTGTTGAGCAAATGATGCTGCGGAATGATGTCCAAGATTGCGGCGCGCGCGACCTTGCCCGAATGATCGAGGCACATACGGTGGAGCACCCGCGCGCCGCGATCGTGACCCGCGGCGTAGAACCGCTCGTAGCCGAGCGCGGCCATGACCTCGACTTGGTCCTGCGCCATGGCGCGGAACGAATAGCCGGAATGATCGGCGCCGCCCGGCGGCTTCTCGGAATCGCCGTAACCGCGCAGATCGGTCGCGACCACCGTGAATTCGGCTGCGAGCTTCGGTGCGAATTTGTGCCACGACAAATGGCTGAACGGATTGCCGTGCAGCAGCAAGAGCGGCGGCCCGTTGCCGCCGCGCACGGTGACAATGCGCGCGCCGCTCGTTTGGACCTCGCTGCGGGTGAAGCCTTCGAACATCGTTTCGCCCTATAGTGTGGCGGATTTGAAGTTCCTAGGTTGTGCGGCACACTCGTATAGGAACTTCAAATCCAAAACCCACACTAGATTTGTAAACCTGCCAGTGTCCCTTTCGATTCCGAAGTTCACTAAGAACGTGCGGCAAGGTGTGGCGAACTTCGGAATCGGGACGGCCCTCATTTCCGTCTCGGTCTGTCGAGGCCGAGCTCGCCCCAGCGCGCTTTGGCGGCGGCGATGTCTTCTGGCGCCGGCCACGCCAGCGGCGGAAAGCGCGCGCCGTCAAATTCGGGATCGGGATCGTAATCGAGGTTCATGGTGGCGTCGATCAACACGCGATTCCATTTGCCGGTGCCGTAGAGCGTGGTATTGCGGTCGCGCTTGCGTGTCGACGGATCGAGCCCCAAGCCAAACGTCGCCGGCATGATGACGATGTCATCTTCGCCGGCATTGACGCGATAGGCGATTGCCCAATCGACCGCGCCGTAATCGTGAATGTCGATATCGTCATCGACCACGGTGACATGCTTGTAGCGCACGTGACCGGCCGAACTGCCCCACAGCGCGTTGGCGACCTGCTTGGCCTGGCCGCGATAGGTCTGCTTGATCTGCACCAAAATATTGACGCCAGCTTGCACTGGCGGGCACCACACGTCGGTGACGCCTGGCACGCCGGCGCGGTCGAGCACGTTCCAAGCCGTCGCGGCGCGCATGATCGAGGAGCACATGCCGTTTTCGGAGAAGCAGCCGGGCATCGAGCCTTCGATCGTTCCACGCAGGATCGGATCCTTACGGTGGGTGATGCAGGTGACGCGGATGGTGGGTTTCGGCGAGCGATCGCCGGCGACATAGCCCGTAACTTCCGCGAATGGCCCTTCCATTTCGTAGGTCGCCGGATCGAGGCCGAGATAGCCTTCGATCACGATCTCGGCGCTCGCCGGCACTTTTAGATCGACCGTCTCGCATGGAACGAGATCGACCGGCGCGCCGCGGATGGCGCCGATCACGTCGTATTCGCACAGGCCCTTGGGGACCGGCGAGCCGGCGACGAAGCCGAGCGACGGCTCCCAGCCGATCGCGACCGCGATCGGCATTTCCTTGTGCCCGGCCTGCTGCCAGGCGGTGACATGATGGCCGATATGTTGCGCGCGCCACATCAGGATCGGGATGCGATCCTTGCCGGCGAGCATGCCGCGATAGATGCCGACATTCATCACCCCGGCAATCGGATCCTTGGTGACGACGCCGCCATAAGTGAGGATGTAACGGCCGCCGTCAGCCCGGTTCCATTGCGGCACCGGAAATTCGTAGAGATCGATATCGGCGCCTTTGACGATGTTCTCCTTGACGGGGCCGGTCTTGACGACATTCGGTGGCACGCTGTCAGAGAGAACTGTGCGGCCGAGCTTGACGAGCTCGCGCGGATGCGTGTCCGGCGGCAGCCCGAACATCATGGCGACGCGGCGCGCGCTGGAGAGCCCGCCGGTAAAGACCTGGCGGCAGCGCGCGTTCGCGCCGTAGTCGCGGATATTGCCGAAGAGAAGCGCAGGTCCGGTGCCGGCGCCCTGCGCCAGGCGCGCGATGGTACCAAGTTCGATATTCCAATCGACTTCGGCGTCGATGCGCTGCAGTTCGCCGGCGGCGTCGAGCGCCTTCATCCAGCCGCGCAGATCGCCGAACGCAACCGGCTTTCGTTCGCTCGTCATCGATTGTCCCGGTGAGTTAATGGACCGTTCTTCGCTTCCCGCGCGGCTTCTGTCAAGAAAACGATGGCCACACGGCATTGTGGCCGGCCTTGTCGCGAGAGCTTATCGCAAGCCTTGGTGCGATTTGGTAAGGACAACGAATGAGTGCGGATCATCGACTAATCCTGGTCGCTGGTGGTGGACCGGTCGGGCTCCTGTGCGCTTGGCTTCTCGGACGCCGCGGGCTGCCGGTGCGGGTCTTCGACAACAACAGCGGCCCGCAGCCCGACCCCCGCGCCGCCACGACGCACCCGGCGACGCTCGATCTCTTGGCCGAGGACGGGCTTGCCGACGACATGGCGCGCGTCGGCCTGGTGGCCCCGATCTTTCAGTTCTGGGATAGGCCGAGCGCTGAGCTCGTTGCGCAATTCGACCACGCCGTTCTCAAAAACGACACCCACCATCCCTTTGTCGTGCAGTGCGAACAGTTCAAGACCGCAAAGCTCATTCTCGAACGTTTGCGGAAATGTCCGAGCGTCGAAATCCTTTTCGACCACGAGGTGCTCGACGTGGCGCAGACGGCGGACGCCGTCAGCGTCGAGGTTCGCGGGCCGTCGGGCATCGCCTCGCACACCGGCGGCTATCTCATCGGTGCCGATGGCGGCCGCAGCACCGTGCGCCGCCGTTCGGGCATCGCATTCGAGGGCTTCACCTGGCCCGAGCGCTTCATCGTTCTTACGACGACGTACGATTTCAAAGGCGGACGCGGCTATTGCTACCGCAGTTATTTCGCCGACCCCGGCGCGTGGTGCAATTGCTTCAAAGTCTCGGCCGACGGACCGCCGGGACTTTGGCGCACCGTCTATCCGACCGATCCGGCGCAAAGCGAAGACGAGATCATGAGCGACGCCGGCGTGCAGGCGCGCATCCAGTCGTTCTTTCCGTCGCCAACGCCTTACGAGATCGTGCATCGCAATCTTTATGTGACGCATCAGCGCGTCGCCGAGACCTTCCGCAAGGGACGCGCGCTGCTCGCCGGCGATGCCGCGCATGTCAACAATCCGATCGGCGGTATGGGCCTCAACGGCGGGATCCAAGATGCGGTGAACTTGTCGGACAAATTGATCCGCGTGCTTTTGGATGCGGCGCCTAAGCGCCTCCTCGATCTTTACGATCTGCAGCGGCGTACGGTTGCGATCGAATTTGTCCAGGAGCAATCGATCGCCAACAAGAAGCGGCTCGAAGCGCGCGATCCGCAAACGCGCGAGCGCAACCTTGACGACTTGCGCCGCACCGCAGCCGATCCCGAACGCGCGCGGCAATTTCTCCTGCGCACATCGATGATCGCGAGCCAGCGCCGCGCGGAGGCGATCACGCTGCCGGAAGGGAGTAGGTAATCTCGCAATACGCTTTCTCGTCATGGCCGGACTTGATCCGGCCATCCACGACTTGCTTTCCGATCGCGTGAAGACGTGGATGCCCGCGCCAAGCGCGTGAACGTAGAAGGCCGCCAATCGCGCGGTGCGCTCTACCTCACCTTATACAGCGCGTGCCGACGATTGCGGGTAAAGGGCCGCACCTCTTTCGGCCAGCGTCCGGCCTCAACGGCCTTGGCCCATTCGCGGCCGACGAGGACGTCCGGCCCGTCAATCTCGTAGATGGCGCTGTGGCGCGGGCCGTCATGCGCGACCTGCTTTTCCTCGCCGCCGAGGCTGATCGCAAACGGCTCGCCTTCCACGCGCGTCACCGCGTGCACGCCCGGCACCTTCAAGAGATTGGGCACGTGCTCGGTGTCGTAGACCTCGTTGAACAAAGCTTCCTTGTCGGGATCGACATCCATGCTGGCAACAAAAAGATATCTGGATTTGATCGGCATCGGATTCCTTCGCTTGCTTGAGGTTGGCGACCGGGGGTAGACGAAACGTCATTTGAATCGTTCGGATGGCGGCGCGATCTCGGTGACGAGATCGCGCACGAGCTTCTTGTTGGGAAGCGGTGTGAGCGTCATTTCGCGTGGTTCCAGCCGCGCGGTGCAGGCATAGACCGTTTCACCGTCGAGCTGAATCATGCACTCCTTGCAGGCGTTGGCGTTGATGCAGGAGAAGCGGATCGCGAGCGACGGGTCTTTGTGGCTGCGCAGCCAGCGCAGCCCGTCGAGCACCGACTGGCCCGGCTCGAACGGAACCTCGAACGTGTCCCAGCGGGCGGCGCCGGCATCGCTGCCGCGCTTGATTTTCAGGGTCGCAACATCGCTCATGACGACGCCATCGATGCGGCGGCCGCCGCCGGCGCGCCGGTGATTTGCAGCGCATTGTCCGCCAGGCGCACACGCTGGTGCCGCCGCCATTGCGGCAGTGCTTGCGGACAATCCTCGCGCTGATGGGCGCCGCGGCTTTCGTTACGATTGAGCGCCGATTGCGCCACCGTGCGCGCGACGGTGAGCATGTTGCGCAGGTCGAACCATTCAAGCCGTTGCAGATCGAAGGCATTGCCATTGCCGCCCGAGGAAGCACCGGCAGGCGGCCGTTCGCCAAGTTCGGCGGCGAGCGCATCGATGCCGTCCAGCGCGCGCTTGAGCTTCGCGCCAGTGCGGAACGGCCCGACGTCGTCGGCCATGATTGCCTGCAGGCGTTCGATCATCGCGGCCGTATTGCGCCGGTCCGATGCGAGTCCCCCGACGCCATTGCCGCCGACAAGATCGAGCGCGGCGCGCGCGCTTTTTGCCGGCAGATCGCGCCGCGCGATTTGCTTGGCCCGGGCTGCCGCGCTGCGGCCGGCGCGACGCCCGAACACCGCAGCCTCGGTGATGGCGTTGCCGGAAAGCCGGTTAGCGCCGTTGGCGCCGCCGACCACCTCGCCGGCGGCGAACAGGCCCGGCAGTTCCGTTGCCATCCGCGCATCGGTCACCACCCCGCCCATGTGATAGTGCGCGATCGGCGCGACCTCGACCGGCATGCGGGTGAGATCGATGGCGTTGGCGGCCAGCCGATCGATCACCGGCCCGAACGCCGCCCGCAACGCCGAAGTCGAGCAATGCTCGAAGGACAGATAAGCGCCGCCATGCGGCGAGCCGCGGCCGGCCTCGACTTCCTTGAAGATCGCGTAAGTCGCAAGATCGCGCGTGAGAACGTATTTGCCGTCCTCGTCCGAGCCGTAGCGCGAGGTGAACTCTTTCATCTGGCCGTTGAGGAGCCGGCCGCCGAGCTTGTAGCGGAACGGATCCCACATGATCGGATCCATGCCGACGAGCCGCGGCGCCAGGTGCCCGATGGGAAAGAACTGCACGAATTCCATATCGATCAATGGAGCGCCGGCGCGCAGCGCCAAGGCATAGCCGTCGCCGCCCATATTGGTTGAGGCGCTGTTGCGCCGGTATAGCCGGGTCAGGCCCCCGGTCGCCAGCACCGTCGCTTTCGCCGCGATGGTGACCGGCGCACCACTGTCGAGATGCCAGCCGACCGCGCCGGCAACTTCGCCGCCGGCGGCCACGAGATCGGCGATGCAAATGTCGCCTGCTTTGCGGACGTCGGGCTTACGAGCCATCACCGTGCGTAGCGTCTTCGACACCGCCGGCCCAGTATTGATGAAATCGACATAGACGCAGCGCGGCCGATCATGGCCGGGCGCCTGCGTGGCGGTGATGTGATTGTCCTTGCGCGCCCAACCGACGCCCCAGGCGTCGAGCTCGCGGATGCAGTCCGGCGCCTGCTCGCAGAGAAGCTGGGCCAGCGCCTCCTCGCACAGGCCGCGCCCGGCGGCGATGGTATCGTTGTAGTGATGGCGCGGACTGTCTGGCACTTCTTCGCCGAGCGCCGCCGCAACCGTCATTTGCGC
>JBAPZR010000548.1:0-2112 GCA_049285335.1 Xanthobacteraceae bacterium | reverse complement strand
CTGTTGACAAACCGAGGCGAGCCCATCGTTCACGGTCCTAACCGCGACCGCGCAATTTCCAAGTTTGTAGAAGTTCCTCGGCCTGATTGAGCGTGAGCCGCTCTTCGCACACCGGCGGCACAACGTCAGCGTAAAACGGCCTGCAGCCTTCTGAACTGAAAATTCCAGCCGACAGGCCAGAGTGCGCATAAGCGCCTCGCGTTCGCCGTGCTTTTGCGAGGCGTTGCATGCCAGCATGTGCTACTTCCTCCCATTTGGTCTCGTTTGGATGACGCGCATTAGCACGTGAGATTGCGGAATGCTTATCTTTTCGCGACGATGTGTTGCTTGTTTTCATACAATATAGGTATCTTTGTAATCTTGTAACATTTCCGACAATGCTGAGGTAATGTCAGACCTTAACTGGATCGCATCCGTTGTCTGCTTTGGGTCATAAGCAGACGTTTTGCCAATTCCTGACGATGTCCGCTTTACCCCCGAAAGCAGACATCGCTCGGCGAGACCGGAATGTCCGTTAAGTTCCAAAAGCAGACATTGGTGCTATTTGATCACCTCGTCGGCGGTGGCGAGCATCATTTGCGGGAATGTCAGGCCTAGCGCCTTGGCCATCTTGAGGTTGAGTACAAGATCGAACTTTGTGGGTTGTTCGCGTCTCTACCGGTTATTTTGTCGAGGCGGCGGCTGCCCGGCTAATCACCAGCCGTGTGGCGTTGATGACGAGGTCCGGTTGAGACAGCTCAATGTTGTGTTCGCTGCCGGTCGCAAACACCTGTGGCGTCGTCGGCTCCAGCTCAACAAAGTAGCGTTGCGCATTGACAAACGCCGTATCGATCGCGGCCCATGATTCTGAGGTAATGCCGGCTGGCAAAGTGAACCCTGGTGGGAGCTGAAAGGGCTCCGTCCTTGTAAGAACGACTAAGGGTATCGGAGGCAGTGGCGGTGCCTGCCGAACTTGGTCAATGCTGGCCTCAATGTCTACCTGTTCTGACTCCGGCTGCCGCATCGATGGAACAGGTTGATCTTGCAAAGGTGGGTTGAGAACTCTGAGATAGAGCGGCCAAAGCGCGCCCAGTTGTATCGGGAGAGTTGGACTGAGCGCATCAACGAACACCATGCCGCGGACATCGCTGCTGTAAGTTCGTGCGTAGAGCAATTCGATCAGTCCGCCAAGCGAATGGCCCACCAGGATATATGGCGTCGGTACCTGGGCTGCGGACAATAACCCATGAAGCTCAGATACCAGATCGCGCACAGTGCGGGGTTGAGCGACAGGGGTGCTGCGATCCGTCAGCGGCGCGTCTGCCATGGACCGCAGGGTTCCTGGCCGGTCATAGGCACAGACCCGGTTCTCGCGTGCCAGCCCTGGCAATACTGCCGGGCCGACAGCGAGCGGCAACAGTGAGAGATCATCGGGCTGGGTCCATGAATCGGACGAACCATGATACCCGGAGATGAGCACGACCGTAGGATAGCCGGCATGCGCTGCGCCACGGCATTCCAGAAAAACCTTGCGGCCCGCCCCGATGTCGAATTGTCGGGCAAAATCGAGCTTAGTGTTTGGTGTTTCGCCAAGCGCGTTACCGCACACCGCAACGAAGGTCGCGAAAGCGAGGAGTGCGTGCGCTAGCGGAAAGTCTTTCGCAGCACGGGCATAGCGCCGTCTACCCGTAACTAGCATACGTGCCACTTTGTCCATTGCGTGCCACCTCCAGTTTCGTGTCACGCGCCCCCGACACACTCGCATATACCTCGAAACGCCGCGATGTCCGCTTTGTGCCAAAAGCGGAAGTCGCTGTAATTAGATGGGGGTCTATGCTGTGGGATGTCAGTTAATGCGTCACCCCTTGAGCGAAGTCTGCCCGGCTCTCACCGCGTCGACCACCATGCGGATGGCCTCGATGACGACTGGGGCGTTGTCGATCATGATGTTGTGTCCCGAGTGCGTATCGGTCATGTGCACCGCCCCGGGCACGAGCGCCGCGAGCTCGTTCTGGGCCGCCGAGTTCGTTCGGTCGACGACCGCTCCGAAGTCCGGCGGTGTATCCGGCGGCAGCTCACCGGCCTGGATGAGCTTCGGGACGACATCGATGAACTTGTCGCTGGCCGTGAGCA
>JBAPZR010000547.1:0-1719 GCA_049285335.1 Xanthobacteraceae bacterium | reverse complement strand
AAGCGGACATGGCTCAGTACGATCGTGATGTCCGCTTCGTGCCATCAGCCGACATATGGCATTGCAGCAAATTCGGCGAAGATTCCGCCCCCTTGCGGGCGCAAACAAGCAGCCTGGAAACGAGGTCACTTAGCGGGGGATGAGAATATCTGTGACTTGCAGCACAGTTCGATTGGACCAGTTCTGGCAGTCTTGCACCCGCTGAAGTCGTGATGTGAGGGGCGGTGCCATGAACACAAAGGAAAAGGTCAGACGAGTTTATGACAACGTGGAAGCTGCTTTGTGGGCGACGCTACTCGCATTTGTGATCTATTTCGTCGCTTTCACACTCCCAAATATGCGCAAGATCAGTGAGCAAAATGAAATGGCTCAGGTTCAAGAAATTGCCGCAGAAAAAGCCTCGTATTGCGAAAAGTTCGGCATGGAAGTCGGAACCGACAAGTATAATCAGTGCCTGCTTGATCTCGGGGAGTTTCGGATGAAAGTCGAAAAGCGAATGTCCGATCAAAGCGAGTTTTAGCGGCGCGGCTTACCCGGCGTGACCTTTCTGCGCTGCAACGCGAACAATAAATTCAATCTCCCCCGCTGCTGTTGTAGACTTGGTCCAGTTTTGAAAGCCATTACCGTGATGGCTAACACTCTGAAGGGGGAGCTATGGAAGGTCGTAGTCACACAAAACTGATTCTTCCGGGACTTGCTGGCATTTACGACTCGTTAGCGGACTGGGCCTATCCGCTCCTTCGTGCCACCGCCGGCTTGATGTTACTTCCCCACGCATGGCCAAAGTTCATGGTGCTCGGCGCGCAAGGTGTCGCGGCAAACGCGCTTGCCAAGCGTGGGATAGAGCCTGCGCTGCCAATCGCGTATCTTATTATGTTTCTCGAATCGGTCGGGGCAATCTGCATTACAATCGGTTTTTTCACCCGCCCGTTTGCGTTGTTGCTTTTAATAGAAATGCTGTTCATCACATTTAAGGTGCAGTTGCCGAACGGTTGGTTTTTCAGTGCTCCAGGAGGCGGTGCAGAATTCACCCTGATGTGGGCAGCACTTTTCCTCATCATATTGATACGCGGCGGCGGGCATCATTCTGTGGACCGCGCCATTGGCAGGGAATTCTGATCGCACGTCCCGCCCATCATTTCCCTATGTTTGTCGCAGCAGCGAGTACGCAGGCGGTTGGTCTCATCCAATCGCTTGCGTAACCGACAAGATTTAAAAATCACATTTTGGTGTTATTTGCCGAGCAACGAAAACAATAACGCGACCGCGGTGTTGATAATCGCACACCGAAAAAAGTAGCTTGGAGAGCGCGATGAATACTGAAGTGTCGTCCATTACAGCGCTTGGTCGCCTACTTATAGCTCTTATTTTTATACGCGCTGGCATAAACCAACTCGGTTCCGTTGCAGCTACCGCGGCCACGATGCGGAACCACGGCATCCCCTATCCAGATATTTTGGTCTGGGGCGCCATAACCCTCTCACTGATCGGTGGCCTAATGTTGGTGGCCGGGCTTTATGCCCGTTGGGTAGCCCTCGCCCTTTTCTTTTACACGCTTTCCCTTGCGCTGATTTTTCACGCCTATTGGACCGTAAGTGACCCTACGGCGGCGCGCGCCGAAGCTAACTCCTTCTTCGGACATCTCTCGATGATGGGTGGTATGCTCTTCGTCGTAGCGTTCGGTGCAGGCGCGTACAGTATCGACGCACTAATAAACCG
>JBAPZR010000546.1:0-10907 GCA_049285335.1 Xanthobacteraceae bacterium | reverse complement strand
CCCGAACAGGGCCCGGATGTTGTCAAAAACCTGACTTGCGCGATGGCTGTCGCCGATCATCCTATTCAATGCTGACTGCGCTTCCACGACATTGGGTGGCGAATGTCCGAGAAACCGTAGAGCCGCACGGCCATTCCCTGCGATGCCCGTAAGAGGCTGCCTTACCTCGTGGGAGATTGATGCCGCCATCGCTTCCAGGTTCATGAGCTTGTTGTTTCGTTCACGCTGCAGGTCCGCCACCGAGCGGTCGAGCTGGTTTGTGCGTTGACGCAGCTCAGCTATCAGCCGCGTATTTTCGATCGCGATGACGGCCTGGTCCGCAAAGTTCTGAACGAGCTCGATCTGCTTGTCCGTGAACGGGCGAACAGTAAGCCTCATCAGCGAAATAACGCCGATAGGAAGACCGTCGCGTAGCAGTGGAACGCAGAGGCAGGTGCGATATCCGATCTTCTGTTGCGCTTCGTGAAGCGTGTATTCGGGATCGGCCAGTACGTCTGCGACCTGCACTGGCTTCGCCTCCAGTGCCGCACGCCCCAAAACACTGCCCCGGCCAGGCTCAAAGACAACGTTGCCAACGGCTTCGTTGTAACTAGCGGGACCACCATATGTCGCGAAGGCGCGAAAATACGCGCGATTTGGGAGCAGGGCCGCCTGATCTGCATCGCAAAGCTTTGCGGCCAATTCAACCACAGTATCGAGCACAGCCTGGAGATTGAATGCTGAACGGCTGATGATCTTGAGCACATCCGCGGCAGCGGTTTGCTGTCGCAGAGTTTCGCGCAATTCATGAAGCAGCTGCGCGTTTTGGATTGCGACAACCGCTTGGGCGGCGAAATTCTCGACGATTTCAATCTGCTTATCGGCGAAGGGCCGGACCTCGTTACGGCCGACAAAGAGCGAACCGATCAGTTCGCGGTCTTTCCATAACGGCACCACGAGAATCGTTCTAGCGCGCGCAACTTCCACGGCCGCGACGGTTGGCGGGTTGCGTTCAAGGTAAGACTGGTCTGCGGCCAAATCGGCGATGTGAACGAGACTTCCGGTCACCAGCATACGGCCGGTGGCGGAATGGTGGTGTGGCCTATGGGCCAATTGCTTGCGCAATTCGATAAACGCCTGCGGCATATTATGCGTTGCGACGAGATGCAAAGCCTCGCCATCCCAGCGATTTATTACACCGCTGTTAGCATCAGAGATCCGAACGGCATTTGCCAATATGTTGGCGAAAACTGATTGGGGGTCGCTGGATGGACGGCTGATCAGCTTGAGCACTTCTGCAGTCGCATGCTGCTGTTCAGCTATCGCGTTCAACTCGTGGGTAAGCCGCTCGACGTCAGTTTCCGACCGCAAGGTACGCGAAATGCTCCGGCGCGGGGTTGTTGAACCGTGACGACGAGCTTGCGTCTTGCGGAATCGCGATTTGGCTGACCCGCCAGCCGATCTTGAGCGTCGTGGCATCCTCTTGGACCCAAGCGTGTCGCACTATATGCGGGGCCACCTTTGGTGTGATCCCCTTCCGGCCAGCAATGGTGTTACTGTACACCCTCTTGATCATTGTCACCACAAAGCAGGCGGCATGTTCCTCGACGGTGTGGCGAGACGGTTTATGCGTACCTACAGAAACAGACAATTTTTCGGTTCTGTTCCATCCAACGAATGAGTGCAACTGGGCCGCAGCCACGTCCGCTTTGGGTCATAAGCGGATATTTCGCTGAGTGCGACCGATTTCCGCTTCTAGCTTTGACCAATGCGGAGGCGCCGAGCTGCGATCGCGATACCATAATGGCAAGCTTCAACCGCGATTGTCATCGTGGCGCTTCCCGACTTGCTTTGACTCAGATCAATGTGCCGACCAGCGTCTCGTGATGTTGGTCGCGACCGTGGCCATAAAGGTGGACGCGTCCTGCGGCGGGACACGGCACCTGCGCGAGCTGACAGCGTTCCGCCAAACTCGGCGGACATAATGATCAGGTCTGGGTCAGCGAGCAACCGTCGTACTGGTTTAAAGCGATGCCCAGAGACCTTGAAGGCTGAAGGTGCCTCTTCAAAAGCTTACCTTCGCGCCATAATGACCCTGGGGAGGGCTAGGTGGAACGGCGGCGTGTTAAGAAAGTAGCCCAAACGCGTCCCAGCAAGAGCGCGAAGCCGAAGAGCGGCGATGGACCAACAATCGCGCGACGGAGCAATCGCCCTATTCTGCAAAAGCAGGCGGGCGTTGTTACCCGCCAATTAGCGGCACCGCCAAAGGCTGACCGACAACTGGAACACAGCTCAGTGCAGTTTGGAGTATTGGTTCAAAGCATCAAGGATTATGCGATCTATATGCTCGATAGGGACGGTCGCATCATAAGCTGGAACAGCGGTGCTGAACGTATAAAGGGCTACACCCACGATGAAATAATGAATCAAAATTTTTCGCGCTTCTACACGGATTCCGATCGGAAGTCCGGGCTTCCAACACGAGCCCTTCGTCATGCGGCCGCTTACGGCAAGTTCGAGGGCGAAGGATGGCGCTTACGTAAGGATGGCAGCCAATTTTGGGCAAGCGTTGTGATCAACCCGATCCACAACGACAGCGGTACGCTCATCGGCTACGCGAAAGTGACTCGCGATGTCACGGACCGACACCAAGCACAGGGTTTGCTGGAACAGAAGAATAAGGAGCTAGAAGCTCTTGCTGGCGCGCTAAAGCGCGAAAGAGACAACAAATTAATGAACGTGCAGGCGATCACCGCTACAATTGCTCACGAAGTAAGACAGCCGCTGGCCGCAATTGCAGCAAACGGCAGTGCGGCTCTGCGATTTCTTGCCAAGATCCCACCCGAACTTGAAGAAGTACGGGCGGCACTCAAGAGGCTGATTAGTGACACTCATCGTACCAGCGAAGTATTTGACGGCATTCGTGCCTTGTTTGGGAAAAGCGACCAGAAACGAAAACGAGTAGATGTGAATAACATTATTTTCGAGGTTATCCAGTCGTCGCGCAAAGAGTTGCGGAATCACGACATTGACGCTCGCCTCGCACTGGCACGCGAACTGCCACTCGTCGAAGGGCATAGGAGACAATTGGAAGCGGTCATCGCCAACCTGGTTCACAATGCGATTGAAGCAATGGATACCACGACAGACCGCGATCGGGTATTGCGGGTGAGAACTAGGCGCAGTGGCCATGATGCGATTACCGTAGCGGTGCAAGATTCCGGTCCGGGAATTGATGCGAAACGAATCGACGGCGTATTTGGTGCATTTTTTACCACCAAGTCACATGGAATGGGCTTAGGACTAGCCATATGTCGTACAATTATTGAACATCACGGCGGTCACCTGAGTGCGACGTCGGATGGCAAAAACGGTTCGTTGTTCCAATTCGCTTTACCAATCAAGTCAATTGATGAGTCCGGACGGACTCCATTTCGTCATTCCTGCAGCGCAGTTAGCGGTCGAAAAACCATGAGACAACGCCTACAGCGATGAGACTCTCGCGTCGTAAATTCTTTTATCTGGCGGCGGGCGCCACCGCCTGTACGGCCGCATCGCCGGTCGCCGTCGCGCAAACATATCCCACGCGTCCGGTACGTATCATTGTCGGCTTTGCCGCTGGCGGCGCGCCCGACATCCTCGCACGCCTTTTCGGACAATGGCTTTCGGAGCGATTTGGTCAGCCTTTCGTCGTTGAGAACCGAACAGGCGCGGGTGGTAATATAGCGACTGAGGCGGTAGTGCAGGCTCCGCCGGACGGTCACACGCTGCTTCTGACGTCAGTTGGAAACGCGGTCAATGCGAGCCTCTACGATAACCTCAATTACAACTTCCTGCGTGACATAGCTCCTGTCGCCGGCATCAGTCGCGAGCCGCTCGCCATGGAACTGCATCCGTCGTTTCCGGCTAAAACCGTGCCTGAATTCATCGCCTATGCGAAAGCGAATCCTGGGAAGATCAACTATGGCTCCGCCGGGGTTGGCAGCTCGCTGCACATGGCTGGCGAGTTGTTTAAGCTGATGGCCGGCGTTGACCTCGTACATGTTCCATATCGCGGTTCGCCGCCGGCGCTCAACGACCTGCTCGGCGGTCAGTTGCAGCTCATGTTCTCGCCGCTACCACCGTCCATTGAGTACGTTAGAACCGGCAGGCTTCGTGCACTGGCAGTGACAACTTCAACACGCTCGCAAACGCTCCCAGACGTACCCGTCATCGCCGACTTTGTGCCTGATTACGAGGCCAGCGCGTGGTACGGCATAGGCGCACCTGCCAAAACGCCTGCTGACACGATCGCTAGGCTCAATGCCGAGGTTAACGCTGGGCTTATTGATGAGAAGCTCAAACTGCGACTGACCGAGCTCGGCTCGGTACCCTTTGCGCTTACCCCTTCGCAGTTCGGCAAGCATCTGATCGCGGAAACGGACAAATGGAGCAAGGTGGTCCACACGGCGAATATAAAAGCTGAATAGTCCCAAGCAGGAACGACGACGTCCGAGTCGAAGCGATGCTCCACATCCGTTTGTGCCAAAACATGTCAGCTGCCGTTCGATATAATTAAACCTCCAGGTCGGGGGCATTGCCATGAAGCTTCCCCGTCGCAAATTCTTGCATCTCGCAGCAGGCGCTACAGCGCTCTCGGCTTGGCCATATCCCGCGTTGGCGCTCGATTACCCGACGCGGCCGGTGCGCATAGTCGTCGGTTTTCCGGCTGGCGGTCCGACCGACATTTTCGCCCGCTTGATGGGTCAATGGCTATCGCAGCGCCTGGGGCAGCCGTTCGTCGTTGAGAACCGTCCCGGCGCCGGCAGTACGATCGGCATCGCCTCGGTCGTCGGGGCGTCAGCCGACGGCTATACGCTACTTCTGGTTAGCACATCGGCTGTCATCAGCGCCTCGTACTACAAGAATCTCAGTTTCGAGATCATTCGCGACATCGTGCCGGTCTGCGGCATTTCGTTGGAGCCGCTGGTCATGGTGGTCAATCCCGCCGTTCCGGCCAAGACGGTGCGCGAGTTTATCGCCTATGCCAAGGCCAATCCCGGAAAGATCGTGATGACCTCGGTCGGCAATGGCACCACGCCCCAATTGGCCGGCGAACTGTTCAAGCTGATGGCGGGAATCAATTTACTCCACGTGCCCTACCAGGGCGCTTCTCCCGCTCTGACCGATCTTTTGGGCGGACGTGCTGACGTGATGTTCGAGGCGATGCCCACCTTGGTCGGTTACATCAAATCGGGCAAGCTGCGGGCCTTGGCGGTGGGAACGAATACGCGCTCGCCGGTATTTCCCGAGATTCCGACCGTGGCGGAGTTTCTGCCCGGCTATGAAGCAACCGTCTGGTTCGGTATCGGTGCGCCCGCGAAGACACCGGAAGAGATCGTCGAGAGGCTGAACCACGAGATCAATGCCGGGCTCAACGATCCCGCGCTGCGCGCGCGTATCAGCGAACTTGGCGGCATTCCGCTCACCGGCAGCAGCGCCGATTTCCGAAAGCTCTTCGTTGATGACGCACAGAAATGGGCCAAGGTCATGCGCGAGGCCGATATCAAGCCGGAGTGATCTCGAGCCGCAGACGTTCCATAACGTTCCGTTTGGCCAAGCGCCAACAGTGACCGGCTAGAAATCCTCACATATTGCCGTGCCCACGCTTGATGGTCTGGCGGATCACC
The DNA here is from genome assembly GCA_049285335.1 of Xanthobacteraceae bacterium. GTDB lineage: Bacteria > Pseudomonadota > Alphaproteobacteria > Rhizobiales > Xanthobacteraceae > BOG-931. The sequence goes on along the minus strand of JBAPZR010000546.1, from coordinate 5,259 downwards.
GGCGCCGTGACGTTATCTGAGATCTGGATGTTCCACATTTCGCTTTCGCCCTGCGCGGCGAAGTCGGCAAACAGCTTCGGGATTACCGACACATCGCGTATCTCGTGGCCGCGGAGACCGAAGCCGCGCGCGATGTTCTCCAGCGCCGGCCGGCCGAACACAGCCAAGCTATCGTCGAGGCCGTCGGCGCGCAGCTTGTGAAACTCCGAGCCGTATCCGCCGTCGTTCATCGCGCAGATCAAGATACGAAATCCTTGACGCTTGAGCGTCTCGAGTTCCTGGATATGGAACAAGAGCCCACCGTCACCTTCGAAGAGCACGATCTTGCCCTCGCGGCCTTGCCAACGCGCAGCCGCAACGCCAAGCGCATACGACAGGCCGTTGCCGACCGCGCCAAATTCACGAACTGTCGTGTAGCGCTCCGCCGGCCTGCCACGCATCTGAGTGTTGAAATAGGCCTGGTGGCCGCCGCCGACGACGATGTCCCAATCCTTTGGAACGACCGCGTCGATGGCCCGGATCACCTCGCGTGGATCCAGCAGCCCGGGCGCGATGTCGAATGGCATCGAGTCCGCTGGCTCGGTCGCGATGCGATGCGCGAGCTCTTTCGAGCGTATAGCCGCCGCCGTCGGCTTGCCAACGCCCAACTTCTTGTCGAGGCCGGCAAGGATTGCCTCGACGCCGACGAGGGCATCTGATCTGAGGTAGATGTCCGCGGCCTTCTGTCCATCGCGCAAGCCGCGTGGGGCATCGTCCAACTGGATCTTGCAGGCCTTCGCGAAGTAGTGCCCGCCACCGACGTAGTAGGATAGGCTGGTACCGACTGCGAGCACTACGTCCGCGGACTCGTACATCTCCCTGCCCAATGACGTGAAGTAGCTGCCGGTGGTGCCGAGCCCGAACGGATGGTCGTGGAAAAGACCGCGCGCAGGCAGCGTGTTGGAAAGCAAGGCGCCGCAACGATCGGCGAGCTTGATCACCGCATCGCGCGCGCCCGACCACAGCACGCCACGGCCACCCAGGATAATCGGCCGCTTTGCCGTGGCCAGCCGCTCGACTGCCTCGGCCACGATCCCGGGATCGGGCTGCATGCGCCCGACCTTGGGCTGGTACATGGCCGAGGTCTCGTAGGGCTGGTTGGCCATGTGTTCGACCTTCTGCAGGTCGTAGGGAATGCCCAGCACCACCGGGCACCGCCGGTACTTGGCGATGTGAAAGGCCTCGCGCACGCAATCCATCATGCGCGGCACGCTATGCGCGGCGATGTAATGCGCCCCGGTCGCCGTCACCAAGGGCGCCTGGTCGATGTACTGGTTGTAGAACTTGGCGTTGATCGGCGACTCGCCGGCGAACACCACCATCGGCAGGCGGGCGCGAACCGCGGCCGGCAACGCCGTCATCACCTGGGTCACGCCGGGGCCGCATGTGACCGAGGCAACGGCGACCTTGCCGGTTGCTACGTTGTAGGCTGTCGCCGCCGCTACGGTACAGTGCTCGTGTCTGACGTGAACTGTGTGCACGCCCGGCAGTTTAGCAAAGGCGGTGGACCAGTGCATGTTGCCGTCGCCCATCAAGACGAATTGCGTGTCAACTCCCTCCGCGAGGAATGCTTGTGCGAGGGCCTCGTAAAGTTTGGGCATTAACGCGGTACTATTTGGATTATGAGGTGATCTGGTACGCAACAAGCATGCCCGGTGACGCCCAGTCAATTCAATTGAAGCGTTCGTTTTCGTTAGGCCAATACCCGACCATGGTGCCAACGGTCATGAGCGGACATTTACCCCGGAAAAACGGACGTTGGTCGGCGAGCTTCGGAAGTCCGCTTTGTGCCATAACCGGACTCATGCACCGCAGCAAACGACGCGCATGGATTAGGCTTATTCGATCACCAAGACAAGCAGTGGATCAGTAAGGCCCAGCGCTTTCGCAGTCTTCAGATTGATCGCGAAGTGCGTAACCCTCCCTCGCTGTGGGCTCAAGAGTCCTCGTCTGTCAGGCATCCTGCTCGATAGTTTGTCGACGTAATTGCCATGATTTCAGATAAATAGCACTTACAGCCCGTGAGACGCTGCTCGCGGCGAGGAGCTTTACTGATTAGGGCTTTCGTTTGATTTCGGTGCAGCTAACGACACTCTGCTGGCTCTTACCGCCGGCTTGGGTGTAGCAAAACGAGAGCGTGTTGTCGTCGATGAGCTGACCATTCAAGTAGCCATCCGTATCGACGATGACGACAGTTCTGTTGTTTGCACCCGTCAGCTCACCGATCATTGGTTCTTGAGTGCTCTCCCCGTTTCCAGAGAGAGTCTGCATGCCCCAGAAACGGCGTCCCTCTTGCCCTGTAACCTCAATCATAAGGTCCTTTTCGAACAGCCCGGGCTTGTCGAACGTTCCATTGTTCGTCGGCCAATGGCCACCGCTGCCGGCCACAATAGTGTAAGTCTTGCCTACCCACTTGCCTTTCACGTCTAGAGCAGGATCAGCAGCAAATGCGGTGGATGAAGCAATCGCAACGAGCGCAAACCCAAAAATCTTTGGCGCTTTGGCGTGAATGTTCGGTGTCATGTTACATACCTCTATGTTTGCCTCCGCCGACCAGCAAATACCCGTGATAGCTCCCCGCCTCGAAGGGTAATGCCGCTGCAATGCGTTAAGGGCTCGATGTCCGCTTTGGGTCGTTAGCGTACATTGAGGCGCTTGTGGAGGTTTCAATTAGCGGTTCTTGAGACACAATCGTGAACCGGGCTCCCAACGCCCTTAGGAACCGCCATAAAAACAGATCCAAAATTGTTGGAAGAGTTGGCCTTTGTCCCGGCGTCGGAGCCTGCTCCCGTATATCTGTCGATATGAGCTCCTTTGATTCGCCCGCCGATGTCTTGCGCGACCGTAATCGAGGAGGTGGTCATACATGCGCTCGTCGCGGGTACGTTGAGCAAGGTGACAGTGCCAGTGGGAATTGATGTTGGATCTGTGGCGATCGAGGCGTTCGGCGTGATCGGAATGTGATCCACGCCTTCGTAACTCACCCCTCGCTGGTAAAAGACTGTCGATGGATTGTAATGAACGGTGTCCCGATAGGCCTCGTCGGGATGCCGGGCATAGTAAGTTGCATAAGAGCCTCCTATTTTTTTATTCTCACACTTCAGAACGTCACCGATCATATTATCGGGCCGACCGTTCGTTCCTGCAAAGTTCAAAAGCACGGTTTCGATGGAGCCGTCTTTCTGTCTCAAGTTTACGCTGCCGGCACCTTCCAGCATAAAACTAGAAATGTCATATAGACTTCGGAAATAAGCGATCTTCCGACTTTTCCCATCCAAGGCGCCCCGAGCAATCTGCTCGCGAGTAGGGAGTGCGGAGAAGGTGCCGTTTTTGTTGTCAATGCACCAATGAATTGGAACCTTGGTCATCTCGTCGATTCCGCAGCCTTGCCCCAACTCCGGCTTGGGATTTTCAAAGTACGTCAGGCCCTCGGGCGCTGCGTAGACTGGGTAACGGTACACATCCGAGGGATCAGTGGAAGCGCCGACCGCCGTCGGACTATAGTACGCGGTAAACCGCGTCGTTCCCGCTTTAAAATTTCCGTCGTTACCCTGGCTACCATTACTCTTGTACCAGTCAAACTCCCGCGCTGCCCGGTTTGCGAACGTCGCGTAGTCCATGTTCGGCAGGCTCGCGATTTTCAGCATTTCCGTATTGGCGTTCAGGCAATAATCCTCGTTTTTCACCATCCGGCACCCAAACTGGAACACTTGGGCTTTTTCCTCCGCCGTTTTTCTTTGGCAGTTTGCGATTTGGTTCCTTAGAGCGCTTTTGATTTCCTCCAGATTCCCGGCCAGACACTGAAGCGGAAGATCTCTCGGGGGATTTTGAACAGCATGTGATGTCACGTGAAATGCCGGAGCGATTTTTCGGGCGAGATTCAATTGAACCAGATCCAGGCAGTGCTGCACGGGGTCAGCCGCCGGTGACGCTCCGCCTGCAGCAAAGGCTACCTCTTGTTGCGGCAGGCAGACGCCAAACCCAAGAAGGCTCAGTGAAATGGCGCCAAAGATTTTTCTCATCCATTGAAGTTTAGATTATTTGGGCGCGGATGTCCGCTTTGTGCCAAAAGCGGACATTGCCAGTCCTTCGAAAGACTGTTGAGAAGCTAGCCGAACCTGTCTCTGCCCGGTAACGTTAGTCAACGGCGCGATTCCCGCGCCCTGGTGTGTAGAGTGTGATGGCAGAGATACCGACGACGCACTACGTCAAGAGCGACGATGTTCACATCGCCTACCAGGTTTTTGGCGAAGGTCCATTTGACCTGCTGTTCGTCCCTGGCTTCGTATCTAACGTCGAAGCGACCTGGCGTTCGCCCGATCTCAGCGCATTTTTTAGGCGTCTGTCATCGTTCTGCCGCGTGATCTTATTCGACAAGCGCGGGACCGGAATGTCCGATCGCGGTTCGCAAATCTTTACCCTTGAACAACGCATGCACGACGTGCAGGCGATCCTCGATAAAGTTGACTGCAAACAGGCCTCGCTATTCGGTGTTTCCGAAGGCGGCCCAATGGCTCTCCTTTACGCCGCAACCTATCCGCAACGCACTTCGGCGATGGTGTTGTACGGCTCATACGCCAAGCGGTCTTGGGCGTCCGACTACCCATTCGGTTGGAATGATGAACAATGGCAGCGGGCGCTCAACGACATCGAGCAGCGCTGGGGCACACCGGAAGCCCTCACCATATCAATGCGAGTGCCCGGCGCCGGAGAAGAATACGCGGAGCGCGCAGCATCCTATTTCCGAGCGTCGGCCAGTCCGGGCGCCGCCGCCGCGATCATGCGAATGAACCGCGAAATCGATGTACGGCATGTGCTTCCCGCAACGCATCTACCAACTCTTATCGTGCATCGAACGGGAGACCGTGTGATCGACGTACAGCATGCCCGTTATCTCGCGCACCATATTCCTGGAGCGAGGCTGATAGAGCTTCCCGGTGAAGTTCATACACCGTGGCTGGGGAACCGCGACGAACTCCTCAATGCCGTCGAGCAGTTCCTAACCGGCAAAACGCGGACACATGAGCCGGATCGGCTGCTTGCGACGGTGATGTTCACCGATATCGTCGGTTCGACCGAACGCGCCGCAGTGTTGGGGGACAATCGTTGGCGAGAACTGCCTGAAGCCTTTTACGCCAGAGTTCGGGAGGTGCTGCAGCTTTACCGCGGGCGGGAAGTCAGCACGGCGGGCGACGGTTTTCTCGCTGCCTTTGATGGTCC
>JBAPZR010000545.1:0-1628 GCA_049285335.1 Xanthobacteraceae bacterium | reverse complement strand
TGGTTTATTCAACAACGCTTGCGCCAACTTTATCGGCGGCTGAGGGGGATTGAAAACGCACTTCAAACAAAGCTCACGGCTGCGGAAGCGGAAGCCCTGGAGACTGAATTGGATGACATTGACAAATCGACAATGAGCGTTCCGATGCGCCACTCCGATCTCTATTTTATGTTGCGATACCACTTGGATCGGACGCGTTCTCGTCTCATTGAAGCAAAACGCGACTAGGCCAGTAGCGCTCATTCCGCCGCCATTCATTTCCATTTCTCGGCTGTACACATAGCCAATATGCAAGGCGTCCCACGTTTCCAGAAATTCAGAAAAAACAACAAAACCAGCAAGGCCAGATGGGATCTTTACGGTATACGCATGTAAGGAGGTGTTCCCCCAGCCAAGAAGTCCTCACGCGGCGGCGAAAAGACGTCGACTACCTCTGTATCTTCGGGAAAGAAACCTTCGTGCTCTGTGTCGCCGGGAATAACTGCTACATCGCCCGCGCTCATTGAGTGCCGCTCGTTTCCGATCCGAAAATCCATTCGTCCCTTGAGCATCCAGACGATCTGCTCATGAGCGTGCCTATGTGGAGCGGCACGTGCGCCAGCCTTGATTTTCCACCACACGATCATTCCCTGCTTGCCTGCAAGGACGCGCCGTTCAATTTTGTCATTAATGTGCTCCCACGGCAGTCCTGCAAGTTCTCCGAAGCCAGAAATCACCGGCATGACGTTTCTCCATTGTCGCGCACAATTTATAGCGACTTGGTAGACCGCAAACTACGGACATTGATGCGGCCGTGCCGCTTTAGGTCGGTTAAGCAGTTCGCGACCCCTACGCGAGAAAGGTTGAGCTACACTATTCAGACCCGTTCAACTGAACTGGGCGAGGGTACCATGGCCGATAACCGTGCGGATTTGGATCCATCTACTTGGGACCCAGCATTGGATGCGGTGGTCGCGGCTCCAAAGCACCACAAAGTTATCTTCGAGAACGAGCGGCTTCGCGTGCTTGAGGTAACGTTGGAGCCAAACGACGAAGAGACCATCCATCATCACCGATGGCCATCGGTATTCGTGTTCGACCAGGTCCAGGGACCGGTACACGATTTTGCTCCGGATGGTACTCAACTGACTTTAAACCGGGACGTCATGCAGGCGATCCAAATCTGGAACGGCCGAGGATGTTTGGTCGTGAACATGGCGCCGCAACCACTCGGACGGGTATTCAACGCGTCCGGAAAGACAGTTCACGGCATCCGAGTTGAGATGAAGATGAACCGCTAAGCGGAGTCGTTTCTCTCGCGTGCGTCAGCAGTTCCCCTTCAATAACGCTGCATGTCTGCTTCTGGCACAAAGCAGACATCCCACTCGTCTCCCGAATGTCTGCTTTTGGGGGTAAAGCGGACATCGCTCAGACATACGAAAATGTCCGCTTATGACCCAAGGGGACGGGTCAGTTCCTAACGGCGTGCGCAACAATAAATTGCGATCATTGCGGTTCCGTTGTCCCCCGCATCGGCCTTGTAGGTAGGTCGTCAAAGATCCAGTATTCGAAGAAACCTAACCCCAAAACCCCGACGGGAGGAGCTCCATGCACTACAAGGCCAAAAGCATTGGCGCACTACACATAGC
>JBAPZR010000544.1:0-2066 GCA_049285335.1 Xanthobacteraceae bacterium | reverse complement strand
GTGACTCACGTAATTCACTGAGCAGCCGCGTGTTCTCAATGGCGATCACCGCCTGCGCGGCGAAATTCTTGACGAGTTCGATCTGCTTGTCGGTGAACGGACGTACTTCCTGGCGATAGATCGCAATCACGCCGATCAACTCGTTCTCTTTCAGCATAGGCGCGATTAGAAGCGTTCGCGCCCCTGCAATTTTAGCAATCGGTTCCTCAGGGTTTTCCGCAACGATATCGAAGACATGGACGACCTGTTTCGTCTCGGTAACCCCGGTAGAGCACGCGTGCCGATCTGCGAGGGGCAACCGGGTCCCGCTGCTGCTCTACCGCCCAATTCTGCGGAGCGTTATGCAGGGCGACGTGTCGGAATACGCTACCATTGTACAGCAACAAGTTGCCGAAGCTCGCTTCGCATATCCGTGTTGCGTTCGCGAGCATGGCATCAAAAACTGGCTGCAATTCGCCGGGGGAGCTTGAGATCACTCCGAGCACTTCGGACGTCGCGGTCTGCTGCTGCAGCGATTCACGTAGCTCGCTGAGCAGCCGCGTGTTCTCGATGGCCATGACGGCCTGAGCGGCGAAGTTCTCGAGTAGCGCGATCTGCTTGTCGGTGAATGGGCCTACCTCCTGCCGATAAATGACGATAGCGCCAACCAGCTCCCCCTCCTTGAGCATCGGCACGTTAAGAAGTGCGCGAAAGCCGCCGAGTTCTACGGTCATTACGAACCATGGATTGCGGTCGATATAGGCCGGATCTGCGGTAGTGTCGGGAACGTGAACGACCTTTTTTGTATTGACCAGGCGTGAAAGGGTGCCCCCTGGCGCGACCAACGGATCGCGCCGTCGCACTTCGGCGAGCGCCGGCGGCACGTTGTGCATCGCGATCGCGCGGAAAGCGTCACCTTCACGAAGATACAAAGTGCCAAATTTCGCTGCGCAGAGCCGCGTTGCGTTCTCTAGCATCGCGTTGAATACAGGCTCTAGTTCGCCTGGCGAAGAACTGATGACTTTCAGAACTTCCGACGTCGCCGTCTGTTGCTCCAAAGATTCTGTGAGATCGTCTGTGCGCTGACGCAGCTCATTGAGCAGCCGCGTATTCTCAATGGCGATGACGGCTTGAGCGGCAAAGTTCTGCACAAGCGCAATTTGATTGTCGGTGAACGGCCGAACTTCCTGGCGGTAAATGTAGATAACGCCGACCAACACCTCGTTCTTCAGCATCGGAACGGCCAGTACGGTCCGCGCCCCGGCGAGCTTGGGGAGCAGTGCGCCGCTATATCTCGCATCATTCAGGACGTCAGCGATCTGAACCGGTTGTTTACTCGTCAGCACACGTCCAAGCATCGTTCCTGGGGCAGGTCGAAGCACTGGATTGCGACGCCGCTCTTCAACATACGGCTGCGGCGCACCATGCATCGCAACAGCCCGAGCGGCATGTTCACCTTCACACAGAAACAGGACGCCGAATTTGGCCCCGCAGATACGGACGGCATTCTCCAACATCGTCTGAAAGACAGTTTCAAGCTCGCCCGGCGAGCCCGAGATCACTTTCAAGACTTCCGATGTTGCGACCTGCTGTTCTAGTGCTTCGTCTAGGTCGCGACGAAGCCGCGCCACTTCAGTTTCCTGACCAGCAACGGAGGAAATGCTATGGCGTGCCGGCTTTTGGGCTTTCGCCTTGCGGCTTCGCGCCTTAGTAGGTTTGCTGCTTGCTCGGGAGCGCCGTCGCATCGCCTTCCCTCAAGGCTTAGGACCACGCCAACTGCATCGATGATTACAGCAGGGATTTGCGACCGGCGAAATGGGGTGCAGGGTTAATTCCACGGCAGCAACCCTAAACCGCTGATATCCGCTGTGGGTCATAACCGGACTTTTCGCTAGCTCGGACCAATGTCCGCCTTACCCCCGAAAGATGGGGTAATCGGTCGGCGTTGTTGTGGATAGCTGAAGATTTTTGGGTGCTGCGCTTCAGGCTGATGGTGAAACGAGGTCCGTGTGCACGACTGGACCCGGGAGGTCGCGGCCGCATGACAACCGCACAGGATCGAACCTGACAGGAGAACACTCGAGCTC
>JBAPZR010000543.1:0-1771 GCA_049285335.1 Xanthobacteraceae bacterium | reverse complement strand
TCTCTTCACCGCCTGCTAAAACTAGATTACAGCCGACAGCAACGCGGCCGACAACTTCACCTTTTCCTCAGCGACGAGTCGCAGAAGAGTCTGCCGTTTCGTCTCGTTCATTTCTTCGGACAGCTTTCTACAGAAGAGTTCGATATTAAGACGCGCAACCATCGAACGCAGCTTGACGACGTCTGAGGCGAGGTTCGTCATTGTTTATCTCCCCCGACTTCCGCTCCGATCCGTCTGCCAACGCGGTTCTTGCTGCTTGGTTCCATGATCCAGGATCGCGATCCAGGGGGCAACGTGCCGGGGTTTAGCTCGCGTTTAGACGATTCGGCTTTTGAACGGAGTAGCCCAACGGCCCGACCATTACGCATTTTTGGTGTGGGGGACTTGACGCAATTGAAAGTTCAGACGTGGGGTCTTTTGTTGTTGGCCGCCGGGACCGATCGGCTTGCCGCGTTCTGCGCGCCCATCTGTCTCCGCAGACCGATTAACTCCCCCGAACTCGATCGACTTGGCCGCGTTACCTCGTCGGCGCGCCCTACAGCGGCGCCGGGCATCCCAATTGGCGGCGCGACCATGGAAGCGTCCTAAGTGCAAAAGTTCTCCCTCCCACCGTCGTTCACACAGACATCCCTTTCCGCCTCGACCGACTACCTCTGAGCCGTTTTCACGTTCTCGTAGTCGTCGGGCTTGGGATCACCTGGATCCTCGATGGACTCGAGGTCACCATCGTCGGTTCGCTCGGCCCAGCATTGCAAAGTGCGCAGACGCTTCATTTGTCGAGCGCTAATCTTGGCGCGGTGGCGTCATTCTATGTTGTCGGAGCGGTAACCGGCGCCCTCGGGTTTGGCTGGATCACGGACAGGTTCGGGCGTCGCCTAGTCTTCTACGTGACACTGATCGTCTACCTCACGGGGGTGCTACTGAGCGCATTGGCCTGGGACTTCTGGAGTTTCGCCTTCTTTCGGATGGTCACCGGTCTGGGCATTGGCGGCGAATATGCAGCAGTCAATTCCGCCATCGACGAACTCATTCCTGCGAAATATCGCGGACGGATTGACCTGATCGTCAATGGCAGTTTTTGGCTAGGCGCTGCCGCGGGGGCGTTGGCATCCCCCGTTCTGCTCGACCAGAATCTGCTCCCGGTTAATGTCGGTTGGCGGCTGGGCTTCGGGATTGGAGGGGTATTAGGACTTTCAATCTTGATGCTCAGGCGCTTCGTGCCCGAAAGTCCGAGATGGCTTGTTACTCACTGCCGCAGCGACGAAGCGGAAAAGACGGTCAAACGGATCGAGGCCGATGTCGTAAATTCCACAGGCCGCAATCTTCCGCCGGCGCATGGCAGTCTCGTGGTTCATCCGCGGAAGGTATTCGGCCTTGGCCTGATCCTGACCGCGATGCTGGGCCGGTACCGCCAGCGCAGTATTCTAGCCCTGACGCTCATGGTGGCGCAGTCTTTTCTTTACAATTCGGTCTTCTTTACGTTTGGCTTGATCATTGCCAATTTTTATCATGTCCCCAACGAACAGGTCGGCCTCTACGTATTTCCGTTAACGATCGGCAATTTTTGCGGCCCGCTGCTGCTGGGCTCTTTATTCGACACCATCGGCCGCAGAAAGATGATTGCCAGCACCTTTGCAATAAGTGGCGTGCTTTTACTCGTCACAGCTTACATGTTCGGCGCAGGATTGCTTTCGGCAATCACTCAAACGATCGCCTGGTGCATAATATTCTTCTTTGCATCGGCTGCCGCCAGTTCCGCCTACCTTACAGC
>JBAPZR010000542.1:0-4270 GCA_049285335.1 Xanthobacteraceae bacterium | reverse complement strand
GCGGACGTAGATTCAGTACGACGGCAATGTCCGCTGACGCCAACAGCGCTAGTCCGCATGCATGGCGCGCCGTACCAGTTCGTGACCTTGCGACGCGTCAATCCCATAGACAGCCCTTCGCCGCGGTCGTAGGCTTTCGGGTAGAAGAAAAAAGTCAAACTAAATTTGGGAGGAACAATCATGCCCCGCATCGGTCGGCGTAAATTATTGAAGCTCTCCGGCGCCGGAGCGCTGGCGGCAAGAGTGGGTGGAATAGCTTCGATCCTCGCGTCAAATCGGGCACCGGCCTATGCACAGGGTGCGACCGTCCACTGGCTGCGCTGGAACGATTTTGTCCCGTCGTCAGATGCTCTTCTACGAGACCAGATAATCCCGGCCTGCGCCAAAGATCTGGGCATCACGCTCAACATCGAGATGATCAACGGCAACGACATTCAGGCGCGCACCACGGCGGCGATCCAGTCGGGAACCGGCCCTGACGTCATCTGTGCACTGAACAATTGGCCGCAGCTTTATGCCGAGAGCGTCGCGGACGTCAGCGACGTTGCCGATAAAATCGGCAAAGACCAGGGCGGCTTTTATCAGGAGTCGACCACTGTCGCCAATAACGGCAAGAGGTGGCTCGGCGTTCCTTGGTGCATCGTTGGCGCGGAGAATGCTTACCGCAAATCTTGGTTCGAAGCGGTCGGCCTCACCAAGTTTCCAGAAACCTGGGACGAGTACCGCGCGGCAGGGAAGAAACTCAAGGCGAACGGCCAGCCAATCGGCCAGGCGCTCGGTCACAGCTTCGGCGATCCGCCGACCTTCTGGTATCCCTTTCTATGGTCATTCGGCGGCATGGAGGTCGAGAAGGCCGGCAACAAGGTGATGCTCGACAGCAAAGCCACCGTCGAGTCGGTCAAATACGCGGTCGAATTCTGGAAGGATTGCTGTGACGAAGGGGGCCTTGCCTGGGACGATTCCAGTAACAATCGTGCCTTCCTTTCAGGCACGATTTCCTCCACGCTAAACGGCGCCTCCATCTACCTCTTGGCCAAGCGCGAGCCCGATAAGTACCAGACCGAAAAAGGCACGCCGCTCTGGCAGGACATTCTCCATGGCAAGCTGCCGAAAGGTCCCGCCGGCCAATTTTCCTATCAGTTGCCGATGACGAACATGTTGATGGGTTATTCCAAGCAACAGGATGCCGCCAAGAAATTTCTTGCCTGGATTACTTCAAAACCGATCTATCAATCGTGGTTTAATTCGCAAGGTGGTTACACCGTGGGCGCAACGACAGTTTGGGAGCAGGATCCGCTCTGGGACAAAGATCCCGTCATGTTGCCGTTCCGCGAGGTCGGCCGCGGCGCGCAATTTCCCGGCTATCCCGGGCCTGCGGATCGAAATGCCGCGGAGGTCTTGAGCAAGTACATTATTATCGACATGTACGCCAAGGCAGTCCAAGGCATGTCGGCCGAAGACGCAGTTAAATGGGCGGCCGGCGAAGTAGAGAAGATTCACGCCTAATGGCTTTGCGTGGTTGTGTGATTTCGGAAGGTCGGCCGCGTAGCTTTGCGGCTTACTCAATCGGGGGAGCCGACTTGGCCGACGGGCAATCCCAAGGAGCCGGGCGATGGCGGTAAGCGATGTCGTCAGCCAGCGGGCGTATGCGCGCGCGTCGCGGCGCTGGGCGACGACACGGCTTCTTGAGGACGAACGCTGGCTCGCCGCCGTTCTCCTGCTGCCGACTGTCGTTCTGCTCGGCCTCTTTATTGCATACCCATTCGTCGAGGGCGTGCTCCTTTCGGTCACCGATACCAGGGTGGGCGTGCCCGGCAACTTTGTTGGTTTCCAGAATTTTGAGGCGCTGTTGAATGACAGCATTTTCCGCGCCGCGGTTTGGAATACATTCGTCTATACCGCGGTCGCTACCGTCTTTAAGCTTGCACTCGGCCTGTGGCTTGCTTTGCTTCTCAATCGTCACTTTAAGGGTAAGGCTTTCGTCCGCGCGTTCATCCTGCTCCCCTTTATAATCCCTACAGTGCTTTCGACCTTCGCCTGGAAGTGGATGTTCGATCCGACTTTCAGCGTCATTAACTGGACGCTGTTCCGGCTCGGCATCATCCATGCGCGGATCAATTGGCTTGGCGACCCCAATCTCGCGTTGATTTCGGTAATTATTGTCAATGTCTGGCGCGGCGTGCCGTTCTACGCCATCAGCCTGCTCGCCGGGCTGCAGACCATCAATCCTGAACTGCAAGAGGCGGCCGCCATCGACGGCGCACGACCTTGGCAGCGCTTCTGGAATGTGACATGGCCGCTGTTATTGCCGGTGACCATGGTCGTGGTGCTGTTCTCGGTCATTCAGACATTCGCCGATTTCCAGCTGGTCTATGTCCTGACCGGCGGCGGACCGGCGAATGCTACTCAGTTGTTCGCTACCTATGCCTATCAGATCGGCGTCGGCACCGGGCTGTTGAGCCAAGGCGCGGCAATCTCGCTCGCCATGTTTCCGTTCCTCCTCATCGTCGTGGTGGTACAACTCCTTTATATCCGCCGCGTTGAGGTGCACTGAGCCATGATCGAAGGAGCGAAATGGCGACGCTGGATCTATTTCTACATTCCGCTGACCGCTTTCATTCTCTGGCTGTTGTTCCCGTTCTATTGGATGCTGGTGACTTCGGTTCGGCCCGACCGCGAGCTGTACCGCCCCTGGATGGCGCCGAACTATGCGCCGTTTTGGACGACGCATCCGACCCTCGTTCATATCACCGACCTGTTGACCGGCACCCTATTCATACGGTGGATGGCTAATACGCTGTTTATCGCCATCGTATCGACGCTGATTTCGCTGTTCTGCGGCATTCTCGCCGGCTACGCGCTGTCGCGCCTGAAATTTCGGTTCGCCGGCACACTGGGCACCGGCATTTTCATCACCTATCTGGTGCCACAGACGCTGCTGTTTATCCCACTCGCCAACATCATCCGCAATTTTCATCTCGGCGATACGCCGTGGGCGCTGATCCTGACCTATCCGACATTCCTCATCCCGTTCTGCACGTGGCTCTTGATGGGATATTTCAAGGCGATCCCGCGCGAACTCGAGGAGTGTGCCCGCATCGATGGCGCCACGCGCTGGAGGGCGATGCTTTACATCATCATCCCAATTGCGGTGCCGGGCATACTGTCGGCCGGCATTTTTGCCTTCACGCTCTCATGGAACGAGTTCATCTACGCGCTGGTTTTTCTGTCTTCCGCGGAGCAGAAAACGGTTTCCGTCGGGGTCACCTCGGAACTCGTGCGCGGCGACGTATTCTATTGGGGTCAGTTAATGGCCGGTGCCCTGCTGGGCTCGGTCCCGGTGGCCTTTATCTACTCGTTCTTTGTCGAGTACTACGTCGCGGGCCTCACCGGTTCGGTCAAGGGTTGAGCCGATGGCACGCGTCGTCATCCGCAACCTCAACAAGAAGTTCAACGAGGTCCATGCCGTCATAGGGGTGAATCTGGAAATCCGCGACCGCGAGTTCGTGGTTCTCGTGGGTCCCTCCGGCTGCGGCAAGACCACCACGCTCCGAATGGTGGCCGGGCTCGAATCGATCACCTCCGGCGAAGTGCTGATCGGCGACAAAATCGTGAACGAGCTGCCGCCGATGGATCGCGACATCGCCATGGTGTTTCAAAACTATGCGCTCTATCCACATATGAGCGTTTACGACAACATGGCCTTCGGTCTGAAAATGCGCCGCTTCGCCCGCGCGGAGATCGATCGGCGCGTGCACGAAGCGGCCGACATTCTCGGCATCGCGAATCTGCTCAACCGCAAGCCTCGACAGCTTTCCGGCGGTCAGCGGCAGCGCGTGGCGCTTGGGCGGGCAATCGTACGGCATCCGCAAGTTTTTCTGTTCGACGAGCCCCTGTCCAATCTCGATGCCAAATTACGCGTGCAAATGCGTGTTGAACTAAAGAAAATCCACGACCGGGTCGGCACCACCGCAATCTATGTGACTCACGATCAGGTCGAGGCGATGACGCTCGGCGACCGCGTCGTTGTGATGAAAGACGGCATGGTGCAGCAAGTCGGCGAGCCGCTCGATCTTTACAATAAGCCCGCCAACCGCTTCGTGGCCGGCTTCATCGGCTCGCCAGGGATGAATTTCGCTGCAGTGAATTTGGCCGAACAGGACGGCGTGCTCTTTGCGGTGGGTGACGGCATTCGACTTAAGCTTCCGCCCGAAAGGGCCAAGCGGCTTTCTTCGCATGTCGGGCAACGGGTTACGCTCGGGATCAGGCC
>JBAPZR010000541.1:0-4715 GCA_049285335.1 Xanthobacteraceae bacterium | reverse complement strand
CCGTTTATTTGCCTCTTCCCCGATTTTTAACTCAGCGTCTCAACGAGTCGCACGTGCCCAAGTCACAGTCTATCGCGAGAAGCTACGCCTACGTCGGGCATTGCAGGCGCAAGAGAGACATTTGCGCCTGAACCACCGAAATGGTCGCTGCGGTGTTGACAACTTCGAACCAAATCGGCGCGACGTAACTACGCTGAAACTCGCGATCATCGGTCTAGCTGGCGCGGCGATCCTCAATCATTGATGCAATAACTGGTGCGTTAATAGGGATAACGCCTATAGACCGGAAGGCACTAAGCTTCGCTAACTAGCAGAATAGCACTTTGCGGTGGCGGCCAGTCGGCAATGAGTTAGTACTCGCCGATTGGTAACAGTGGCTGGCCAAGTTAATGTCACCCAAGCATCGAAGACGTTCTGCAAAACTGACGACAGTGCGCGCATGTCAGTACTTTCTTCGTGATGACGACCTGCTCCATGGCGCCGAATTTGCCTTCCGCAAACCGCATCCGCCCAAAACCCATGCTCACCCAGGTCACATCAGATGAGGCTAAGACCGTCGCACTTCGCCGGTCTGGACGATGGTGGTAAGGCGTCGGCAACATTCCGAAGCAAACTGACGTCGGCCACGGCATTTCCCGTTCGGAGGAAAACGCATCTCGTTTCAACGGCGCCGCGGACGTCCTTAATCTTCGCAAACTGTAGTGCCGGTTGCGGTTCTTTAAGAACGAAGTTTGCGAGATGATGCAGTACGTCTACCGCTTGGCACGTTGACGCGCGCGGTCTCAATTGGGTCAGCATTTTGAGACAAAACCGCCGCTGTCAGTTCCTTCTCAGCGGCAACATATTCGCTAGAGTCAGACGGATAACGGTGGTGACGTGGTCAAGGATAGGCTGCATGCGCCCAATTTACCGCAGCGGAGAATTTCCGGTGCTGCGGATCGGTGATAAGTCGTCGACGCGACCTAAGCTTATTTTTCGACTACGGCCACAGGTTTTCTACCAGTCACATTTTGCGCCTCAGGCATTTCTACGACCAGAGTTTCAAACTGATCGTTCGGGGCGTTAACAACCGCTTGATCTGGCAACTTCTCCGAAGGCTCGTACCATGGTCGGCGAGGTTTCACTCCACCCGCAAGAGCATGCGCAATCAATCTGCCCATTTCCTCTCCTTGTAGAGGCACAAGCTTTTTCTCAGGGTCATATTTGTAGAGTTGAGGACAAAAATACACCGCGTGAATTCGTGGATCATATCCTTCCACATCAAGGAAGTGTCTCGCTCTGAGAAAGAGGTTATATCTTTTTACAATCTTCTTTTCCTGCGTCGACCTTGCAACACGCAGCCTCTCGGGAGATGGGCCAACGATTGTGCCGGCCTCTAAAAGAATTACCCAGTCTTTGCTCGCGGCATTATCCGGACTAACCGGGATTAAATGATTTGGCTCTGCTTTACGAAAGATGCCCATTGTTGTCCTCTACCCTAGTCGTGGTCTCTCTAGCCGGTCGAGTACTAGGAGCGACTGGATGTTAAGGAACTATTAAGGGCACCGAGCAAATTTTGCATGCCAACGAGACCTCAGCACTTCAATCGGGTGTAATTTTATCAGCAATAAAGCGAACGGAGCAGAACAGGTTCGCGCCTTCCGCTCCGTTCTCAACAGTGAGGAGACACTGTCAATGGGTGCACCCATCATATCAATTATCGGGATGAGTGTCGGACTTGGGTTGAGCCTTGGTTATATCTTGTGGTGCGTAGCTACTGACACTCGCGAAGGCCAAGAAAAGAATTCGTGACCAAAATTCACGGGCTGATTGTGAAAATGGGAGCCCCCGATCTCGCTGGGGTGCATCGGGAGATGGGGTGCGAGATCGAGACCTGAGGTCTCTCTGGAGCGAGAGTAATCCCGATCTTATAACGGACTTGATTTCAGCATGTTCGCACGGACAAATTCCCTGTTTCCACCGCCAGGGAATTTGGCCGTAAATCGTTGAACTGATGGGCGGGTTGAGCCGGCCGGCGCCGAAAAAGATAAGAAATTAAAGATTATTCCCTGTAAATTTCCCTGCTAGCAGGGAAAAATCAGGGAACCCCTATGACATCTATATTGGTCACCGGTGGCGCGGGCTAGTTGGAACAAAGCATGGGCAGGTGGCGTTTTCAGCAAGGACGAGCAGGGGAAGTCTTTAGTTTGATGCTCGCCACCAGGTTACTTGGTCTTGTCGAGAATCAGGAATGGCCGGGTGAGGACGAAAGGGGGAACTGAAGATGCCACTCAATCCCAATATTGCCGTGCTCCAACATCGCATCGCCACGATGCCACTGGTAGCTTATCAGTCCGGGGAAACCGTATTAGCCGAAGGTACGAAAACCGGTCGCTTGCTGATCCTCAAGAAGGGCGCGGTTACAATCCGGAAGAACGGCACTGTGATTGCCGAGGTGACGGAACCGGGTGCCGTATTCGGCGAGCTCTCAGCGTTGCTAAATCAGCCGCATACTGCCGACGTGCGAACCTTGGAAGCCTCGGAGTTTCGCGTCGCGCAAGCCGACCTGCTCGTGGAAGACCCCGTTGTACTCTTGTACGTTGCGGCAATTCTGGCACAGCGTCTCAACCTCGCAAATGAAGCGCTCATTGAATTGAAGAGCGAGATTGGCCGGCAACGGGCGCTAAGCTCTTAAGGTGGGCAAGGGTCTTTACTTGTTACGTCAGCCGTATTGATGTGGTGGTGGCCGAGCTCGGGACAGCCCAATCGTTCTTTAGCCGAGCCGTGATTAGCGGACATCGGTCGGATGCTCAGGAATGTCCGCTTATGACCCGAAGCGGATATAAGCTGTTTAAGATTGCTGCTACGCGACATGACGGCCGACGCTGTCCTAGCCGTGCGGGGAGGACAGTGCGACGACACGGGTTCAGGGCCCGAGCCGCAAATTCTCAAGAACGATACAAACCTAGCCCGTCTTTGCGGCTCTTTGGGTGTCCCACCACCAGATAGTCGGAAAAGCCGCCCTGCCGTATTTTGGCATCTGATCGGGACGGCCGAAGCGATCCCATCGCGCGGTGCGAACTTTGCCGTAGTACCACTGTGGAACGACGTAGTGGTTCCACAAAAGGATGCGATCAAGCGCCCTGGTGGCCGCCTCGAGATCGGCGCGGTTGTTGGCGAAGACAATCTGATTGATCATGGCGTCAACCGCCGGATTTTTGATACCGATCAGGTTGTTTGAGCCGGGCTCTTCGGCAGCCTGTGATCCCCAATTGCCGCGCAGTTCATTGCCGGGTGTAAGTGATTCCGGCCAGGCGGCCATGATGATGTCGAAGTCCCAACTCCGCAGCCGGTTCTCGTACTGCGCTACGTCGACTGTCCGCACGGTCGTCGCGATGCCGAGGCGATCTAGCGACGGCTTGTAGAATAGGAAAACCCGCTCATAGGCCGGGTCTTCGGTGAGAAATTCAATGGCATAGGGCTGGCCGGTCTTGGTGTTAACCAATTGCTGGTCGTGCACCTCGTAACCAGCTTGTTTGAAGAGCCGCATAGCCTCGCGCAAATTGTTGCGCACCGCATCGGGATTTCCGTTGACTGGGTTCGTATAGGGTTTCGTGAAAACCTCGGGAGGAACCTTGTCGTGCGCGGCTTCAAGTAGTTCGAGCTCCCGGCCCACTGGCAGGCCAGTGGACGCGAGCTCCGTGCCTGCAAAATAACTGGCGATGCGTTTGTACTGGTCGAAGAATATCTGCTTGTTCATTTCCTCGAAGTTAAATGCATAATTGAAGGCCAGCCGCGCGAGGGGATCCTGGAATTTTTCGCGTCTGATGTTGAAAGCGAAGGCCTGCATGATCCCGACATTGCGAATGGGAAACTCTTCGAGCAGGACCCGTTTGTCGCTGACCGCTGGAAAATCGTAGGCGGTTGCCCAGTTTTTGGCGACGTTCTCAGTGCGCCACTCGACGACATCCGCCTTGAATGCTTCGAGTGCGATACTCGTATCGCGGAAATATTCGTAGTGCAGCTCGTCGAAATTATTGACGCCGATGTTGACGTTAAGGCCGCTCCCCCAATGATCTTTGACGCGCTCGTAGACGATATGGCGTCCAGCCGAAAAGTCCTTGATACGATAAGGTCCACTGCCAAGCGGCGGTTCAAGAGTGGTTTCGCCGATATTGCGCTTCTTGCCGTTCTTGTCGGCAGTCTCCCACCATTGCTTGGGCAGGACCGTGAGTTCGCCTATGATCCGCGGCAATTCGCGATTGCCAGGAGCATCTGCGGTAAACGTGACCTCACGATCGCCAGTCTTTTCGACCTTTGTGACATGACGGTAATAGGCCGACTGCTGCGGGCTGTATTTTTTGAATGCGTCGAACGAGAAAATCACGTCATCCGGCGTGATGGGCGTGCCGTCATGCCATTTTGCCTGCTCCCTTAGACGATAGGTGGCTGAGGAAAAGTCAGCTGGAAAACTGACCGCTTCGGCGAGCAAACCATATCCGCTCGATATTTCGTCAAGCGACGATACCAGAAGCGTCTCGTAGACAAGATCAATGCCGGCGGCGAGAGAGCCCTTAACGCCGGATACGACCGAATTGAAGTTATCGAATAGCCTGAGTTACATTCGATATAAGAGCCGCCGGGTGCGTTGGCAAAAGCACCAGTTATTGCGATTGCAAGCAGCACCAAACTCATGGTGATCTTTTTGGCCAATATCGCTAGATCTCCACTTGGTG
>JBAPZR010000540.1:0-3416 GCA_049285335.1 Xanthobacteraceae bacterium | reverse complement strand
GTCCGGGATCATGGCGGACTGGGCGATCAAGAACGGCAGCAAGAAAGCGGTCTCGATCCTGTCTGACTGGGCGCCCGGCGCGGAAGCGGGGAAAGTCTTTGAAACACACTTCACCAAAGGCGGCGGTCAGATTGTCGACACGCTGAAAGTGCCGCTCGCCAATCCGGATTTCTCGCCGTTCCTGCAGCGCGCCCACGATCTGCAGCCGGATACTTTGTTTGTCTTCGTTCCGGCCGGGCAAGCGGGAACGTTCGCGCGGCAGTTTTCCGAACGCGGTCTCGACAAGTCGGGCATCAGATTGATCGGCCCCGGCGACATCGTCGATGACGACGATCTGCCGACCACCGGCGACGCGCTTCTCGGCGTGGTCACCGCCGGCATCTATTCGGCCGCGCATCCTTCGCAGCTGAACAAGGACTACGTCGCGGCCTATAAGAAGGCCACGGGCCACCGCGCCAATTTCATTTCGGTCGGCGGCTATGACGGCATGCATCTCATCTACAGCGCGCTGCAGCAGACCGGCGGCAAGACCGACGCCGACACAGTCGTCGGCGCGATGAAGGGAATGAAATGGGAAAGCCCGCGCGGCCCGATCTCCATCGATCCGGCGACACGCGACATTGTGCAGAACGTCTACATCCGCAAGGTTGAGAAGGTGCAGGGTGAGCCGTGGGCGATCGAGTTCGAGACGTTCCCCGCAGTGAAGGATCCGCTGAAGGAAGCGGCGGCGAAGTAGAGAGGCGCCGAGGGCATTTTTGCGGCCGTGTCCCAGCGCAGCGCAGCGTGCAATGATGCGCTGCTGCATCGGGCCCTTTCCAAGCTCTAAGCATATAACGAACCGGGATCAGCGGCGCACCACTTCGTGCTGCGCCGCATCCGGGAAACCCGTACACATTCCAAAGTTGGTGATAGCCGGAGAAAGTCCGGCCGCGAGAGAGAGTTGCACCAAATATTATGTTAAACGACATGAAATGAATTTGTTTCAACTCAGCGAGTTGGTTTTTTGATTCAACCAACAAAAAAATGTGCTCTTTAAAACACAGCGCTGAAAATTCACAGCTGAATTGCGTCTGAGCGCGCGCGAGACACGGCGCGAGAATCCGTCCCGAGGTAAAGTTGCGCGGGCGAAGGACTCGTCGGGGGCGGCGTCTCAAGTGACGAAAATCTGGCAAGTTGGACGAATTGTCCTTGCGTGTGCCCTTCGCGGAGGCGTGGCGCCAAAAGCGTTCGCGGCGATCACGATCCTGCTCGCATCGCTCAGCGCAGCGCAAGCACAGACAGCGACGTCACTGACGATTTCACACAATCCTATCTCATCCGCCTTCGGTCAATCCGTCACTTTCAGCGTAACCATTGCATCAGCAACGGGAACGGGAACGCCGACCGGCACGGTCACATTTTCCGACGGCATTGGCACGATCGGATCTGCTCCGGCCGTCGCTGGGCCCGGGACAGGCGAAGCACAAGCGACGTTCACCACGACGGCGCTCCCTACGGGCAGTCTCACAATTACCGCAACATATAGCGGCGATGCCAATTTCAGGAGCAGTTCGATATCGACGCCATTCAATGTCAGCGGGGGCGGGTCGCAGACGTCAATCACGTCGTCGCAAAGCTCGAGTGCGTTCGGCCAATCTGTCACCTTCACCGTCACAGTTTTGTCCCTTCCGCCGGCAACGGGAACGCCAACCGGTACTGTGACTTTGACTGTGAACGGGACACCTACCACTCTGACGCTCAGCGCCGGCCAGGCAACGTTCACCACCTCGACATTGCCGCCAGGAGATATTCCAGTCCTGGCGACTTACAACGGCGACAGCAATTTTGTTGGCAGCAACGCGTCTTTTACGCAAAATGTCAGGATAGCAGACACGTTAAATTTAACGTCGTCAGCAAACCCAAGCATCCTCGGTCAGCCGGTCACCTTCACGGCAACGGTGCCGCAAGGCGACGGGCTCACGGCGACCGGAACCGTTACTTTCCAGCTGGACGGTGGGGCTAGGATAGACGTCACGCTCGTGAACGGCCAGGCGACTTTCACGCCTGCCGCGCTTGGCGCCGGCACCCACAACCTTGTCGCAGTTTACGGCGGCGACAATAATTTCGGCGGCAGCACGGCGTCGCTCACGCAGGCGGTCAAGATTGGCACAACGACGACTTTGAACGCCTCGCCCAACCCCAGCAAGCTAGGGCAGGCTGTTACGTTCGCCGCGACGATCACCATCACGAGCTCATCAGGACCGACGGGCACCATTACCTTCAAAGACGGCTCGACAACCCTCGGCACGGTCGTCGTGTCCGGTGTGAACACGGTGACTTTCACGATCTCGACGCTCGGCTCGGGTAACCATTCCATCACCGCAGTCTATAGCGGCGACAGCGTTTTCGCCGCCAGCACGTCCGCAGCCGTCATTGAGATCGTCAATGGCAATTCCGACAGCATCAAGCTCCGCGAGCTGCAAATCTCCGCCACGCCGATCATTGCCAATGTCTGGGGCCAGGTCGTGACCGGCGCGATGGACGATGCGGTCACGACCGGCTTTAGCGGCAATCCGCGATCTCTGTCGCCGGCGGCCACCGGATTCACCTATTACTTCGATGGCGATCAGCCGGCGCAGCGCAGCGCCGACACCGATGCGGAAGCGCTCAAGCGTTATCTCGCGTCACCCGACGGCAACACAAAACGCGTCGACGATGATTTTGGCGCGCTTGGTTATGCGCCAATGGCGACCAAGGCGCCGCCGCCGGCCCCGCCATCCGCGGCGCCGCACGACTGGCTCGCTTGGATCAACGTGCGCGGCACCGATTTTTATCGCGGCACGTTTGGCGACGATCTTAAAGGCGAGCAGGTCGACGCCATCGCCGGACTGACGCGCCGGCTCACGTCGACTTTCGTCGTCGGCGTGCTCGGCGGTTACGAGCACTTCGATTACTCCTCGCAAGCGTTCAACGGTTTCATCAAAGGCGACGGCTGGACCGCGGGCGCGTTCCTTGGCTGGAAACTATCGCCGAACATTCGCTTCGATGCCGGCACCGCGTGGTCCGATCTTCTCGCCAATGACGTTTCCGGAACAGCCAGCGGCAATTTCCTCGGCACGCGCTGGCTGGTGAACGGCGGACTGACCGGGACCTATCCGTGGCAGCAATTCATGCTCGAACCCTCGGCGCGGGTCTTTGCGCTGTGGGAGCGTGAGAACGCCTACACCGACAGCCTTGGCACGCTGCAAGCGGCGCGCGACTTCTCGACCGGCCGCGCCAGTGTCGGCACCAAAGTGGCCTATCCCTTTGCCTGGTCGAGCACGGTGGCGCTCGTCCCCTATGCCAGGCTTTACGCTGACTATTACTTCTCGCAGGACGATGCGCAGACCGCGGGGCTCACGACCGTGCCGCTCCTTCAAGGCTTCTCGGCGCGCATG
>JBAPZR010000539.1:0-1937 GCA_049285335.1 Xanthobacteraceae bacterium | reverse complement strand
GGCCTGGACACCGACGTCCCCCTCCACCAAGATTTCGCCGCCACTCATCTCTCGACCAATATAATCGAGCCGATCGCAGGCGCGCTGAATGCGGATCTGTTCGACATCCCCCATGCGCAGTTGAAAGACATCGCCGACTTTAACGCGGCGACGCGTTGTCTGCAGGTCGATTTGCTCGATCTCGCGTGCCGTTTTGCCGGCGAGGCCATGCGGCACGAGCGGCGACAGATCGAGTCGCTGATCGGGTCGCTGGCGGAGGGTCAGTGTCAGCGGCTTCACGGCAGCAGTTCCCTCAAATGGTAATGATGCGGGCCGAGCTTGCCGCCGTAATTTCCGGCGCAGATTCGTGTCGCTCCGCGTTTGGGGCCGAGCTTGGCGACCGCCGCGATGCCGGCGCGCATGGCGGACCCCACTGCCTCTGACGTGAGCCCGTCGATGACAATTTCCAGCACGCACGTCACATCGGGCTCGAGCGAACTGTCGACTGCACCCCGCAACGTCGGACAAAACGCGTCGTTGGTGGAGGCGGGAACGCCTTTGTACTTCGAACCGACCTTCGAACCGGAGCGCACAATGCCGCCGGGGAACGGAGCAATGACGTCCGGCACTTTGGCAATTGCAGCCACGGCGGCCTCGGCCGCGGCCCGCGTCGTCGGCGTCGTGCGGCCGATAATGAGAAGATTGCCGCCGCCGACCGCCTTTTTGGTTAGGCCGGTCGTTGCCTCGCAAACAAATTCGCCATCCATGACGGGAATTCGCCAGAAATGCTTTCCACCAAATCGCTTCGAGATCTGCCACCCATCGCCAAAGTAGCGCAGGGCATTGCCGAGCCGCAGGGTTTCCTCGCCTTCGAGGCCGGCATAGCACGCCGATCCCGGACTGGTGAGAACGCATTGCGCCACGCGCGCTTGCAGCTGTTTCTGCAATTCGGCCGTCGAGACCGCAAACAGCAGAACCCGAACTCCCGGGCGACCGTCCGGAGTCTGCTTTTCTGTGAGTTCATAATCGATCCCGGCCTCGCAGCCGCAGCCGATGACGGAGGTGGCAAAGCCGGTCATGGTCAGCGCGGCCTGCCGGGCCCATGCCATAGTGTCGGCCGTAATGACAAGCGCGGTCGCGCGCATGCCGAAGGCTTCCGCAAACGTGTCGTCAATGTGAACGCCGCGAACAATCAACGACATGGCACGAATTCGAATGGTTCTGGCCGTTGCAAAGCGTAATCCGGTACTTGGAGGAATTCATCCGACAGCCCGTAGCGCTCCTCATAGTAATCTTTCATGCGCCGGTCGATGGCGCGATCCCGCTTCGGGGTAACCGCGAGCGCACGACCCCAACGATCATTGACGACGTGCCCGTCGCGAACGACGAGATCGCCGTCTTTGAACACTAGCGCGGCGGCGCGAAACATCTGCGCCCGGTCGGTCACATCGTCGTACACGGCGACATCAGCAACGGCGCCGTTGCCGAGATGACCGCGTTGCGACAAACCGAGCAGTTTGGCGGGCGCGGCGCGCGTCATGGTCGCGATCTCGTAAAGCGAATATTCGCGCGTGATCGACGGCAACGTCGTCACCGCCATCGCCTCGGACGGCAATTCGGCAATCCACTTTGCGCGCAGGTCGCGGCTCATCAGCAGCGCGAAAATGTCCGGATAGCTCGTGAACGGCGCGCCGTTAGGATGGTCGGTGGTGAAGAAAACCCGCCCAGGGTCATTGATCAGCAAAAATAGCTCAAGACCGGTCGCCCATTGCACAGCGTTGTAGAAGTCTTTTCGCCGATAGTCGTAGGGCACGATGCCGGCGCCATTGGCGTCGCCGTCCAGGATGAGCCACTTTTTCGGCCGCGCATGCGTGCGCGCATTGAATTGTCGCAAAACGTCGGACGAGATCGTTACCGTTTGGCCGAACATGACTTGGCCGACATCGATGGTCACATTG
>JBAPZR010000538.1:0-3255 GCA_049285335.1 Xanthobacteraceae bacterium | reverse complement strand
AATTAGCGCTTTTGTCCCTCCCATAGACAACGAATACACTGCAACGGGCGGGAGGGGAAACTCCATCTGGTTCTATGTCTATGGCGCGGCCGTAGACGGCGCATTCGGCAAACTTCAGAGAGCTCTCGTTGGTCAATATGAACCACTGGAACGGGTTGTTCCGGGTAAGGCACCCGATGCTTTATATGTTGTGCGCCAAATGACGGTTATTACAGCCGCGTTTAACAAAAACGTTTCGCAGTGCCATGGCGATTCTGGATCGGGCGTCTTCCTGGCAAAATCAGACGGCGTCGAATATGATGAAAATCCCGACAAGCTGCCCGATGCCATCGAACTCAAAGATGGTCTTCCAATCCTGGTGGGCTTGGTATCGCAATATCCGGTTAGGAAGTTGAGTCAGAAAAATGCGCCATGCGGGCGTGATATTGGAGCGAACGCGTACGAAGCCACGCGCGTCGACTACTACCATGACTGGATTCTCTCAAAGATGAAAGAAATGCAGTGATCCAGAGATCGGATTACCTTCAATCGAGCTCGGCCGCTCCACCTGATCCGGTTAGCGGCGGCGCATCGCCTGGAAGAACTCCTCGAATTCGTGCTGCAAGTCCCGAGCCCAAGCTGCGTGAAATCCTAACTTTCAGCAAGAACCCCGAATGTCGGGGCTTGTGACCGGCCTGACGTAATTTTTCGTGAGCCTTCTGGGATTGTCGATAAGCTCAGTGAGGGGAATCAACGCTGCGCTCGCCGAGCTCAAGTTCATAAGGCGGACTTGATAGCGACGCGCATCGAGGGCAGTCACGGACTAGGCGGTGAAAGATACTATTGGTGTTCACTATTGCCCGGCGAGTCCGGATTGCCTGGCGGCGCCTGACGAGCGTAGCTATAGGCCGGACCATAGCCATACTGGTCGCCGCCGCCCTCGCCATATTGCGGGCCGGGTCCATCGGGTGTGCCGTAAAGACCCTTGCGAGCGTAGATGGCCTCTTCTTGTTTTAATCTGGCTTGGTCGTCGGCGGCTTTTGCTTCTTGTTCAGCTGTCGGCGCGCCGCACTGCACTCCAAACAACTTGCAGTTCATTACGGTTGACGCACACCCGCCCAAAGCAAAAGCAAGTGCGGCGAGCGCCAAGATTGGAGCTTGCTTGGCTGCTCGGGCAGGACGCCAATCAATCATCTCGCCCCCGCTACTGTCCCATCTTGTACGGTCCGCTTCGGATGGGACATCACAAATCTCAAGGGCGCGGGAATTTCCCCCGCCCTTGAGCCGTCGAACCTGCGAATTTAGAACCGCCATTGTACGCCGGTGGAAACACCCACAATCGTAGTGCCGGTGAAACATTGGGGGCTTGAAAAGGCTCCACCAGATGCAGATCCGGCCGTAACGTCATTGGCATCATGACAGTCAGTAGTGACGCCGCGACCGCCGGCTCCCAGATCGAAGTGAGCACTGGGCCCGTTAAACGTTGCTGCGATGTCGGTGTACCAAGTAAAGTTCTTGCTGAACTGGTGCTTATAGGCTGCGGTGACCATGTCCGCGTGGTCGTCGTTGGAAGCGAAGCAGTCGCCGCCGCCGCCGGGGCCGAGTAATCCTGTGCCCCCAGGCGAGGCCAGGGTGCAGTCGTTGTGCTGACCAGGATCGCCGTTCGCGTTGAATGCGTGCGCCCAACCGAAAGCTATGCTGTCCGTCGGTGTGAGTTTCTGGGTTAAGAAGGCCCAAGTCCCCCAGCGCGTTCGTTCGTTTTGGAATTGGAGATCGGCGGGCACATAGCGGTCCATGTGCTCGACAATGGCGCCGACTTCGGTGCCTGTGTCGAACCTGTAGAGCGCGCCGATCTTGGCGGCATCTTCATCGGCAACGTCCTGCATGCACAGCTCGCTGGCGAGCGTTGAAATCCCAGTAGCCTGGCAGTTGCCAAATGTTCCAACAAGGCCTGTGCTTGCATTGATGCCGTACATGCCCTGAATATCGCTCTGCCGGTTGACGGCATGGTGCCATTCATAGGCTGCAGTGACATAGAATCCGCCACTCGTATAGCTGATGTTCGCGCTGATGAGATCGCTGAACGAACCGTCAGTGCAGTAGAACGGGCCCCCGGCGGAGCCCGCTGGTGCGCCGCTGGTCGCGTCGTTGCCACCGGTGCAATCCGCCTCACCCGATGCGATATTGTCGCTGATCCAGGAGCGGTTCTGGCCTGGCGCGTACATCACGTTCCATTGAAACCCACCAATCGCGGGCGACTCGTACCAGATCGCATGGGAGACGCGCGTGCCGAATTCGACGCGATTGTCGCCGCCGGTATTGCCCATCACGACCGCATAATCGCCCCACATCCCGGAAAATGGGTTGAAAGCCGCCGTGGAGTTTTTATACGGGGCGTCCGATTTGCCGATTTTGATGGCGCCAATCGCGGGGTTAGCCATACCGATGTAAGTGTTGCGACTGAAAAGCGCGCCATTCACCGAATCGCTTAAGTTGCTATTGGTTTGTCTCGTGCTCGGCGTGGCGCTAATGTCGAAGCCAGCTTCAAACTGATAGACGAACCGCCAATCGGAGTCGGGCAGCTTTTGGAAGCCGCGCACGCCCAAATAGGACAGATTGGTTGAGATATCCGGCATCCAGCCGAAATTGCCGGTGGGAGTGCAGAAGCCGCCGCCGTAGCCGCAGTGCTGGTTGGCCGCACTGCCGAAAATACCAGTGACAGTCTTTGAGGCGCCATCGAACGACACGTCGAAATTGCCATAGCCGGTGATCTGCCCGCCCGGCGTTTCGAAGGTCAGCGGGTCTCCCTTCTTGTGCCGGAAGAACCAGTCGTCTTGGTCGGCAGCTTTGGTGGGCAGGTTGGCAACCTGGGTCTGCGTCTTTGCCGCCGTTGCCGATGCTTGCGAGGCGCTGGCCTTCGCTGCAGCCGCTTGCGCTTGCGCTTCGTTGGCTTGTTTTTTGGCCGCCTGGGCGTTGGCGTCGCTCTGCTGCTGCTTGGACTCGAGGTCCTTCACCTTTGCCTGCAGCGTATCGATCTGCGCTTTAAGCGCTCTGAGCTCGTCGGGCGAAACGCTTTGCGCGTTGGCAACCCCCGCTGCGGCGAACACTGATACTAACAAACAAACGCTCACCCCCGCGCACAATCGCGCGCGCCGCGCCCCGTCGCTCATTTGACTCCCCCAATCCCCAGAGTCTTAACTTTTATTAAGCTCAGTTTTTTTTCTGGCGTGCGCAATATGGTTATCCACAGCTTCGTTTCATCGCGCGCGAATAGGC
>JBAPZR010000537.1:0-3405 GCA_049285335.1 Xanthobacteraceae bacterium | reverse complement strand
CCCCTCAGCGAAATTAAATGCTTGACGCCTCAGCAGCGATTAGACAACAGCATCAAAAGCAGACATTGAACGATCAGCTTTGCATTGGAAAAGGCTGGCGGCCTATTCGGATATAGCGATTGCAGTTTGAATGTGATTGCACTTAGGGCATTCGAAAGACTGCAATTCATAGCCGGGACGCTCCGGCTCTATGCCAAAAAGCCGCATCTTGGTTCCGCACTTTAGGCAGTGCGGCCGTTCAATCGAATCCGAATGCGGTGTCGCCGGCTGATAGATGTTCATATGCACTCCTCTCTGGCAGGCGGGAGCGCGACCACTCTCAGCCACCGACGCCTGACACACAGCCGCAGTCGATGATGAAAAAGCGTGCACCCCTTGGAGGGGGGAAGTCGAGCCGCAAGGGATACTTTCGCAGAGAAGGCTATAAATATTTGAACATAACGAGAACAGACTCAATGAGCCGATTGAACAAACGTGTAAGTGAGGGGTTATTGACATAAATGAGTAAGTGAAGCATTTAATGTGTTGGGCTAAGTCCCCTCATTGGAGTGGATGTCATGAAGAATGGGAAGAACGGGCAGACGGAAAGCGCGCTCAGAGAAGAGCGCCTTCAAATCATGCTGGATGGCGATGAATTGCGCGCGGTAGACACTTTTCGCTTTGAGCACAGGATGCCAAGCAGGGCCGCCGCAGTCCGGGAGTTATTTCGCCTCGGTCTTTCGGTAGCGGGGACCGTGGGAGGGGCCGTCGCAACTGAGGGCGCTAAGTCGAGCGACTATGGCGTGCTCAGCCACCGCCAAACACGCGAATAGCCGCGTTTACTCATACGCACACTACTGAGCTTTTGTCGGATTGGCGGACACAGTTTTCTGGTGGACAGTGCTTTATCGCTTAGTCACGCGGTGACAGCGATTAGGTAGCTGGCCGATTTATGGGACGGCGGCCATGAGTGATGTTTTCAGCGACCGAATTCCCAAGGTGGGTGCCGAGATTTTCTTAGCCGCGCCCGACGAGGCGGATTCGCGTGAGGACTCTTTCCGCAAGATTCTCGACGAATTGCCAGCGGCGATTTATGTGACCGACGCCCTTGGCCGCATCACGTATTTCAATGAAGCGGCGGCGAAGCTTTGGGGCCATCGTCCTACCGTAGGGACGAGCGAATGGTGCGGCTCTTGGAAACTGTTTTGGCCTGACGGACGCGCGCTGCCTCATGGGGAATGCCCCATGGCGATAGCGATCAAGGAAAAACGCACAGTGCGGGGTATGGAAGCAATTGCTGAGCGTCCGGACGGTTCGCGCGTGCCGTTCGAACCTTACCCGACGCCTCTTTTCGACGACTCTGGCGTCCTCATCGGCGCGGTGAATATGTTAATTGACATTACGGATCGCAAACGCGCCGAAGAAGTCAAACAGCGTCTCTCGTCGATTGTGCAGTTCTCCGACGACGCAATCATTAGCAAAAATCTCAAAGGCATAATTGAAAGCTGGAACGCCGGTGCAGAGCGAATTTTCGGCTACACGGCGAGTGAGGCGGTTGGTCAGTCCGTGGAGATGCTGATCCCACCTGATCGGCTGAATGAGGAATCGGAAATCCTCAATCGCATTCGGCGCGGTGATCGCGTCGACAATTACGAGACCATCCGGCGTCGCAAAGATGGAAGCCTAATCAATATTTCTCTGACCGTATCGCCGATCAGGAATGCCGAAGGCAGGGTCGTCGGTGCTTCAAAAATTGCGCGGGACATTACCGAGCGCAAGCGAAACGAAGCGCGTATCACGGCGCTGGCGCACGAGGCAGAGCATAGAGCCAAGAACGTACTGGCGATTGTGCAGGCTACGGTACATCTCACGGAAGCCGCGACGGTCGCGGACTTTAAGAAAGCCATCGAGGGACGCCTCCAGGCTCTGGCAAATGTCCATACTTTATTCGCCGAGTCGCGCTGGTCCGGGGCCGAACTGCAAGACCTTATCACCAAAGAACTTGCGCCATACCGCAAAGGAGATGACACGCGCGTCGCTATCGAAGGTGCAGCACTCGTACTTGAACCAAGCAGGGCGCAGACAATAGCTGTGATCTTTCACGAACTGGCAACCAATGCAGTCAAGTATGGCGCTTTGTCTGTCTGCGAGGGCCGAGTTGGCGTTTCTTGGACTGTCCCGGGAAATGGACGATTTGTTCTTCGCTGGACTGAAACTAATGGGCCTGCCGTAACACCGCCCACTCGTAAAGGCTTCGGCACAAGGGTGATGGCGAGCATGATCCGCCAGGCGAGAGGCGAGATTCGGTTCGACTGGCATCCGACAGGATTAGCCTGCGAAATAACGCTTCCTAACTGAGCCTCTGACAGCGCACGCACCCACTGCAACATCGATGGCCCCCGCGCGCTCCAATAACTTTCGACTCCTTAGGCGAGTCCGTCCGAAGCGACTTCCGCTTTGGGTCAAACGGTTCACTTTTGCAATGTCCAAGTTGCATCCGCTCTCCACCCGTTAGCGACCAAATCGCGGACGTCTCGGCACTTCGGTTCCGAGCCAAAAGCGGACTCATGCACTGCAGCAATTTCGTCGTTATTCGATGACCTGGTCGGCCCTAGCAAGCAGCTGCTGCGATGGCTTGCTCAGACCTTTTGTTGAAATTCCGAGGTGACCGTTTTCGCCAGTACCTCTCCGCTATCGACGAGCTCAAGAAGCTTGCGCGCGAGCGCTTGCCATCACCATCGCGGTCGTCGCAATAGCCGCCAAGGCATTTGGGCATCGCGATAACAGCTAAGGACAGCCGTCAACTTGCCGCCATCGAATGAAATCGCGAAATCCCAAGATTGCGTGGTTTTGTGATAGGAAGGCGATAACGGGCGTTTGCCTTGGAATTTAAGCTCGATAAGAATTGGCGGTGCGATTCATGGCATCCACAACACCGGATAAAGATTTAGGCCGACTGCGGGGCAAGGCAGCGATAGTCACTGGCGCGGCTCGCGGGATTGGGCGCGCGACCGCCGTTGCGTTTGCCCGCGAGGGTGCTGATGTGATGGGTATCGATATTGCTGGACCAGTGAGTTCGACACTTGAGGTCGTGCCTGCCACAAGCGATGAGCTGGCGGAGACAGGCCGTTTGGTAGAAACCTCCGGAACGCGCTGGTGCGAAATGCGCCTCGACCAACGCGACCTCGTCGCTCTGCGCGCCGCGGCGGAAAGGACCCGCTCCACCTTCGGGCGGCTCGACATTCTGTTTGCTAATGCCGGCATACAGGCATTTAAGCCAATTTTGGATTGGGATGACGCAGATTGGCACGACACCATTGACGTCAACCTCACCGGCACCTGTAACGCCATTCGCGCGGTTGCGCCGCATCTGGTCAGAAACGGTGGCGGACGCATCATTGTCACCTCATCCACGCAAGGTAGACA
>JBAPZR010000536.1:0-1763 GCA_049285335.1 Xanthobacteraceae bacterium | reverse complement strand
CAGTCCACCGCGCCGGTTGTGTTCTATCTGGTGGTGGCCGTCTTTAAGCCGGATGTGGAGTGCGTAATACACTCTTATGGAACGGGCTTGAGCAATCCGGCGCTTTGCCTCTGCCGAGAAGTCGGTTAGTCGGCCACTCAACTCATAACTCTGCGCCAAGACCAGCCATCGTCGTTCATTGTCCAAGAAGTCCCGCTTTAGCTGTGGGTCAGTTTCAGCGGCGGCTTTCCGCGCAGCATCTTCCGCTTTGCGGTAGCACGTACGGATTTGCTCAGTGAGGTTGTTTAACGTGACACGCACCTAGCCGTTTCAGGCGGGAGCGCGGCGGGTCTCTCAGCCACCGACGCCTGTTGGAAGGCCGTGGTCGGTGATGATTTAGCCTACACTCACGTGGGAGGGGGGAGCGAGTCATTTCGGCCATGTCGGGCATCAAGCCGCAGGCTTATCCTTAACCTTTGCCCGAGCGTTTTGGAACGGCACTTGTTAGGACAACGGCACGAGCTCCTTCATCCTTCGCGGCATTTTCTAATGCCGTGACAACGCCCTTGATCATTTCCAGATTGAGTGCGTTTACGGGCGGCCTGTTCAGCGTGATACGGGCGACGCCGTTCGAGACCTCATATAGAACAGTACCCGTCATTTCCTTTACCTACCACGGGACCGGCACAGGGGTGTCGGGGGATGGGGATGCTGATCCCGTGCTTTGCTACGGCGCTTGTTTGCCGGGGCGAGCCACCACCGCTTTGTGCCATTACCGGAAATTGCACTCCCTTCCGCAACAGCGCTAATTGAAGTAGCTTATTCTGAGAGCTACCGGCGGACGTGCCGATGTTTCGCATAGTCAAAGGTGGCGATTGTGCCCCCGGCGGGCGACAAACCGAAACAATTCGAGACAGGTTTGCACTCACACTTTCTGCAGTGGCAGAAGGTAGCTAATGCACATGAAGCTGCTCGCGTAAATTTATGCGCCTCGCGCTGCTGCTGCGGTCACGAAATGCTGATCCTGATGTCGAAACGCAGTTGAAAAACCAAGGCTACCGCTGTGCCGAGAAGCCCAAGGGAGGACTGCCTATGAAAAATTACCGGAGGAGTGCCGCGCTGGTCGCCGTTTGTGCAAGTGCGACTTTAACAGTTGCGTTCGAAACGAGTGCTCAAGCGCAATCCAAAGACCCCATCAAGATCGGTGTCATTGCCGAGGCACAAGCCGTCGCTGGCTCATCGATTCCGCTAGCCGCGCAGCTCGCCGCCGGCGAGATCAATGCCGCAGGCGGCGTCAACGGGCGGCAGGTGGAAATCATTTCTTACGACGATCACTCATCCGCCGCGGAAGCAGTACGCGCATTCCAGCGCGCCGCGACTGAGGACCATGTCAACGCGGTCATAGCTAGCTACATCAGCGAGGTCGTGCTGGCGCTCGAACCGTGGACTGGCCGGCTCAAGACGGTCATGGTGACGCCCGGGGCTGCTTCCGACGTGATCACCCAGAACATTGCAAGGGATTACGACAATCTCAAATATACGTTTCACGGCTACCTGACCTCGACGAGCATCGCAGACTCCGTTTGCGCTCCTGCGAAAGACCTTCTCGTAAAGGATCTCCACATGAAGACAGCCGTCGTCATGAGCGAAGACGCGGCGTGGACGACACCGCTTGACGCCGAATACCTAAAATGCCTGCCAGAGATCGGATTGAAGGTGCTCGACCATATCCGCGTTTCACCCGACACGACAGATTTCACTCCGATCTTCAACAAGATCGAGGG
>JBAPZR010000535.1:0-5757 GCA_049285335.1 Xanthobacteraceae bacterium | reverse complement strand
GATTTGGATTGTAAATCTCAACTATTCTTCCCACGTTACCAGTCAGAGGCGTATTGGAAATAAATATTGAGGGTTGCAGCGCAATAATAGAGTCAATGTGATTAGTGTTGTTTGCTACCAAAACTGCATTAGACCGCTGGCGAAATGCCGAATGCCGCGAAATAAGATACTGGCGCTGAGCGGCGGACGGCGAACGTGAACTGGGTCGGGCCGGCAATCGATAACTCCCCTGGGTTGGCGCCCGGAAGAATCTTGTCCACATATTTTGCCGCTCCGTAGCAACCCTCCAAGTGTCCGGGTCCGAGCGCCATCAAACCACCCGCCACCACGTATTCGGTGTCCGTGCAAATAGCTGGCAGCTTGTGTTTCTCCGCCTGCGCCGCCAAAACAAAACGTCGAGAATTGATGAAGCTGTCTACCCCATTGACGAACGCCTTTGCACCAAACGCCATCGCTCGATCGAAGGCAGGCTCAACCTCTTCGGGTTTCTGGAGGTCAAGCGCAAGTACTTCAATGCCCAGGCTGCGCGCCTCTGAACGAACACGCTCTACCTGACTAGCGTTATTAGGGTTGTTGTCATTCATCACCATCGCAATCTTATCGAGATTAGGAATAATTCTTTTGAGGATGCGCAATCGCTCGCCAATTAACTGTGGCGCGTACATTGTCGTGCCAGTGACGTTTGTGCCCGGCCGCTCGAGGCTCTTGACCAGTCCGAGCCCGACCGGATCGTTAACGGCGAGCAGCACGATAGGGATAGTGTTGGTTGCCCTTCCCGCAGCAACCGCAGCTGGGGCGTTCGCTGCCAAAATGATTTTGACTTTGGCAGCGACAAATTCTGTCATTAGCTGTTGATAGTCTGCGTCGAGAACTCCTTCCCGATAATCAATCCGTATGTTCTTCCCTTCGGAATACCCAAGTTCAGTCAACCCCCGTTTGAAGGCATCGAGTCGTTTCGGATCGGTGTTCCTATTTGCCGCGTAGCCCAAAATTGGCACTGGTCGTGCCCGCGCCGCGATCGGCCACGCTGCGGCGACGCTGGCAACAAATGCGATGAATTCCCGTCGCCTCATGGCTTCACCCGCGCCGAGGACTACGTCGGGGATGTAAAGAATAACACATCTCACATCGAGGAACTGTGCCCCGAGCCAAACTCAGGCGAACGCCCGGGGATGTCCGCTTTGGGTCATAAGCGGACATTGAGGCGCGTCCTCCCGATGTCCGCTATTCCCCCGAAAGCGGACATTCGTCAGCCCATGAGATTACCTCGCGCGCTGATGCTTGAGTCCTACCACGCCGGTCCTGCATCAGTTCAGGCCGTGGCGACCAAATGATAGGCCGCCCTTGGCCATTCCAAAGAAAAATGCCGGGAAGGTTCGCAGTAGGCTTCCACTAGGGTCAGGCGTTCATCGCGTCGGCGGCCGCGGACCTTCCCTGCGCCGCGCGGGATATTCTTCGCCCCATTTCCTCGTCCTCCCCACCACGATGGCTTGATGATGTTGCCATCCTTGTCTTCCGGCCAGACAACGCGGGTCGTGACCACCCATCTGGTTTCTTCATCCTTGCCGGTGTCGGCGATCGTCATCGGCAACACTTTGCCTAATAGACTCATGAACGCGGGCGGATTGGCAAGCCCCGTTGTGCTCTGCCGTCACAACCAACTAAGGCCCATTTTTTCGTTAGCATCGCTTCGCGTGATCGCAGCGCGGACTGTCCTTCCGTGTGACGCCGGTCACAGCCACCAACGCTGATCACAAGATAATTTTATGTTGAAAGGGCGGATTAATCCCCTCTTTCTATTGCGAGGGTCCACTGCCATGACCCACTTCGCCGACAAGATTCACATCGACAAGCTAAAGATCGACCGCGTGGAATCGGTCGTGCTGCTCTCCCTGATTGGCGGCGGCCTCGCTCTCTGCGTATTCGGCGCAGCAGTCTATGACATCGGCCGAGTATTTTCGGTCTGGTAGAGGCAGCCGCACGCGCGAGCCGATCTTCCGAATTCATCGACGAATGATCTTGGGAGAACCCTCATGGAAATCAAGGACAAAACGGTCCTCGTCACCGGCGCATCGAGCGGCATGGGTGCCGCAATCGCCAAAGAAATGGCACTGGCAGGCGCCGGCGAGCTTTTCTTGCTCGCCCGCAACGAAAACGAGCTAGAGAAAGTCGCCGCAGAAATTGCATCATTGGGCGGCAAAGCGCGCATTTTTCCGGTGGACTTGTCGAACCCGGATCAAGTGACTGCAATCGCGAAGCGTATCGAGCAGGAGGCCGTCGTTCCCGATATCATTGTTAACAACGCCGGTAGCGGCCAATGGAAGTTTCTTGATGAAACCAGCCCGAAAGAAATTCAGGACATGATGGCGGTGCCTTATTTTGCCGCCGCTTGGCTCACGCGCACTTTCCTGCCGGCAATGCGCGCGCGAAACAGCGGGCATATCGTCAATATAAGCTCGGTTGGTTCGCGCTTCGTTTGGCCGGGCGCTACGGCTTATATCGCGGCGCGATGGGCGATACGGGGGCTGACGCAAGCATTGCGCGCCGACCTTCATGACTATCGTATAGGTGTGACATTGTACGAAAGCGCCGAAGTCGAATCGCCTTACTGGGCGCACAATCCGGGCAGTCGCGAACGGATACCGAAGATAGCTAACATGATTCCGGCGCTTAAGCCCGAAGAGGTGGGAAAGGCGGTCGTGGCCGGCGTGCGCGCCAACAGGCGGCTCATCGTCATACCCTTCATGATGAAACTAATTTACGTGGCGCACGCGCTCTTCCCGTGGCTCGTGCAATGGCTTATGACCTCGACCGGGTATCGATCCAGGACGAAGGGGACTCCATAATGATACGTGAAGCTGCTTTCCTGGACAGTCGAGACAACGGCGCTTGTTTCATCACTCACGGTCGATGATGTCCGTATTCGGGATAAAGTAGACATCGATCGCCGCTCAGAGAAAAGATTTATCACGCCATGGCGCTTGGACGCCTCGACACAGCATCGTGCCAGCGAGTCAGATGAGTAAGCTCCGGAGCAATTTTTATGTCCGCCAGCCGCCCGCCGATATCGATTGCGACCAGTGCGGTAATATCGGCGATCGTGAAGCGGTCGCTGGCAATAAATTGATGTCCGTCCAGTTCGCGATTCATCCGCTCAAGCCGCTGATAGACTATCGCCCGCTGCGCCTCGCCATATTCAGGGAATTGCCTAAAGCGGTCCTGAAAGATTGGATTGGTATTTTGAAAGGTGCGACCGATCGCAGCGAATAGCTCGAGTTCCATCCGGCGGTTCCATCTCTCAATGTCCGATTGCTCATGGAGGTCGCGCCCCAAAAGGTTCGGTTCGGGATGAAGTCCCTCCATATACCGGCAGATTGCAACCGACTCGGAAAGATGCGAACCGTCATCCAGCTCCAACACTGGCACTCCGCCTGACGAGTTCTTTGCGAGGAATTCAGGCGTGCGACTTTGCCCGGCCAAAATATCAACCTCTTCCAGCATGAGATTGATGCCTTTTTCCGCCGCGAAGATGCGAACCCGACGCGGACTCGGCGCCACCGAATGATTATAGAGCTTCATGGGATGGGCCATTTCCAATTCTTCTGATGAAATTGCACTAGCATCTCGATCGAATCAGGCATTGATTTTGGTCAATTAGCGATCGCTCGCAGCGCGCTTTTCGGAATGCGGCTCCGGCATTGGCAAAGTTCTTCGCTCAAAGCTTTCAATCAATGCAGCCAAGGCTTCCGGCTCCTCGTGCGTCGTGAGGTGACCGCCGTGCAGATGCTCGATCTGGAGGCCGAGTTTGCCGAGCCGTTTATCCGAAAGCTCGATCTGTCGGTGTTCAAAGGGATCTTCGCTGCTGCCGCCTACCAAAAACGGGTACTGATGGCGATAGGCTGTGAAGAGGTGACCGAAGTCGAGCCGATCGCCTTGCGCTTGGTGATCGGCCACGAAGCCCGCTGCGGCAGCGAGGTAGAATAGGCCATCGTGACGGTCCATGGCTCTATAGAGCTCGCGGACTTCGGCGTCCGTTACCCGATAACCTTTGGACCACATCACCCCCGCCAGCATCTTGAACAGCGTGAAAGAGCTCCCCACACGCTGGCGAGCCCGGTTAGGAAGGCGCCGCAAGATGGGTGTTGTGTACCAGGGGTGGGAGTGCCCGTCCGTAAAGAGCCCGCCATTGAAGATGAAAACGCCACGTATGTGTGGCCCGCCCGTGGGTTGACTCCGCTCGGCGCGCTCGAGCCGGCGTCGCAGATGCTCCAAGACCACAAGCGAGGAAAAGTCAAAGGCAACCAGCGTCGTGGACTGGACGGAGAGATCGCGCCAGACGGCTTCAACGAGATCGGTGCGTTCGGCGGTGGAATACGCATAGTCCTTAGGCTTGTCGCTATCGCCCATGCCGACATACTCGATGAACAGTTTCGGCATCGCGGCTGCGTTCGGCAAATACGGCAGAACCTTCGCCCACCCAAAGGAGCCATCGGGATACCCCGGGAGGAACGACACGGCGTGTCCAAGGTCTCCCTCGCGCCTAAAGAAAACCTTGAGCGGTGCGCTTGCAACGATGCGGGGGATTTTGGGGTCATAGCCGATGCGCTCACCGCCGGCGAACCAAGCTTGGGCAGAGGACGCTCCACCGGGATGCAACGTATTGGAAGAATCCATGTTTTTCCCCTAGCGCGTTACGTCGGAAATGAGCGTGCCTGCAATACTGCATCCGAGGACTCTCATGCTGAGGCCGTCGCAATTTTGCTCCTGTACGCCAGCCAGCCGTGCAATTTCGCCAACGACGCGAGATGTAGCAGCACCGAAAGGGGCACGAGATAGACCGGTATCAGTACAAGTGGAAAGATGGCGATCAGCGTGTTGGGCGGCTCGTAACTAAAAAGCGTTGAAGGTGACGTGATAAAGCCGGTCGTAATTGCGACCACGAGATCGAGAATGCCAAGGATGTTCCAACTCGTGACGCGTCCGGCATTCCGACGTGCATCGCGCGCGTAGGCCAGCGCCACGACGGGTGCGAGAAGACCGACGGTGACGTCACCTACACCGGCCGGCAAAGCAAACAGGCCCGGCATCTTGTTCGTTGCGTAGAGGATTAGAAAGATCGCTCCCAGCGCTCGATAGAGCTGCACGCCAACGATCCAAGGCTGCGGCACAGCATCGATGATGCGGCCTACCGCAGGCGAACGCCATATCAGCCAAGCGCCAATTAGGATCGGGATGAATATGCCATATTGGATCGTTGGGACGTGATCAGGCGCTGCTTTGTAAGCGTCCGCTAAACCAAGCACGAGGGCAACCAAAAACCAGCCGATGAGAATGACCGCCGAGATACGACACGCAGCAGCGCGGTCACCTTTCGACCAGCCAGCATTTGCCAAGGCGGTGCGCAAGCCGAGCAGGATTGTGATGATGGCGCCGATGGCTCCAATCATGACAACGTAGGGAAGGTAGGTTGGTATCGTCATAGTAGATTTCTCCTCAATAAGGTGCGCATTTCGAGTCGTGAGCACGTCGCCTGACGGCAAGCTCATTCAACTGCGGGGCAGGTGTCTAATCCTGAGCAAAATGCAATCGTAAAGGGATTTCCGATTTCCCGATGTTTGCCTGCCGCGACCTCTAAGGCCGCGTCCGGTAGCTCGTTGCCCAGCGTTGCTTTGTCGTAGTCGTAGAGCACTAAGTCGAAGAGCGTTGCTTCGTCGTAGGGCACTAAGTCGTTGAGTGAATTACGCATGGTGTTGATCC
>JBAPZR010000534.1:0-4120 GCA_049285335.1 Xanthobacteraceae bacterium | reverse complement strand
TCGTGACTTTGTCCGGACTGACGGGGCGCCTGTTTGCGCCGTTGGGCTTTGCCTATTCGCTCGCAGTGCTCGCGTCCCTGATCGTTGCGCTGACGGTGACACCGGCGCTGGCGATGGCGCTCCTTCCCGGGCGAGTGCCGCCGCGCGACCCCCCGATGGTGCGCTGGGCGCGCGCCAGTTACGAGGCTTTGCTCGGGCGACTGACAATGCGGCCGCGGACGCTGATCGCCGCTGCAGCGGTGTTTACGGTCGCCGGTTGCGCCGCGCTGCCGTTTTTCGGCGGCGAGCTCATCCCCGAACTCAAAGAGGGTCACTTCGTCGTTCACATGTCCGCAGTGCCGGGCACTTCGCTCGATCAGTCGCTGCAAGTCGGCGGGCACGTAGCCGACACGCTGCTCAAATTGCCCGCGGTGCGCTCGGTAGCGCAGCGCGCCGGGCGCGCCGAGCAGTCGTCCGAAGACACGTGGGGGCCGCACTACAGTGAACTGGAAGTTGACTTGAAGCCGGACATATCGGCAGACGAGGCCGAGCGCGCGCAAGCCGATATTCGTCGCGCCTTTGCCGGCCTGGTCGGCGTGAATTCGTCAGTCATGACCTTTCTCGCCGAACGCATCGAGGAGACGCTGTCGGGTTATACCGCGGCAGTCGTCATCAATGTTTTCGGCAACGATCTCGACGTCCTCGATCAGGAGGCCCAGGAAATCGCCCGCGCGGTGGGCGAGGTCCCCGGCGCCACCGACGTCGAGGTTCAATCGCCGCCCGGCCTGCCACAGATTACGATCCGGTTGCGCAAGCCCGATCTTGAACGATGGGGATTCGATGCTGTCGCAGTGCTCGATCTCATCCGCGTCGCCTTTCAGGGCGATGTCGTTGGGCAAACCTATAAGGGCAACCAGGTCGTCAACGTGATCACGATCCTCGACGACCCGAGCCGCGACAACATCACGAAAATTGGCGAGTTGCCGCTGCATAGCCCGAGTGGGTCTTACGTCGCGCTCAAGCAAATTGCCGACATCTACGAGGGCGCGGGGCGCTATCAGGTTCTGCACGAGGGCGCGCGCCGCGTGCAAACCGTCACTGCCAACGTCATTGGCAACGATGTTTCCTCCTTCGTGCAAGCGGCCAAGGCGGCGATTGCGGATAAGGTGCGGCTGTCTTCAGGGACCTACATCCAGTTCGCCGGCACGGCAGAGGCGCAATCGCGGTCGCGGCGCGATCTCATTTTCAATTCGTTGATTGCGGGCGTCGGCATCATTCTTCTGCTGTCGGTCGTGACGCGCAATTGGCGCAATCTGCTTTTGATATTGGCCAATCTGCCGTTCGCACTGGTCGGCGGCGTGCTCGCGGTATTTCTGACCGGTGGATTGTTGTCATTGGGCGGCATGGTCGGCTTCGTCACTTTGTTCGGCATCACGCTACGCAATTCGATTCTGATGATCGCGCATTACGAACATCTGGTCGAAGCCGAGGGCATGCAGTGGGAGCTCAAGACCGCGATCAAAGGCGCGTCCGATCGGCTAATTCCCATCCTCATGACATCGATCGTGACCGGCCTCGGTATTTTACCGCTCGCGATCGGCCGCGACGATCCCGGCCGAGAGATCCAAGGACCAATGGCCATCGTCATTCTGGGCGGTCTTTTGACGTCGATGGCGCTCAATTTGCTCGTATTGCCGACGCTGGCGCTGCGTTACGGCCGCTTCGAACCTGCTCGCGACGAAATGCAGTGAACGACCTTTCCCGACGCCGTCGTGCCCGTACCCTGGTTACGCGAGCCGGGAAACCTTACGAGCACACCGGGCCATTTTGTCGCGTTGCGCTCTCTAGGCGTTGCTCTTGGCGGGCGGAACGCGATTGCCGATTTGACACGACCACCCCTTGAATTTCCAGCTGTGATAGATCGGGTGCTGCTCCCAGAATTCTTTCGCCGACTCGAGACCTGCGACCCCTAAGCAGCCACCCATTGTGACTAGATCCTGATTTGAATCGACGACGGGCGTCGTTATACAACTCCCAGGAACTGCGAGATGAAGGCAGACCGTCACGAGCACCGTGATAAACATTGTGATTCCCCTGCGTAATCCCGGCACTTTGACTACTTGAGGAAGCCCCACAACGCATTGACTCACATCGCACCGTCATCGCACCGGTGGCCTATTAACAATAACATCTACGTTTGTCGCACTGCATTTCATCTTATGCTGATTCGCTTTTTCACGAGGCGCACAACCGACCTTCAGCCCAACCTGATAATGAATTTTTTGGTACTGTTGCAGATATGCACCAAAAACGCCGGACTTTTCAAAAGGACTGCCCAGGCGTCATGCAAGGGGGGCAGTAGCCAAAAAGCCGCTTGGCGAGCTAAGACTCATGGAATAGGTAGTGACGCACCATGTAATCCAGGCCACGCTGCCAGGATTCGTCGGTGTTGCCGCGAATGTCGACGCTCTTGACGAATTCCATCTTATTTGCCCGGGCGTCCTCCATGTAGACATTGATGTTCAGGATGAGGTTGCTGACTTTCTGCACGGTACCCCACGCGGCCCAGTCGGCCCCGGCTTCGAGAGCGAAATCACGCTCGCAGCCATTACAATTGCTGATCTCGGGCGCCGCAGCAATCTTGTCGCGCAACTCAGAAGGAATGGAGACCACCTTGAAGCGGCCGGACGCATCCAGCTTCTCCTGAAACATGTCGTCCAGCATGCGAATACGCTGTGTCTCCTCGGGCGTGGTCGGTTGAGGCGAGGTATTGATCAGTTGAAAGCCGAAAAACGCGACGCGCGGTAGCGTTTGATCCGCCTCCGTCACACCTGCGATACCGCTCGAGCCAAGAACGATGAGGACTACCGTCAAAATTAATGCTTTCACCGACATTGGCTAGATCTCAGTTCCTTTACGATCGGGAAACTAGCGACCGATGTCGTTGGTGTATAAATGTCTATAGACCGATCTTGGAAGCATTGGCCACAACGCCCGAGTGGAGAGAACTCGGGTGATGGGCAACGGTCGCGTCGGATGTTACCCCGTTACCTCGCTGCTGACAGCAGAGGCTTCCTCTCTCGGCAGCGGACGGGTTTCAAGCCAGAGCGAGCGGGCAGTCGCAAGTGGATTTATTCTCGTGTTCCGCCACCACGACTCTTCATTCCCGAAACGATGGACCTCACGGTGGTGCGCGCGACAGAGCGGCACCGTGAACTCATCGCTGACCTTGCGACCGAGTGCACGGGATTGTGCGAAGCGCAGATGGTGTGGATCGGCGGGCCGACGACCGCACACCAGGCACGGCTGCTTAATCACATGCCGGATATGATCGCGGTCACGTATGCGACGCGGCTCGGGGAAGACAAACACACTTTTGTCCCCCTGAATTGTCGCGCTGGTTTGCTCGCACGAGTGCTGCTCAGAAACCACGTCATCGCTCTTTGCACTTTGTGCCTGGATCAGCGCTAATTTGCTGGCGAATGCCTCCTCCACCTGCTGCGCGTCGGTCGCAGATAACTGGTTTTTGGCCGGAAAGCGTCGCTGCGCCCACAGCGCCGCATCGTCGGCCGCGCCCAGGGCCTCGATTTCAGTGAGCAATTCAATTCTTAAGCTTGCCGACAAAGCCGCGGAAAGCTCGGAGTTCGGTGAAGGAAAACTAATTTTGCTCTCCCTGGCGCGACCTCTCCTGCTCGAATTCCTTGGCTGACCGGCATTGCCAACAGATTTGCTCTCGATGCTCAGCTTCTCGGTTTGCAGAAGCGGGGCAACCAGATCTGGGGCATCCAGATCGTCTTCACCGGCTATGCCGACGAGCGTGAACAACGCGTAACGTCGGGCATAGGTCAGCGCCGCGCCCATCCGATGCGGCCTTTCAGTTTCGGCGATCGAGCAGATCGGCCAATCCGAGGCGATCCATTCTCCCGAAGAATGCGCCAGCATCGTTGTCAGATTCACGATGCCGGCCGCCTGATCAATCGCGGTCGTCTGCACGGTAGCGATTTCGTGTTGACCTAAAGTCTTTCGCACGATCTCAAGCCCACTTGACAGCGGTGCATAGCGGAAGTGCCGTCTACCGCCCTGCCCGCGTTGCGGTTCGATCGTGCCTGTGAGCGACTTTTCGGGATTGGTCAGTTCGATC
>JBAPZR010000533.1:0-4166 GCA_049285335.1 Xanthobacteraceae bacterium | reverse complement strand
GTAATAGGCAGAGGTTCTTTGGGATCGACCCGAATGCTCAGGAACTAAGGTCAATCCGCCTAATCGATGCGCTGGCCACAAAAGGGACCCACTCGCCTGTAATCCATCTCAAAAATAAGTCTTGTTTTCAGTACCTTAAATTCTTCGTCCGATAGTGCGCCACTGGCGTGCAATTTGGCGAGCCGATCTAGGTGATCGACAATAGCCCCTGGCGGCGCGTTTAAGATTCCAAGATCAAAGTTTTCTCCCGTTTTAACTTTATCTTCAGATAACGTTGGCGGTTGGTGGGACGTTGCGAGTGGAGCTTCTCGCTCTTGAGCGTCGGAGTGATCGACACTTTTTCCAACTGCATATTCATCAGCGACAACTTTCGCCAGTAACGCCTCAAATTGTCGGTCCGACAGGACTTTGCTTTTGTCTTGGTCAACTAAACCATCTCGCTCCAATTGGAGCGTTGAACGCAAAAACCAATCGCGGGACATTAGCTCTTTGATGATTGGCACCACTGACCCGAGCACCAAATCTCTGGCACGTTTGGAGACACCCTTCCAATGTTTTGCAACGTAGTTGAAAGACTGCTCCGCTATCGACCTGTATACAGGCAACTTCGGAGTGCCCATTTTAATCAATATGACTGCGCCACCAACAAAGCAAATAAGCGCAAGGACCAAAACGGCTTTCGCGAAATCATCCATTTTGGTTGAGCGGGGTTGCTGCGACCCCAACTGCTCATTACTGCGAGATTGCTCAACCGACGATGGGTGCGACTTCTCGCTGTCCAGATCAGCCGGAGATCGATCTTTACCATCCACGCCAGTGATGGTTTGCTCAATCTGAGGCTGACTCAATTGTGTGTGTGATTGCTGCGGCGGGGCGTTCGGCGACTTAGATGCCGGCGGAACCCCAAGTCGCGTCAGATTTTCCTTCGCAGAAGTCAATTCTTGATTAGCAGCTTTTCGATACCACTCCACAGCTAGCGTATGATCTTGTGAAACGCCCTGTCCCTCTTCGTACATAATGCCGAGATTGTTCTGAGCGACGGCGTTTCCGCGATCAGCCGCTTTCCGATACCACTCGACAGCTTGCGTATAATCTTGTGGAACGCCCTGTCCTCTTTCAAACATGATGCCGAGATTGCTTTGAGCGGCTGCATACCCCTGATCAGCAGCTTTGCGATACCAAGCCACCGCTTGTGCGTAATCTTGTGGCAAGCCCTCACCACGTTGGTATATTGTACCGAGACCGAATTCCGCCGTTGCATAACCCTGATCGGCAGCCTTGCGATACCACGCAAGAGCTTGCGTATAATCTTGTGGTACACCTTGTCCTTTCTCGTACATGATGCCGAGATTGGTTTGGGCTAATGCCAATCCTTGATCGGCGGCTTTACGGGACCACGCGACTGCCTGCGCGTAGTCTTGCTGTACACCTTGGCCATTTCCGTACATTGCGCCAAGAAGAGCTTGCCCCGCCGCATATCCCCGATCAGCAGCATTGCGGAATTGGCTCAGTGCTGCGTCGTAGTTTTTGGCTCCATAATAGGCGCGACCAAGTTGATAAATGAGCCTGCTGCTGTTTGGAAACCGTCGCACCGCGGCTTCA
Source organism: Xanthobacteraceae bacterium (assembly GCA_049285335.1). Lineage (GTDB taxonomy): Bacteria > Pseudomonadota > Alphaproteobacteria > Rhizobiales > Xanthobacteraceae > BOG-931. The sequence goes on along the minus strand of JBAPZR010000533.1, from coordinate 2,564 downwards.
CATGCAGAAATCGCCGAATCGGCATTGATTTTCAAAGTCGAGTCGTCCCCAGCTTCGAGTTGGGGGGCTTGATGACTCGCCGCGTAAGTATCGCAGTCGGTTATAGGCGCCTCTTGAGAGTCATTCGGTTTCTGTTCTGCTGTTGTGGAGGACTTTTCGCGCTTTGATGCAGCGTCGCTCGTAGCCTGGGGAGATGATGACGCCTGATGCGCTGATTGCTCTTCCGCAATATGCGAAGTCTCGTATTTGGATGCATCGGCTGCCAGAAAGCGTAGAACTCCTCGACCATCGCGGTTAAAAGTCGCCACCCACAAAAATCCCGCACCACCTGCAAGTTTGTAGACAGGCACCCCAGCTTTCGCAGACTTCTGAAGGTCTCCAAGATAGCTGACTAAAATTCCTGCAGAACTTCCGCCAGAAGCGAGCGTCGCTACGTCGTCGGCAGCAAGCTGTTCAAGCTGAATTGAGCCCCACAACGCCATTAGCGCATCAGGCAAGCCTTCATGATGCGGCATTCGAATTATTACCGGAGTCCGACCAAACTTAGCTGAGAACCGATTTATTTCGTTTTGAAGGTCATTTGGATCGAGGACGGTGGGTTCAATATATTTGTTTAGGTACCATGCGGTGCCGTCTGACGAATGCAAGATTGAATTGCTTAATGTGACTTCGTCGTGTTTCTCCTTCTTTGTTTGTTCCTTATGACACCAAGTAAACCCTGGAAACTTATCACTGGGTGAACAAGTATATTGTTTGTATGCCTCGCTTTCGAAGCGCAGCTGAGCGCCAAGTGCAAATCCATCTACTGTGTAAGGAGACGTTTGCGTGCTTGCGGGCTGCGGTTCAGCAAAGGCATTCGTGCTCGAAAAGATCAGAAGACCGAAAAATAATGCGCGCACTTTTGGCACGGCGACCTCCCCACGAAATGGTCGCTAATGGCACTTGAAAACACTGAAACCCGCATACGCGGCGCCGCGATTCGGGTCGTACCTTAATGCAAGTATACGCCCGACGAACAGCTTTTGACATCGTCAATCAGTCGTAGCGAGCGCTCAAATGTGGCGGATTATTAGGGTTGTCCCCAAGACAAAAGCGCAGCGCGGAAAGTGCCCGCAGAACTCCGGCACAGAGCCGGGCTTGGAGGCGTCGCATCAGTACGAGGCTCGAACTAACGGCTCAAGTGGCGTCCCCCGCGCTCGGATTCGGCAATTAAGTTGAACATATTCTTGATGACTCGCGTGTTGGCAAGCGGCTGGACGCTCGATTCATGTGAGGAACGGTCACGTCGCGCTATTGCGTGCTGATGAACAAAGCCCAGTACGATAGAGTCGTTGCCTATATTCGTCTGCTGCAGGCCACACATACGACCTGGAGCGTGGAGCTGTACAATTGCAACGCCTTCGTCGCCGACATCGGAAGATTCACGGGTCTTAGGGTACCGTCCTCAAGCTGGATTAATCCGAGAATCTTTGTGAACAATCTTCGTAAGATCAACACTGGACATCCCGAAGCCGCTAACGAGCGCGTAAGCGACAATGTCAAGGAAATGAGCAGTCCGACCCGGGACGGCCATGCCATGATCGCCGCCGGCTTGATTCACCCCGACACGCAAGGGCAAGCATCTCTGCGTGTTGCAGCACAGTTCAAGGAAACGACGCGTGACCTGGTCCTGTCGGGCAGGGCCGTTCGCACGGCCGTATTTTTGCCCAACGCATTGAGCGCAGCGTGTAACGCGCTTTACGCGACGATATTGCATATTTGTGGCAGCGCTGTTCCGATGCCAGATTGTGGCATTGATTGACCTGCATCAATGATAGCCCCCGTAAAGTTTCTATCTTCAACTTGCCAGAGGGTGAGTGTGAAGGAGCAGCAGTCATGAAAAGGTTGAGTATGCTCGGTATTCTTGCCGCCGCTACGCTCTTTTGTGTAGCGCCACTCTCGCTTCATTGGTCACCAGCAAAAGCGCCATCATTGTCAGTCGATACGGCGAGCGCCCGAATCGGGCGGCCACTAACCCCGATGAGCGTCGCTGGCGTCAATCGTCGAGTAAATCGGCGTGCGTACTATGGCGCCGCAGCAGCAGGCGCGGTCGGTTACGGCTATTACAACTCCGCCCGCCGATGTGCATATTGGCACGCAGGTGTTTGCCGTCGCTGGTACTGATGAGCATACAATACGGCGCCTAACGCGACGGCAAAGCGTGCGCGCAATCTTGAAAAGGCCCCGCGACGGTGCGTCGCCTTCCGTAGCGCGATGTACTCGCTGAACACGGCGGAAAGTCGCGGGGCATTCGTTCGGGTTAGCATTCCGAGCGACAGCGCGGCCCTGCAAACTGGCCAGCAACCGGTTGTCTGGGCGCGCGTAGGAGTTCGCCATGACAAAAGGAGTTATGCCCGTCATTGCTATAACGATGACTATGGCTGTAATTTTGTCGGCACGATCTGATGAGATTCCGACTCTCAATGTACGGCCAGTTTGTCGCGGAATTGCTAGTCAGTCGGCTGATCCGTTAGAGGCGGGTCTTCCATCTTCTTTTGAGAAATGCGTGCAAAGCGAGCAGGAGG
>JBAPZR010000532.1:0-2577 GCA_049285335.1 Xanthobacteraceae bacterium | reverse complement strand
CGCCGCTCAATGCCATCCTGGGCTACACCGAATTGATGACGGATGGCGCTTATGGCGAGCCCTCCGAGAAGATGATGGGTGTGCTCAAGCGCCTTGAGGCCAACGGCCGGCACCTGCTCGGGCTGATCAATGACGTGCTCGATCTGTCCAAGATCGAAGCTGGCCAACTGGTGCTCGAACTATCAGATTACTGCATTCGGGATATCGCCCAGACTGTCCGAAGCACACTCGAGCCGTTGGCGGCCGAGAAGAAACTCGGGTTCAAGCTTGAGCTTTCCCAGGAACTGCCTCCAGGACACGGCGACGGACGCCGCCTGACGCAAGTGCTGATCAACCTGGTCGGCAACGCCATCAAGTTCACCGATGCCGGCGAAGTCGCGATTAAGGCTGAAGCAAACAACGGCTCATTCAGTGTGTCGGTCCGGGACACTGGACCTGGTATCTCAGCCGTCGATCAAACCGAGCTGTTTCAGGAGTTTCAGCAGGCCGACAACGCGATCACGCGCAAGAAAGGTGGCACCGGGTTGGGGTTGGCTATATCCAAGCGCATCATCGAGATGCACGGCGGCCGGATTTGGGTCGATTCACAACCTGGGCAAGGTTCTACATTCGCGTTCACTCTGCCTGTCATCGTCGAGCGGCAGGTGGAGGCGGCATGAGCAAGCGCATTCTGGTGGTGGAGGACCAGCCGGATAATCGCCAGATCATCCGCGATATGCTCGCCCCTACTGATTACGAGATCACTGAGGCCGAGAATGGCGAGCAGGCGCTCGCAGCTATAGCAAAACAACGCCCCGATCTCATCCTGATGGATATTCAGTTACCGGTCATGGACGGTTACGAAGCGACGCGCCGGATCAAAGCTGATCCTGCTTTGCGATCGATCCCGATCATCGCCGTCACTTCCTATGCGCTTAGCGGGGAGGAAAAGAAGGCGCGATCGGCGGGCTGCGACGAGTATGTGCCCAAACCATTTAGCCCGCGCCAACTGCTGGCGAAAATTCGACAGTACATGCTCTAATAGATGCGATCGAATGCTGCACTCCCCATGTCGCCACGAATAAAGGGAGAGCAATCATGACCCAAGGGCGACGCCAATTTCTTCAATTGGCAGCGAGCGCTGTTTCTCTACGATTTTTAAATCGCCCGACAATGGCGCAGGAATCCTATCCGTCGCATCCAATCCACCTCATTGTCGGTTTCACGCCAGGATCGGCGGCCGATATCACAGCACGCGCTTTCAGCAACGGCGCGGCAGACCTAATCGGCCGGCAAGTCGTGGTCGAAGATAAACCTGGCGCAGGCTCTAGCGTCGCCGCCGAATATGTCGCCCGCGCCAACAAGGACGGCTACACGCTGCTCCTATCAACGTTGGCGATCGTCACCAGTCAAATCACGAACCCCGATCCCGCATTCGATTTGGTCAAAGACTTCGCGCCGATCTCTCTTCTCACCAGCGCTACTGTTGTCTTAGTCGTGAGTCCACAGTCGGACTTGCACACCGTCGCCGAACTGATTGCGCTGGCCAGGTCGAAGCCTGATGAGGTTTTGTGTGCCAATGCAGGCGTTGGCAGCGTGGTCCACTTGGCAGCAGAACTATTTGCGCAACGTGCTGGGATCAAATTGCCGCACGTTCCCTACCCGGGCAGCCCTCAGGCCGTGAACGACCTCATAGCGGGTCGAGTTACGATGTCGTTCTCGCCCGCTTCCACCGTGATCGGTCAGATCGCAGCGGGCAAACTTAAGGCGCTCGCCATAGCAGCAAACAGACGTGCGAGTGTCTTGCCAGAGGTGCCATCGATGGCTGAAGCGGGGATGGCGGACTTTGATGCAAGCCTGTGGTTCGGCATCATGGCGCCAGCGGGCACGCCGCAAACGGCGATCGAGAAAATCGCAAACGCCGCTAAGATGGCCATGCGTGCACCGGGAATAATCGAAACACTGAAAAAGCAGGGTTTTGAGCCCCTCGGAGAAGGCCCCGACGCCTTTGCGCGTTACCTACGCAGCGAAATCGCCCGGTGGTCCGAAGTTGCGCGCGTTGCCGGGGTGAAAAGCTAATATCGATCCAGCATTCTACGCGCGACCTGAAAATTACTGTATTTTGGTGTCGTAGACGCGGACGTGCCGACGTTCTGTGAAGTCTAAGGCGGCGACTGTGCCCTGACGGGCGAACAACCCGGACGAAACGAGCTCGGCGTGTAGGCGTTGCGGAAGGTTCCTAAGTACGTGGGGCAAGACCATGAAGCTTCCCCGCAGAAGGTTTCTTTACACGGCGGCAGGTGCTGCGGGGATTCCGATCGCCACACGCTTAGCAAGAGCACAGGCGTATCCAGCACGGCCAGTGCACATCATCGTCGGGTTTCCCGCTGGTGGTCCGACAGACATTCTCGCGCGACTGATCGGCCAGTGGCTATCGGAACGGCTCGGCCAGCCCTTTGTAATCGAAGACCGGCCGGGCGCCGCCACCAACATTGCTGCCGAGGCCGTCGCCCACGCACCACCGGACGGCTACACGCTGCTCGCTGCCGTCTCGAGCAACACCATCAACCCCGCGCTCTACCCCGATCTCAACTTCAA
>JBAPZR010000531.1:0-2254 GCA_049285335.1 Xanthobacteraceae bacterium | reverse complement strand
CGGATCGCGGCCAACGTGGCGAAGCTTCCCGGACCCGCTACGTAAGGATTGAAATCTATGCCTCCAACAGAGCAAGGCTGGTCGGTCTTTGAACTTTGGCGAAAGTACGAAGACATCGCCATGCACTTCAATGACGTGTTGATCAGGCTGAGGACTCAGGCGTTAGGAGCCGTTGCCGCGCTAACAACAATTATTGGTGTATTTGCCAAGGCTGGTGAAGATAGACACGCCAGTTGGGAGATGGTGGCGTTCGCGTTCGCAATCTTATTCGCCTTTTGGTTAGCAATTTGGGTGATCGATTTTTGTTATTACAATCGCCTTTTAAAAGGAGCGGTTGCAGCGTTGCTCGACATTGAGAAACAGAGCAAAGATAAGCTTTACCTTCAGGCCATCGATATGAGTACAAAAATTGAAGCTGCGGTCGCAGGAAATCCCGAGAAAAAACCGGAAGAATCGGAAGAATGGCAACTCGATTTTGGCAGATGGGCTTTTTATGTTCTTGTTGCCTGCACTCTGCTTGGGGGATTTGTTTTCTCACTCTATCAAGCATTGACATAGTATCAGAGCGCGGCAAGCGGGGCGCCCACGAGCGATTGCGAACGACCAGGTAGGAAATGTCAATGTTAGTTCCGGTCCATCTTCGATAATACGAAGTTGTAGCGCGCATCGGTACCGATCAAAACCATTACCAAATCCGCGGCTAAAAGCTCCTCGGCATTCTTTAGATGCTTTGAAGCTCTGCAACAAAGCGACCACGCCAGCGATAATGATCGCAAAAAGTAAGCCGGCGCGAACGAGGCGGCCAAGCCAATCTGACGGCTGCAAAACTGCCGATGATTTCACGAATCGCATGCTGTAAGTCTATCGCCGTGAAAAGGCGCGCGGTAAGCGATGCCGGCCGCCGCCGCATATCGCAACGCTTGGGTTGAACTAAACGCGGCGTTTTTGCTACGCTGATTTTGCGGCGGCCAGCACGTCGCGTGCGGTGAGTCACGGCTCGGCCTATGGAACACCGGGGCATACGGTACACCATCCGCGCGCGGATCGAATGAAACGAATGGAGCGTGACCATATATCCTGGGGGCGTTGCACAGCGTGAAAAAGTCATAAGCGGCGACCGCAAGGCAGCGGAATTGCTAGCTCGTTCCATGATCAAAAATTGGGTGGCCAAGTGCGAAAGAGCTTTGAAGCCGCGTCAAAATTCAAAATGAGACACCAGCAAAAATTGCGCAATTTTGGGCATGGCCGGCCGCGCTATCGCAGCCCTGTCTTGCCGTGTAGTGCCGAGTAACCGGGCGGCGGATCGCCACAGAAATCCTGAGTGAGCGAGCGCTGCTCGCGGGCGGTATTAAGTGCTTCTCGTTCGACCACCAGGCCGTCTGGAATGCGACTCGATCTGACGCTACGCCCTAATCCTTCAAGCCGACGCTTGGTCGAGCCGACGCGGCGTCCGAGCGCCTTGTCAATCTCGCTGTAAAAATGTCCAGCCGCGTACACGTCGCGGGGACGCCTTGTTTCATCCTCGGTCCAGGGCCGTCCTGGCATTTTCCGAACTCTGCCCCGCGCAACACGGTAATCAACTTAAGCAAACAACCTCGCAGCAATCCTTGACGTAAATCAATCGGCAGATCATCCACTCGCGGCGCAGGAAAGCGCGTCTCTGGGCTCGAGAATTCATCATGCCGTTCTCGGGCTCATGGCCCCGGCTTTGACACGAGGTCGGGGCCACACGGCCGCGGCGCCGGCCGCGCGGCTAGTCCTGTGGCTTAGCCTCGACGCTCACAGCGCATTGAACGATCGCGACCCAGGTCTGACGCATCGCTTTAACTGAGCAACGATTTCAAGCCAAGGCCGAGACTTCATTCCTGGTTTCCTGGCCTCTGGGAGTATGCGTAATCTAGGACCTCGTGAAACCATGCGGCGCAGCAACCGTCATCGCTAAGGCGGCTGGGTTTCATAGGGCGCTTTGGGCGCAACGCACTAATCCCAGCTATCATGATATGACCGAGTGTAAAAAACGCATCAGCGGACTCCGCAGAGTCAGCGCGGTAATAGTGAGCCAAAGAAGCCTCTAGTTCTTCTATCCATGTTATCCCCCCCGTCCGTAGTCGAAAGGATCGTCCGTTAGGTCTTCTGGGCTATCTAGAACTTGCCAATGCGCTACTTCATATCCAAGTTGCTTAACAGCATTGTAGACAGTGGTTTCAACTAGCTCTTTGTTTATTATCATTTTGCATTGTGCTGTTATCTGTAG
>JBAPZR010000530.1:0-5653 GCA_049285335.1 Xanthobacteraceae bacterium | reverse complement strand
TGCCGGCGGCTGTTGTGATGGTTTCCTGTGCGACAACCTTCGCGGAGCCAGAGCGTTTGTAACTTAGTCCGCGCGCGGCGTAGACATCCGTACTCTGGAAATTCCAATTGCTGCCTACCTTGAGGGGCGCTTTGATGCCGCTTCCATCGCGAGGGGAATACTTCCAAACCGAATTATCTTTCAGATTCCAGGAATGATCGTAAACAAGATAGATGAATCCCGGATTGCCAAGGTTCTCGCCGCGAATAGCAATATCGCCCGACGTCACCTGGGTGACAACGTTCACTGTCGTGAACTTCAGCGTCCCGGTGATTTCGTCGCGAAGTTCATAAGTCCAATGATCGCCTACTTGGGGCGGATCCATCGAGTTGGATGAGTCTGCAGTCGTCGACTGATTGCTTTCGGAAGAAGAAGTTTGCGCTATTGCGGGGGTAGCGAGGGCTAATACGGAAAAAATGATTGTCGCTCTGCACAGCATTATAGACCACCCCGAAATTTATAAATGTTCCCCGTGCATCCTTAGCGTGAAATGCGTGGCGTAAACAAGCCCCGGATGTGCGGGGGAAGGCTGCGTTACATTTCGTTTCGTTCATCCAAGCGACAGGCTTGATTCACAAAAAGCTCTGCGGATCGACATCGACTTCGAGCTTGATGGCGCCGTGCTTATTCGGCGCCTTGGCGAGCCAGGCGCGCAAATAGACCGAGAGATCGAAAGCGCGCGGCGCTTTGATCAAGAGCCGCAGGCGATGGCGGCCGCGCACCAAGGCGAGCGGCGCTTCGGCTGGTCCGAGCACGCGCACCGCTTCGTCGGGCGGCGCGACGCGCGCGAAGCGGCGGGCGTAATCGGCGGTATCGTGTTTGTCGGGACCGGAGACGACGATCGAGGCGAGCCGGCCGAACGGCGGATAGGCGGCGCGCTCGCGCGATTCGATCTCCGCGGCATAGAACGCCTCGCGATCCTGCGCGATCAGCGCGCGCATCACCGGATGCTCGGGTTGGTGGGTTTGCAACAAGCCCAAGCCGACGCCGGCGTCGCGCCCCGCGCGCCCGACCACCTGATGCAGCAGCGCAAAGGTGCGCTCGGCGGAGCGCGGATCGCCGTTGCTCAAACCAAGATCCGCATCGATGACGCCGACGAGATTGAGCATCGGAAAATGATGGCCCTTCGCCACAAGCTGGGTGCCGATGACGATGTCAAAACGCCCGGCAGCGACGTCGGCCAGTTCCTCGCGCATGCGTTCGACGCTTGCGACGAGATCGCTGGAAAGAACCAAGAGGCGTGCGTGCGGGAAAAGCGCCCGCACCTCTTCTTCCAGCCGTTCCACGCCCGGCCCGACGGCGACGAAGGAATCCACCGCCTGGCATTTCGGACATGCCGCGGGATGCGGCATGGCGAAACCGCAATGATGGCAAACAAGCTGTCGGCGGAAGCGGTGGTCGACGAGCCAGGCGTCGCAATTCGGGCAGGCGAAGCGGAAACCGCAGGTCCGGCACAGCGTGAGCGGCGCATAGCCACGGCGGTTGAGGAAGAGAAGCGCCTGTTCGCGGCGCTCCAGCGCCGTTTTCACCGCGCCGGCAAGCACCGGCGAGATGAAGCGGCCCGGCGGCGGACGCTCGCGCCGCAGATCGATCGCCTCGACCATGGGCAGCCGCTGGCCGCCGAAACGCTCCGGCAAAGCGACGCGGGCATAGCGGCCGCGCCGCGCATTGAGTTCGCTCTCGATCGACGGCGTCGCGGACGACAGTATGACCGGAATGCGCGCGACGTGACCACGCACCACGGCCATGTCGCGGGCGTGGTAGTGCACGCCGTCTTCCTGTTTGTAGGCGGGATCGTGTTCCTCATCGACGACGATCAGCCCGAGATCCGCATAGGGCAAAAACAAAGCCGAGCGCGCACCGACGACGACCGAGACATCGCCCTCGGCGACGGCCCGCCAGGTGCGCGCGCGTTTGCGCGGCGACAGTTCGGAATGCCATTCCGCCGGCCGCGCGCCGAAACGCGCGGCGAAACGATCGAGGAATTGCGTGGTGAGCGCGATCTCCGGCATCAGGATCAGGCTTTGGCGGCCGCGGCGGATCGTGTCCGCCACCGCTTCGAAATAGACTTCGGTCTTGCCGGAACCGGTCACACCGTCGAGCAGCGTGACCGAGTAGTCGCCCTTGGCCACAACCACCTTCAAGGCTTCTGCCGCCGCGCCCTGCGCCGGGGTGAACGCGCTCTGGATGAAATCGGGATCGGGCCGTTCGGCGACCGGCTCGGGCGGCAGCACCGAGGTCGCGAGCGTGTCCTCGTCGATCAATCCGTCGATCACGCCGGCGCTGACGCCCGCTTCGCGCGCCGCCTCGCCTTTGCCGCGCACGACGCCATCGGCGAGAAGATCGAGCACGCGCCGGCGTGCGCCGGTCATCCGCTCAGGCGCGGCGCCGGCAAGCCGCACGCCGACGCGCTCGCGCTCGGGGCCGAGGTGCTCGCCCATGCGCAGGCACATGCGCAGCACCATGCCGCGCGAACTGACGGTGTAATTCGCGACCCATTCGACGAAGTGACGCAATTCGCCGCGCAGCGGCGGCACGTCGAGCTTTTCCGCGATGTCCTTCAATCTGTTGTCGAGCCGCGGATTGGGCTTGGGATTGTCCGCCCAAACCACGGCGGTCGTCTCGCGCGGGCCGAGCGGCACCGTGACGATATCGCCCGCTGAGAGCGCGAGTTCCCCGGGCACTCGATAAGAATAGGCTCGGTCCAGCGCGACCGGGACCAGGACGTCGACGACTCGTTTGGCCATTGCTAGATTTTCCGCCGATTCCGGGCGGCTAAGAAAGGGTAAAGGCGGTTGCCCCTAATATGGGGGCAGGTTTTGGAGGGGCGTCAATTTGGCCAAGCGACCGATAACATCCCGCGGCCGACGGCCGGCGGCCGTCGTCACCGTTCCGGAGGGAGATGGTGGGAGAATGCCCGATTTCGTGGCGCCCAAAGTCGCGGCCGAGATCGAGGCTTGGCTGAGCCATCTCGGCGCCGAACGGCGCCTGTCGCCCAAGACGCTTGAAGCCTATCGGCGCGACGTGCTGCAGTTCTTGCAATTTCTTGCCCATCACCTCGGCGGCGCGCCTTCGTTGAAAGAACTCGCCGCGCTTGCCCCCGCCGATGTGCGCGCCTTTTTGGCGGCGCGCCGCGCGGACAATATCGGCAGCCGCTCGCTGATGCGCGCGCTCGCCGGCATGCGCGCCTTCGGACGTTTCCTCGAGCGCAACGGCAAGGGCAGGCTCGGCGCGCTCGCGGCCGTGCGCGCGCCAAAAATCGGCAAAACCCTGCCGCGGCCGCTGCCGGTCGATGCGGCCAAAAGCGTTGCCGATCCCACATTCGCCGCCGGCGACGGGCGCGACCCGTGGATACACGCGCGCGACGCGGCCGTGCTGGCGCTCCTCTACGGGTGCGGCTTGCGTATTTCCGAAGCGCTCGGCCTTAAGCGCACCGAGTTCAACGGCCGCGACGCCTTGACGGTGACCGGCAAGGGCCGCAAGCAGCGCATGGTCCCATTGATCGCGCCTGTGCAAAAACTCGTCGCCGATTACATCGCGCTCTGTCCCTACGATCTGCCCGGCGAAGGGCCGCTGTTCGTCGGCGCCAAGGGCGGGCCGCTGTCGCCGCGCATCGTGCAAATTGCGATGGAGCGGCTGCGCGGCGCGCTCGGTCTTGGCGACAGCGCGACGCCGCATGCGCTGCGCCATTCTTTCGCGACGCATCTGCTGGCGCGCGGCGGCGATCTGCGGTCGATCCAGGAACTGCTTGGCCACGCTTCGTTGTCGACCACGCAAATATACACCGCCGTGGACGCCGAGCGCCTCATTGCGGCCTACCGCAGCGCGCACCCGCGCGCTTGACAAAAAACCTCGGTATCCGTCATTGCAGATCGCCGCGCTGCGGCAAGTCGCTTGACTCGGGCTAAAGTGAAATGAATTTAGGTTCAATCGGCATTCCGCTTTAGCTTGTTGTTTGAAATGACGAGGGGAGCCATGTCGGAAATCCATGAAACGATCGAAAAGGCGCATGAAGGCGCGCACGACGAGTTCTTCAACAAAAGAATTGCATTGCTGATCGCGGTGCTCGCGCTGTTCTTGTCGTTTTCAGAAACGCTCGGCAAAAGCGCCCAAACCGAAGCGATCAGCGCCAATGTCGAAACGTCGGATCTGTGGGCGTTCTTTCAGGCCAAAAGCATCCGCAAGACGCAGGTCGACACCGCCGCCGAGGAGATGAAGGTTGCGGCGGACGCCGCCGATCCCGCAGCGAAAGCGGCGATGCAAAAACAAATCGATTCGTGGAAAGAAATCGCCGCCCGTTACGATTCCGAACCCTCGACCGGCGAAGGCCGCAAGGAGCTCGCCGACCGCGCCAAGGAGGCGGAAGAAAAGCGCAACCTGGCAATGGCCAAATACCATCACTACGAGCTTGCTTCGGCGGCGTTTCAGGTCGGCATCGTGCTCGCCTCGGGGGCGGTCATCACCGGCATGGTCGGGCTCGCCTGGTTTGGCGGCCTGCTCGGCATCGCCGGGGTCGCGCTCGCGCTCCTTGGATTATTCGCACCGCACGCCGTGCCGTTTTTAGCGACGTTGTGACGGTTTTTCTTCGTCATCGCTGGGCCGGCGCGAACGCACCCGCGCATCAAAAATTGATTGCGCGCTTGTCGACAGCCAAGGCCGCTTCCTTGACCGCCTCGCTCAGGGTCGGATGGGCATGGCAGGTGCGCGCGATGTCCTCCGACGAAGCGCCGAATTCCATGGCGACGGCGGCCTCGCCGATCATGTTGCCGGCGTCGGGGCCGAGAATGTGCACGCCGAGGACGCGGTCGGTCTTGGCATCGGCAAGAATTTTCACGAAGCCCTCGGGCGTGAGGTTCACCTTGGCGCGCGGGTTGGCGGTGAAGGGGAATTTTCCGACTTTGTAGGCGATGCCGGCGGCTTTGAGCTCTTCTTCGGTTTTCCCCACTGTGGCGATTTCCGGATAAGTGTAGACCACGTTGGGAATGACGTCGTAGTTCACATGGCCGGCTTCGCCGGCGAGAATTTCCGCAACGGCGATGCCTTCTTCTTCCGCCTTGTGCGCCAACATCGGGCCGGCGATGACGTCGCCGATGGCATAGATGCCGTCGACATTGGTGCGGTATTGCGGATCGACGATGACGCGGCCGCGATTGTCCTTCTTCACGCCGACCGCTTCGAGGCCAAGACCATCGGTGTAGGGCACGCGACCGACCGCAACCAGCACGATATCGGCGCTGAGCGTCTCCGCCGCGCCGCCGCCCGCGGCGGGCTCGACCTTGACTTTCAACGTCTTGCCGGAGGCGTCCACCTCCGCGACTTTCGATGATAGCCTGAAGGTCAAGCCCTGCTTTTCCAGCATGCGCTGAAATTGTCTCGCGACCTCGCCATCGATTCCGGGCAGGACGTGATCGAGAAACTCTACGACCGTCACTTCGGCGCCTAGCCGCCGCCACACCGAGCCGAGCTCAAGCCCGATGATGCCGGCGCCGACGATCAAAAGCTTTTGCGGCACCTTGGCGAGGTCGAGTGCGCCGGTGGATGACACGATGCGCTTTTCGTCGATGTCGATGCCATTCAAGCGCGCCGGATCGGAGCCGGTGGCGATGACGATCGA
>JBAPZR010000529.1:0-12392 GCA_049285335.1 Xanthobacteraceae bacterium | reverse complement strand
ACCTCGATTAGTTCGGCGCCGCATAGTCGCAGCGTGTCTTTCTTTTCCTGGCTCTGGGTTTCCGGAATCACGATCACGCTGCGGAAGCCCATGGTGTTGCCGACGAGAGCAAGCCCGATGCCAGTATTCCCGGCGGTGCCTTCGACGACAACGCCGCCGGGCCGCAACTGACCCTTTTTCACGGCCTCTTCAATTATGAACAAAGCGGCGCGGTCTTTGACCGATTGGCCCGGATTCATGAATTCGGCCTTGCCGAGGATCGTGCAGCCCGACGCTTCGGAAACACGTTGAAGCTTGATCAACGGGGTGTTGCCGATCGCTTCAATGACGCCGTTACGGACTTGCATCGCCTTGATTTCCCGGAACGGGTCCTGTGGACCGGGTCCTTTCATAACAAGACGCGCTGAAATCGCCAATTCATCATATGGGATGACGCCCAATCGCGCCCAATTAGCCCACGCATTGCGAAGTTCGCTTGGTCCTGTATCAGTGCGGCGAACGCAATGGATGAGGTTCACGGGGAAGGTGAATGAAACGCAGCACTGAGCGCATTTTGACAACGCATGTCGGCAGTCTGATCCGCCCGGCGCCGCTGCAGGAATTCTTGCGCGCAAAGCAGGCGGGCAAACCCTATGACCGGTCTGCCTACAAGACCTGCCTTGCGAGCAGCGTCGTCGACGTGGTTCGCGAGCAAGCCGAGGTCGGCATCGACGTCGTCAGCGATGGTGAGTTCGGCAAATCGATCAGCTGGTCCCAATATGTGCTCGAACGCTTAAGCGGCTTCGAGCGGCGGCCGATCAAACCGGGTGGCAATCCGTTTATGCGCGGGGTAGACCGCGAACGTTTCGCTGAATTCTATGCCGAACTCGACGCACGCGAAGGCATGGCGACGACCGTCGAAGCGGTCTGCGTCGGGCCGATTGTTTACACCGGGGAGGCCGAACTTGCGCGCGACATCGCCAATTTCAAGGCGGCGCTGAAGGGCGTCAACATCACCGAAGCGTTTCTCCCCGTCGCCGCGCCGGCGAGCGTCATCCCGGACCGCAAGAACGAGTACTACAAAAGCGAAGAGGACTTGATCCGCGCCATCGGAGCAGCAATGCGCACGGAATATCGCATGATCATCGACGCCGGCTTTGTGCTGCAGCTCGACGATGCGCGCGCCGCGGTGAGTTACGATCGCATGGTGCCGCCGGCGAACTTTGCCGATTACCGAAAATGGCTGGCCTTGCAAGTCGATGTGCTCAACGAGGCGATTGCCGGCTTGCCGCAAGACCGCATCCGCTATCACGTCTGCTGGGGTAGCTGGCCCGGTCCTCACACCACCGATGTGCCGCTGAAGGACATTGTCGATCTGATCCTGGGCATGAAGGTCGGCGCCTATGTCATTGAAAGCGCCAATCCGCGCCACGAGCACGAATGGCGTGTCTGGGAAACCGCCAAGCTGCCGCCGGACCGCGTTCTCGTTCCCGGCGTCATCAGTCATGCCACTAACGTAGTCGAGCATCCCGAACTGGTCGCCGAACGCATCGTGCGTCTGGCGCGGCTGGTCGGGCGCGAAAATCTATTGGCCGGAACCGATTGCGGCTTCGCCCAGGGGCCGTTCTATCGCCGCGTCCATCCCAGCATTATGTGGGCGAAGCTTGAGGCGCTTGCGCAGGGCGCGCGGCTCGCCAGCGCGCAGTTGTGGCATTAGCCGCGATGCAACGGCGCAGAGCAGCCTTTTCAGGCTATGGGTTCAGCCGCGAGGCTGGACCTGTTAGGTTAAGCTGATCAGGCCCGTTTTCGCCCCAGGAGATCGCCCTATGCTCGACGTCAGTAAACGACAACATGTAGCGCCGTTCGATACCGATCGGCTCGACCGCCTGATGGACGATGCGGGCATGGACGTGCTCTTGGTGACGTCCAAGCACAATGTGCAGTATCTCCTCGGCGGCCATCGCGCGTTCTTTTTCGAGTCGATGGATGCGATGGGGCTATCGCGCTATCTGCCGGTTTTCCTTTACGTCAAGGGCGAGCCACAAAAGACCGCGTTCTTCGGGCACCGCATGGAGAATTACCAGAACGAGGTGAAGCCGTTCTGGGTGCCGGAACTCAACGTGAAAAGCTCCGGCTCCGTCGACGTGATGGAAAAGGCCGTCGAATACATCCGCCGCGTTGTCCCCAACCCGAAACGGATCGGCGCCGAGCTCGCATTTCTTCCCGCGGACTCCGCCGACGTGCTGCGCAAAGCGTTTCCGCACAGCAAGATCGAGGACGCTTTGTTCGTGCTCGAACGCTTGCGCGCAATCAAATCGCCGGAGGAGCTGGACATGCTGCGGCTCGCTTCCGACGCGGTGATCGATTCCATGTCCGCCGTGTTCGACAATTACGGCGCGGGCGCGACCAAGGCCGAATTGGCCGAAGCGTTACGCCGCGAGGAAACTTCGCGCGGACTGACTTTCGACTACTGCCTGATCGCGGCCGGCTCGAGCCTTAACCGCGCGCCATCCGATCAACTCTGGGATAAGGGCGACGTTCTCTCGCTCGATTCCGGCGGCAATTATCACGGCTATATCGGCGACGTCGCGCGCATGGGAATCGTCGGCGAGCCGGACGATGAACTTGTAGAACTCCTGGCCGAAGTCGAAGCCATCGAGCAGGCATCGATGAAGTCGATCAGGACCGGCGCGCTCGGCGGGGAAATCTATGCCGCGGCCAACGCCGTTCTCCATAAATCGAAGATCCACAACCACACGCATTTTCTTGCCCACGGCATGGGGCTGGTCAGCCACGAGGCGCCGCGGCTGACCAACGCGGGACCGGTTCCCTATGACGCCTATGACGCCGGCCGGCCGCTCGAAACGGGCATGGTTGTCTCGGTCGAGACCACACTGCAGCATCCGCAGCGCGGCTTCATCAAGCTTGAAGATACGGTGGTGGTGACGCCGAGCGGCTTCGAAGTCTATGGCGATCGCATTCGCGGCTGGAACCGCGCCGGCGGCTGATCGCCTGGCTTCTTGAGATTCGCCTGCATCAGAAACAAAAACCGCCTGCCAGACACAGGCGGTTCGTCACTGCCGTGAGAACTTGACGCGAGCCTTCGCGACTCAAGCGTCGTAATAGCCGTGCTCATACCAGCGATAAGGAGGCCGGTTCTTTTTCTGGAGCGCCCTGAACCATCGGCGGAACCGAGCGCCAGTCTCCTTTAATGATGCCGTCATGGCAGACCTCCCGAATCTCATGTCATCGCTCGTTATGGTCTTTACCGTGAGCTGTAGTGACGCGAAGTGACCGAGGTCACAAATCGGCGCTTTGCAAAAGCCGGGATCGGATGGGCTCCCATGGTCCGTTGACGCCGCGACAACTCATTTAACAGTGGATAGCCAGTGGATAAGCCAGCCGCGCCTGCGGCCCTTCATGTCGCGTGGTGTTACGATTCGGCGCGCTTGAGCCAATCCTTTTGCAACGATGCGGATCGCCCATGTCGATCGCCGATACCTACCGGTCAATGTCTGAAGACGTCAGGCGGCTCGCCGACGAAACCGAGAACGAAGCCGCGCGCGACGCCTATCTCGCGCTCGCTGAACTCTGGCGCGAAAGATCAATCAGATTGGAGAGCGGGGTCGTTTCGACGAATCCGGCCCGTTACGACTAGAGGGCGTGGCCGGCATTACTGCTTGCGCCGCGGGTTTTGCGTCCCGTACACTTTACCGATTAGCCTTCAGTGGGTCATCGCTCTCATTGGCAATCGAGTGCGAATGATCCCAGCCATTGCAGTGCGCCATTTCGTGGCGGCGATAGGCCGCGCGATTGTGCACCGAGCCGTTGCGCGGGATGATCAGATGGCACGCCCGTGACTGATCCAGGCGCAGGCATCCGCCGGCGCACCCATGCCGGCGCAAACTCTCCGCGCTTCGCTTAAGGGCAGCACCCGCTCGATCACCGGTCTCTGATAACGGTGCGCGTATTGGGCTGGCGGTTCGAGTACGTAAAGGGGCATCGGATTTTCGCTGATGTGGCGGCGCGCAGCCTTGGACCGTGTGTTCTTACACGGTGTTCTTCCCAAACAGAAAGTCGGCCGCGATCGCGGAACGTACTATCACGCCGCCGATTTTTGAGTTGTTCGCTCGACAGCCCCGATACAGCTTACAAACACCGCGGGCAACCGTTCCACGTTCGCCACCCCCCGGCCGACCGGACCTTGGTATGGCCTGCCGACCCCGCCTTGAATCGCGATGCTCCCTTTGCCCTTGCAAGCGAAAGCCTATTGGCTCGCGCATATTCTGTCGAGCAGCCGACAATGGAACCAGGGATAGAGGAGGGGCGCGTGTGGAACCGTCGCTGAAACGTTAGCCGCGACCCGGGTCGTTAAGGTCGGTTTCAACAAAGGCGCAGCAGTTCAGGCAATTTCATGATCCTGGTCGCGATCCAGCGCGCTCTATCGCGCGGGAGCAATTTATCCGGTCGGCGGCTCGAATCATCGTCGAAATAAAGGCGCGCGACTGCTTGACCGTTTTGATCCCGAACAACGAAACAGAACCGTTGTTCGTCGACGGTCCAAGGTGGCGGAAATCGGCGTCGGTCGAGCATACGCACGACGGCGCCTTCATCGCCTAGCCACGAGCCGAATGTGTATACCGCTCCGTCCACGGCCACGAGGAATAGTGGAAGGGGACGCGCGGCTCTGTGACCTAGGGCACAGACGATCCAAGCGATCATCCCTTACGCGGGCAAAGCCTCAGAGTGTGGGTCGCACGATGACACGCCCAACGATAGGAGGGCCCCACTCGAAGGTTCCAAAATGATTAGGGACCGGCACAATGGCCGGCCCCTAAAATTGCCATCTCAGCCTTTGGTAACAATAGGCGGCGGCGGCGGCGCTTTGCCCTTGCCGTAGTATGGTCCACCGTAGGTTTGTGCAGAGGCCGCGACGCTAAAGAGAGTCATCGCAACTGCGGTCAAAAGAGCAATTTTCGTCATGAGGCATCCCCCTTTGTTCATATGCTGCTAGCGTATCTAAGACTCAGCCGAGCAAGTTTAAAATTCCGTAAATCTCCTTAAGTGTTTTCGGAGCGGCGGTCTCCTCTCTTCCTCGCCAGGCTGGCGCAAAGCGGCTTGGCTTCACCGCGGCAGGCAAATCGGGCGCTTGAAATTCTAAAAAGGCTCACCGATTCCGCGCAAAACGGTCACAAACGGGACGGAGGCTTCCTGTGCTGACCGCGCCTAAAAGGGGGGTTGCGGCAGCGCGATAGCCCTGTAGGTGCGTACTTCGTAAACTCGGCCCAAATCATAGGAAGGCGGCCCCCTATTTGTTGGGCGCGTCTCATGACGCTGGATATTCTAGACAGCGACCAGTTGTTTTCGACGGCTGTTAGGGGCCTTCCGAAGGTCGTTGAGTTGATCGCGGCCATTCCAGAGGAAAAACGTTCGCTTGCATTGGGGGCTGCGCGGCAAAGTTACCTACGGACTGCGCAAGCAGTTGGCTATGACGAAAGCGACGCTCAGCAATGGTCGTCGGCGCTCGTGTCGCTATTGGAGATCGCCGCCATAACAAGCGAATTGGCAACTGCGAAGAGAGCCGAAATCAATAAAACTAAACGCATAAGTAATTCTCTGCGGGAACGGCAAATTCCGGCACCCTTGATCTCTCCTCCAACAAATTAGCCACGATCCACCGCACCTCTTTTTTTGTGAGCATCGTGGCGGCTCGTCGCCGCACAGCTTCTTCCTCGTAACAAATGAATGTCAGCTTTTAGTCGCCGCCGTCCCTCACGACGTAGGCCGCGCCGATGTGCTCGACAGAACAGGGCGGAGGGAAACGGTTCAGTCACGTTTAATCGGGTATCAAGAAAAAGCTCCACGCAGTAATGCGAAGCTTAACGAGCGCCGCTAGAAGAAAAGGAGGAACGGCGCGCCCGTCAAATTTCAAGCAGCGATAACTAATACGTCCCACCGCTGGAACCCCAAAACGGAGAGTCTTCAGTTCCATTCGCAAGCAACTGCTGGGCAGGGTTTGCGTTATCAAACAAATGAAAGGAGGAGCAATGCGAACTTTGACAAGAACAGCTGCTGCGTTGGGCCTTATAGGCGCTGTGGCTATTGGAACAACGGTTCCGGTGATGGCGCAGGGCGTCTACTTGAACGCGCCAGGCGTTCACGTCGGTGTTGGCCAACCGTATCACCGACACTACGGATACTATGATCATCCGTACTACCGCGACCATCCGTACCACCGACATTACGACGAGCACTACGGGTACGGATATCGCTAAAACGGTGATCGTTGAAAGGCGGCGTCGGAGGTCGCCCAGTTGGCGGTCCCCTTCACCTTGCGGCTGTAAACTCAAGGAACACGAACGTAGCAGAGGCAAAAGAAAGCCCCAGTCAACCAAACGCATGAGAGCAACAATGACCAAGCATGAACATACCAGACGATTTGCGGACAAAGGCGCAAAAGCAGGCCGTGAATTTGTGGAGAGACGCACATGGGAAGCGGAAGAAGCGACTAAGGAGGCGAGACAGAATTTCTCATCGTCAGTCGCCAGCATACGCGAGCTGAACATCATGCTTATTGAGATGGCGCACGATAAAGCTGAGGCTGTGTTCGATTTAGCGCATGAGATTGCCAGCGTCCAAGCGCCTGCCGACTTGATGGCGATTTGGTCTGCCCACGCAAGACGCCAATTTGAAATGATGACGAACCATACCGTTGGACTTACTGAGCTTGGGCAAAAATTGGTGCGACACAGCACCGAACCCGTGACGCGCGCCTTCACACGCGGAGAATAGAAATGTTAAGCCTTATCATTACGCTTTTGATCATCGCAATCATCGCCGCCATTTTAGGATTTGGCGGAATTGCGGGAGCGGCGGTGGGCATCGTGAAGATCATATTCTTTGTAGCCCTGGTGCTGTTTATCATCTCGCTGGTGACTCACGGCCTGCGCGGCGGATTCGGCCGGGGGCTGTAAACGACGCTGCCAGTCCGGACGGGTAGCTGAATTTCGGTTCTGTCAGCTAACGTCAATCGTGCCCAGGTCTCAGCGGCCTCCCATGGCCTTGCGCTTCACCGTCCGCGCTTTCGAATTTTTGACATCGCCCAATGCTGAGCGCCTAAGCTTCTCAGTGGCAGTTGTCATGGACAACGCTGATAGTCCATTAAATCTTCGACCGATCGTCCCATCGCCGCGCGATCTGGGCCAAGCGGCCGCACGATGATGTTTTTGATTTGGGTTCTCTCGGGCAGCGATGCGCTCGTGCAAAGGCTATGCACTGCGTAATTGATGCCGTCCGATCCCGCTGTCTCAACGATCCAGCGTACCGCGCAATCGCCGCCGCCGTCGCGATATTGGGCCGCCTCGATCACGATGTTGGTTTTGTCTTTGGCGGCGCATTTTTCGGCTGTTTCGGCCCATGTGCCCAGCATGACCTTTGGAAAAGTAGCGTGACGGATTTCGTCGGCATGGGCCACCTGTACGAACAGCCCCGACAGCATGATCAGGCTCGCAGTTCGCATGTTCTTAAAGCTCCTTGCCAATCGCGTCCTCTTATTGGGCCCGCCACACGCACTGCGCAGGACCGATTACGATATTTCGCTGCGCTCTTGCATATTAATTGCGCTCCTAAAAAGGGGTGGTGAACCATGTCCGCTTTTGAGGGTAAAGCGGACATGACGCGACGTCCGCTCATGACCCATAGCGGACATGAACGCTTCGGTGCGCTACGATGCCACTTTAAACACAGCATCGTGCTCACGAGCATGCTCGATTACCTTCAGCCCGAAATCTTCGTTCGGTCCCACTTCGCCGACTGCCGCATGATTAACCTCCAGCGATTCGACCTTCTGGGTGAAATCGGTGGTGTGTCCGCGGATGTGAATTACATCGCCAACACGCAGCATAACGCCAGGCTCGAGCTGCAGGGCGACGACCGAGAGGTGGCCGTAATAGTGGGTTACTACCCCGATGCGTTGCTCTGATGAAACGGGTTGTGCAGGGCGACTCGGTGGCGGCCTGACTGCTTCGGCGGCTCGTTCACCGTTGTCTACGATCGACACGGCCTGCGACTGGGGGCGGTTGGTTTGAACTCGCGATAGCGTATCGATTGGATTTTCGTTTCGGCGCGACCTTCCCTCGAACTGAGCATTGTTCTCGATCGACAGTGTTCGATGGAATATATCGCCCTCAACGACCCCGGTGGCATTTAGCTTGACCCGGTTGGCATGGACGGTGCCCTTAATCTGGCCACTAACCGTCAATTCCTCTGCGACGACGTCACCCACCATCTGTGCGCCTTCGGCGATTACGACGATCGAGGCGCGTACCTCACCCTCGACGCGACCAAAAATAGTCAGGGCTCCGTGGCCGATAATCTTGCCGACGATCGAAAGGCCCGAACCGATTGAGGAGGCCGCGTCTGGCTGCAGCGCATTACCGTCACCCACCAGGCGGCGGATTTCCTGCTGCGCGGATGTGACGACTCGATCGCTATGTGACTCATCTCCCTTGACGTTAGCAAACACCATGTCACCCTCCCTACACTGGTACTTACTGTCGGAGTTTCGACTCGTCAGGCAGCGTGTTAACCGCCGTGGAACGGCAGCGTATTTTGCCGATAGTCTCGGCGAGCCCCGCACTAACCTGGAACCGTAGATAGTTGCGCGATTTTGACGGTCCCGCAAGACGCGTATGATCGAGTCGACCGGGTCTCGCTGTCCCAATCACGTACAGCGGGCGCGGCGCCGAGTTGATCGAAAATGCTCTTTCTGTAATGCGCGAGTCGCTTTTGGCGCAAAGCGGACGTGCCTGACTCGCCAACGAATGTCCGCTTTCGGGGGTAAAAGTACATCAATCGGACTTTGCCGAATGTCTGCTTGTGACCCAAATCGGACATGGTGCTGCGAGCTTGCCGGGCGCGTTGTAAAATCAGTGAAGCGGCGATATATAGGCGCCATTCGCGATTTGGCTGCCTTGCCGTATCGTCCTGCGCTAAAGGGCCGTTCCCAAGAACATCCAAAATCCGGATTGAAACCTATGCGAATGGTTCGCAGGGCTACAAAAACGCATGGTGCGTTTTCAAAAGGAGGGCCGTGATGGCTCAAGGTACTGTCAAATTTTTCAATTCCCAAAAGGGCTACGGCTTCATAGCGCAGGATAGCGGCGGTCCCGATGTCTTCGTGCATATCTCGGCCCTCGAGCGCGCCGGTATCCGGGGTTTGGTTGAGGGTCAAAAGGTCACCTTTGACATTGAAACTGACCGACGCAGCGGCAAGGCAGCTGCGGCCAATCTGCAGGCAGCGTAACTGACGGTTTTAGCGTCGCGCCGGCGTCATCACGGCGCCGGCGTTTTCGCGCATAGTTCGGACGAATCATGCCCGCGAAGAGCGGACGTCGCTTTTCGGCGTACTCAACACGAAATAGAGAAGAACAATGCCAAGGAAGCCGGGACAGAATTCGGAATTCGTAACGTTTGACGTCGTCTATGAGGACGGTACGCGGCGCTCGAACCGCAAGGTTCCGCGCGAACTGACCGACGGCATCGACGGCGACAAGCGGGCGCACGGTTTCCTGATCGAACAGGACCGCGACATCGCGGAAAAATCGGGGAAACCGCCGGCAAAAATCAAGAGCATCACGCGCTCGGGTGCGAAGAAGACGCGCGACCTGACCTGGAAAAAGGCCTGCTAAACTGGTCGCGTGAAACGCTCTGTGAGCACGGTAGAGGAACCTGGCCAAGGAGAAAGCTTTCATGATTACCAGCGAAAAAGCCCATCGTGTCATTGCTGCCGGCGAAGCCAAGGCGAAGGAAATCGGTCAGCCGATGAATATTGCGGTCGTTGATGCCGGTACCAATCTGAAGGCTTTCACTCGCATGGACGGCGCCTGGCTCGGCAGCATTGACATCGCGATCAACAAAGCCTTCACCGCCAAGGCCTTCGACATTTCGACCAAGGAACTCGGCCAGAACAGCCAGCCCGGCGACCAGTTCTTCGGCATCAATACATCGAACCACAACCGGGTCATGATTTTCGCCGGCGGAGTGCCGCTGACGGTCGATGGTAAGATCGTTGGTGCCGTTGGCGTCAGCGGCGGGAGTGGCGAGCAGGATCAGGCCGTCGCCGAGGCCGCGGCGGCCGTCTGCAAATAAAAGCTTTCGCAAATCCTCAATGTGGCGCGGCGGAAAAACGCACCCATCCGCAATGCGTTGATGACTGCTTATGGCACAAATGCCGCCGCGCTTAGCGATGTCTGCTTTTGGGGGTAAAGCGGACATTGGCCGGACACCGCAAAATGTCCGCTAATGACCCAAGGCGGACATGGCTGCGACCTGCTTGCACTCATTCGTTGGGGGAACAGAACCAAAAAATTGTCAGTTTCTGTAGGTGCGCATCATCTCGCCATATCGTCGAAGAAGAGGCCGCCTGCTTTATGGTGGCAATGATCAAGAGGGTGTACATTGCTGGCCGGAAGGGGATCACAGCAAAAGGCGGCCCCGCATACAGCGCGACTAACTGCCCATTCCAGACAATTCAGGGGGGTTTGGTCCAAGAGGATGCCACGACGATCTAGATCGGCCGGCGGGTCAGCCAAATCGCGATTCCGCAAGACGAGTACGCAAGCTCGTCGTCACGGTTCAACAACCCCGCGCCGGCTCAGATCGCGCGCCTTGCGCCCTGAAACCGAGGTCGAGCGGCTTACCGGAGAGCTGGAGACGATAGCCGAACAGCAGCGTGCGACTGCAGAAGTGCTCAAGCTTATTGGCCGCCCATCCTCCGATCCCCAGTCAGTTTTCGCCAACATATTGGCAAATGCCGTTCGGATCTGCGACGCCCGCAGCGGCGCAATAAATCGCTTTGATGGCAATGCTTTGCACCTCGTTGCGACGCATAATGTGCCGCAGGCGTTCATCGAACTGCGCAAACGGTTGGCTTACGGGCCGCACGAGCAGTCCCCCACTGGCCGTATGTTGGCGACCGGGAGTCTCGTTCACATCGCCGATTTGGCGATGGATCGGGCCTACCTTGAACGCAATCCAGCGACCGTTGCAACCGTGGAAATTGTGGGTGTTAGGACGATCCTCGTGGTGCCGTTGTGGAAAGACACCGAAATGATCGGTTCGTTCTTCGTCGGCCGTAACGAGGTCCGACCCTTCGCCGATAAGCAGATAGAAATCGTTCAGAATTTCGCCGCCCAAGCGGTTGTCGCAATCCAAAACGCGCAGCTGCTTCACGAATTGCACGAAACTCTGCGACAGCAATCTGCTGCCGCTGATGTGCTCAAGATCATTAGCCGTTCGGCATTCAATCTGCAGGCCGTACTCGATACTGTGGTTGAATTGGCCACAAAACTTTGCGGTGCGGATCTGGCCGCACTGCTCTCAAATCCCGCGTATTCTCGTGCTTTCGCGATATACGGTGTTCCCGCTAGTCAGAGCGAAGTTGTTAGCAAGTTCGTTTTGAAGCCCGACCGGGGTAGCGTTGTAGGGCGCGTGGCACTTGAGGCTAAGCCAATACAGGTCACTGACGTACTGGCCGATCCGGAGTACACGCTTCATGAAACACAACAAAGGCTCGGATATCGCACCCTCCTCGGCGTTCCACTGTTGCGGGACGGTCATCCTATCGGCGTCCTTTCGCTGATGAGGCTTAATGTTCGCCCGTTCACAGACAAACAGATCGAGCTCGTTCAGAGCTTTGCAAATCAGGCCGTCATTGCAATTGAAAATACGCGGTTGATAGCTGAGCTGCGTCAACGCACCGATCAGCTCGGCCGCTCTGTGGCGGAGCTACAGCGCGAGCGAGATAACAAGCTCATGAACCTGGAAGCGATGGCGGCATCGATTTCACACGAGGTAAGACAACCTCTTACGGGCATCGCAGCGAATGGCCGTGCGGCTCTACGGTTTCTCGGACATTCGCCACCCAATGTCGAGGAAGCGCAGTCAGCATTGAATAGGATGATCGGCGACAGCCATCGCGCAAGTCAGGTTTTTGACAACATCCGGGCCCTGTTCGGGAAAGCCGACGAAGGACACGAGCCCATCAATGCGAACGAATTAATTCGCAATGTGGTAACAGGTTTTCAGGGAGATCTGGACCAACACGGGATTACGGCCAGCGTCAAGCTACAGGAAGATTTGCCGAAAATCGTCGCTCACAAAGGCCAGCTACAGCAGGTTCTCATTAACCTGGTCCGCAACGCCATTGAAGCAATGGAGGCGAATAAGAACGATCATCGGATGCTGCAAGTGAGCAGCAGGCGCCATGAGGACGATGAAATTATCCTGTCGATCGAGGACTCGGGCCCGGGCATCGACCCGAAGCATGCGGAAAACATCTTTGATGCGTTCGTGACCACGAAATCCCATGGGATGGGATTGGGGCTTGCGCTCTGCCGGATGATTATTGAGCG
>JBAPZR010000528.1:0-4756 GCA_049285335.1 Xanthobacteraceae bacterium | reverse complement strand
GTCATCGGCGAATAACCTCCGTACCGTTTAACCAGCAACCATGAAGCCTTGACCGCGGATGGCAGGGCTGATGGTTTGGCCCGCGTTTGGCTTGCCAGACGCGGGTTTTCCTAGAACGTCTGATGCTCATTGTTGATGCTTAAGCTCACATATTGTTGACGAGACTCAATGGAATACCGAGGAATACGTTACTCGCTTCGGATGGGCATTGAGCGCAGCCAATGGCTCGCAGTTATTTATCCGCCAGGGGTCGAACTAACATCGAGAAAGGCCTATGGAACACGCATAGAGGCAGAATCATACGCGCGGCGCATGATAGATAACTGGCTCGAACCGAAATCAAGGCAAAGAGCGAGGACTGGAGCCGTAGGTAATAGATAATGAGAACGATACCAAGCACGAGCACTTACCTATGAAAGCATTGAGACAGGCCGGGTTTGAACAATGAAGTTCATTCGCGCATTTCTAAGAAAGCTAGGCCCAAGGGGAACACAAGAGCGAAACCTCGGTGCCTACTCTCGAGACTTCCCGGACACCAAAGTTGCTATTGAGGAGACAAAAGGGGAAGCGGACGCTCTTGGCGCAGATGTATTCGAGCTTGAGACAGATACTGGCTCTATAAGACAACGCTGGGAGCGCAACGACGGCCAATGGAAGCGCTCTTCCAGCACGCATCGAAGCCAACAAAGCCAATCAATGAATAAAACGCGGAGAATAACACGCGGACCTTAGGGTCCGCGCCGTGACGGCAAAACGGTGCGCTCGTCAGCGCGGTTCATTGCTTTTCGATTTGCTCGAGTTGGACGGCGAAGATTTGCGAAGGGAGCCGATCGAAAAGCGAAAGAGCGTATTTTTGGCAGGGGACAAAACTGAAGGCTATTGGCTGACGCCGCGGCCGGCTTGCTGATATTGCTCAATGCGATTCACGGCGGCACTGTCCGCCGCCGTGGGAACTCCACGGTCGGCCCTGGGACGTCCCTGGTGCGTTCTGTGGTGGCCATGCGGTGGGCTGTGCAGGGCCGTAGCTCCAGTCCGACGATTTGAACCGGATCTGAAACTGAATTTGTTGGGCGGAGAAATGAGGTTGGCATGATGAGTGAAATTGGCGAGCGGGTCAAAAAAATCATCGTGGAGCATCTTGGCGTTGAGCCCGACAAGGTGACCGAAGATGCCAGCTTCATCGACGATCTCGGCGCCGGCAGCCTCGACACAATCGAACTCGTCATGTCCTTCGAGGAGGAATTTGGTTGCGAGATTCCTGACGACACGGCTGAAACAATTCTCACGGTGGGCGACGCTATAAAATTTCTCGAAAAGAACGCTAAGAGCTGACCGTGGCACTGCCCGCATTACAAGAATTTCGCTCGATGTAACACCACATCGTTCTCGGCTCCGGTTGCGGCTTGGCCACCGGGTTGTCGGCGTTGATTTGCGTCAAGGACGACGATGCCGTTATTTGCTTTGAATTGCGGTTGCCGCGTTCCGAGAGGAAGCGGTATGACGCAATGACCAACTAGGCCACCAGGGAACCCGGTGGCCTTTTTCGATAGGCAGAAAGTGAAAATGCCACGGCGTCCCTGGACCGAGTATGAACTTACGCGTGCCCGTGACATGCGCGCAGTCGGACATTCTTACGGCGAAATTGATAAGGCCTTACGGCGAAATTGATAAGGCGCTCGGACGCTTCCCAGGCGCGACGCAGCAAAGGCTTGAAATTGCTGGCTACGGATCAGGGCGCCACGTCACGTCGCACCGCGTTTCAGAAGTCCTGTTGGCCGAACGCGATGCGCTTATTGCCGCCCGCAGCGAGCGCGCGCTTACGCGGCAGGAAGGGGACTGTGGGCTAAATTGGTTAATTAAGCCGGAGGAAGCGGTCATGCTCCAGACGGTATCGCCGTATATTCTGAAGCTCTCGCTATTTCTCATGACTGCTGTCGCTACGCATCTGGTCATGTCATTTGGGCAGACGTTGATACATTATAAAGTCGCCCACCATCCAATGGGCGGTAAGATTTTTCGCAATCACATCAACTTCCATCACACCCACTATTCCGACGCTCATCTTGTCTCTCGCACGTACCTCGGTGACGAAGGCAACACTACGCCCTACTTCTTTATCCCTGTATTTATGGTCGGAGGATGCGCTTATTTCTTATTGCCGTTAAGTCTTTTTGTGGTGATGGTAATTGCAAGTGCGGCGTCGTTTTACGCGCACGTCTTTTTCGACAAGGAATATCACGTAGAGGGATCGCGGCTTCAAAGGTTTGCGTGGTTTAGGCGCCGGCAGGAACTGCACTTTGTTCATCACCGTCACGCGAACAGTAATTTTGGCGTAATTCACTTCTTCTGGGATAAGATTCTCGGCACCTACCGAAGACCGGCTGCCGATGCATAAAATCAGACGCGTGTGAGGGATTGCTCTTTTCGTCCGCTTCGCTACCAAGTGCGACTCTCGCTCTGGGTCAAACTCGACACATCCACAATGTTCGCGCGATGTCCGCTTCCGGCCACCTCCAAACTGTCCGGCTGCTCGTCGGAGGAAATTGTTGCCGAGGCCAAGCGCATTATCGAGGTACGCCTCGGTCCACGACTCTTATAAAACTTTACCTGGGCGAGGATCCAATCCCGCTTAGGCGTTAACCCGTTCGGCGTCGTAGGGGAAAATCATCACTATCATAGAGGCGATGGATTTCGTTGCTGTCGAAGCGCGCGTCTCCGACTTGCATCCACGCGCCGAGCAACGCATTGCAGGAAAATCTTCCACGGCGCCCCCAAGGCTTCCGGTGCCGTCGAATCGCAGAGCGCACGGCAAAAGAGCTTGAACTTTTTGTGCGACCTGCACTTCAGCGTCGGTCCGGGGATTGCGCCCCTTGCGCGCTTTGCGAATCTTGGCCGAAAAGGCTCCGAAACCCCGTAGCTCGACTCGACCCCCGCTACCCAAAGCTTTGACGATTTCGTCAATTATCGCGTTGATGAGGTGCGGGTTCTGGGAAGCGATGCGCTCTATCAACTCGGATTTTGTCATGTCCAGCGCTGGATCAGAGGTTGGCAAACTGCCCAGATGTCCATCAAGCAGACTTCGTTAGGTTCCCAATGCCCTCTCATTCGTTATCGACTTCACCGGTGCTCCGACACAGATTATTCCTTAAGCCGCAGGGGAAGGATTTGAACCTGCGACCCCCTCGTCCCGAACGAGGTGAAAAGCTGGCTACGACACCGCCACCGCGGCACTGCAAGAGGCGTCACATTTTTGCCCCCACACAGACATTCAATCTCCTATTGGGGGCCGGGTTAATGCTGCTACGGCCGATTCATGAGGGAGCATTCAGGTCTGCGTCATGAATCACAAGACGAAATAAACTTGCCGTGAGGTACACGTCGGGTCTGGCCATTTCGCCGAAATTTGAACCGTGGTTGAGTGCAAGCGGGTCTCGAATTGCCTAAACCAGCCCGGGAGTGGTGGCAATTAATTCCTTTTCGTCGCTGAACCAAGCCCCGCCGGTGCTATACATGCCCCATGAAGGTCGAAGAAATCGCCGAAGCTGTCGCCAAGCTGCCGGCGGATCAACTCGCCCGATTCAGCCGCTGGTTCACCCCATTGGGCCGACCCGACCACGCCGAGGAGTTCGACTCCACTGCGACCAAACTTGGTCGCCTTGCCGGCCGCGCGTACGCTGAATTGAAAAAGCGCGCGAAGGAACCGTGAGAGTAGCCGGAGCATAGATGTCGCCTTGGCGTAACACTGCTACGTTTTGTTATGCGCCGGCGACGTATCCGTTCGGCAAAATAGCTTTCTTAAGTTATTGAACTCGTGCCGCGGGCGAACAGCCGAGAATCCTTCGGTCAGTTGGATTGCCGAATCCTCCTTCGATCATGTCTCTATTTCGATTGCCGCGCCCGCAAATGAGTTTTTGACACATGAGGTCTTGAGGGCGGACGCTGGGTATCATACTGCTATCGCTGCGCCGCGCCATACTCTTTATCCCGGCCCATAAGCGCTCTGCCGTGGCTGCTGGGGGTCGTGACGGAGAGAGACAACAATACGGAGTTGGGGCCATGACCTCGACAAAGCCACGTCCATCGCTTGCACCGGGTGAAACCAGAATCTATCCGGCGCTGCCGCTGCGCGACATTGTTGTATTTCCGCATATGATCGCCGCCCTCTTCGTCGGACGCAAGAAGTCAATTCTCGCGCTCGAGGAGGTGACTCGGTCCGACACCTTCATCCTACTTGCCACCCAGAAGAACGCGTCCGACAACGAGCCGGCTCCCGAAGCCATCTACGAGATCGGCACGCTTGCAAGCGTGTTGCAACTGCTCAAGCTCCCCGACGGCACCATCAAGGTAGTGGTTGAGGGCGTTCAGCGCGCGAAAGTGGTCAAGTACACCGATTGCAGCGAGTATTACGAGGTCGAGGCGGTCGTGCTCGGCGACACGATGGGTGAGCGCGTCGAGGCGAAGGCCTTGGCACGCTTGGCCACCGCGGAATTCGAAAGCTACGTGAAGCTCAACAAGAAGATACCGCCCGAGGTAGTCGGCGTCGTCCAGCAGATTGAGGACTATTCCAAGCTCGCCGACACGATCGCCTCGAACCTGGCCCTGAAAATTTCCGACCGGCAGGCGATCCTACAGACCGCGGCGGTCACCGATCGGCTGGCAAAGGTGCTCAGCTTGATGGAGAGGGAAATATCCGTGCTCCAGGTCGAGAAGCGCATCCGAAGCCGCGTCAAGCGGCAGATGGAGAAGACGCAGCGCG
>JBAPZR010000527.1:0-2090 GCA_049285335.1 Xanthobacteraceae bacterium | reverse complement strand
CGGCCTAATGCGAAGCCAGTCCATCGCAATGGCGGTATCGTAATCGTCGCATTGCGCCGCATCGAGCCGGGAGAAGAGATCACGTATGATTACGGACGCGGGTATCTAAACTATTTCTTGGATAACGGCGGCTGCCGTTGCGCAGCGTGTCGCAAAGCAGCCCGTCGCCGCAAGAGCAAGACGGGACGCCGGGCAGCCAGCCGATGACGAGACGGCTGAGCCGCGTCCGCAGCGATCAGAATGGATTCCACGTTTGAACATCGGTGAACTTGAGGTAGCCCAGATTGGCACCGAGTCGCAGACCGATCCCCGAGCGGATCGGAACAACACCGATATTATTTGCGGTAAGCGCCGTCATGCCGAAGCCGCCAATGAAATAGGCTGAGCCGTTGATGCCGCCGAAGCGATCGAAAATCGCTGTGACTTGCGGCAGGTTGTAGACCAGCATCATGGTCCGCGCACCGTCAGCACCGGCATCGAAGCCGATGCTTGGTCCCTGCCAGAACACCCGTAGATCACCGGCATTTCTTGTGTAGAGCGTGCCGTTGCCATAGCGCAGGCCGCCGACGAAGGCACCGCTCGCCTCTTCACCCAGAATATAGCCGTTCGGTAGTCCCCACTGGTTCACCGCCTTCTCAACAACCCCTGCGAGGCCGCGTGACACATCACCGAAGAAGTGACTTCCGGCATCGATCAATTCGTCCGGCGAGAATTGGCCCGTCGCTGGTGGCTGTGGTGGAAGAGCGGCCTCGTAAGGTGGCGGCTGGGGCGGAATGGTCGCGGCGGTCTGGGCAACGACAGCCGTAGACGTCACGACAACTATCAGGCTGGCGATAGCTGCGACTGGCAAGCTGACAATCATGGCGTGCTCCCCAGTAACCCAGCAATTCTAGGACAACACCACGACCACGTCAGCGACGGAGTTGTCCGAACCGCAAGATCGAATCGTTCTTCAGCGGTTTCAGAGGGATAGCCGATTGAGCACGCGATTCAATCCGTGACGGTTATGACGCCTGGAGCGGGTTGCTCAATCACCTCAACCGCGACGGTTTCGACTGTCGAAACGACAGGCCGTGTGGCTTTCTTAACTGGTGCGCGTTTGGGCTTAGCTTTGGCAACCGTTCGCTTCGCCGCTGCTTTTCCTCGCGCAACCTTGGCCTTGGGGCGGGCTGCCGCCCCCTTTTTCTTTTGGACTTTTGATGATTGCTTCTTGCGTTGGGCCATCGTCGATCCCCTGTTCTGGTTGCCGTTACGCAAACGCATTCATGACAGATCAAAAGACAACCAGCCAACCGTCCTACGAGTTTTTCAACAGTTCTCAGCTTGGTCTTTCTCAATCCCGTTGCAGTTGGCCCCTACCGTTCCCACATGAGGGCCGGAGAAATTCTCTCCTTCGATAATCGACAAGCGAAATGAGCGACGACGACGAAATCCAATTACACCTAACGAGCGGAGGCAGCGAGTGCTGGGCGAGTAATTTTCGATTCGCAAACTCTGACGGCGGCCCTCACCGGCCGATCAGTTTGCGTTTCTCTTCATATTCGGCCCGGTCGATCTCGCCGGTGGCGAGGCGCCGATTGAGAACGGCAAGCGCTGTGTAGCGTTGTCCGCCGGACGTCCAATCTGCCACCCAGACAATAATGGCCGCCAACCCCACGAAGATGATTAGCAGGATGATCAGGCCCATGGGGCCCTCCGTACCAGGATCAAATTGATACCGGATTTACTGCTTGATTACACCTTGACCAGCGGAACCTTCGGAACGGTGCCACGCCGCGGCGGCATGCCATCGCCGCCTCCCGGCGGCTTGCGGCGCGACGAGGAGCGCCGCTTCGCCTTGGCGCGCCGCGGCTCGGGTAGCTTTTCTGGCCGAGGCTTCACCGGCCCGTCCGGATAGTCGAAGCTGAGCTTGCTGTTGCTGGCCTCGTCGGTGACGACAACGACCCGCACGTGGCCGCCGGTCTTGAGGCGACCGAACAGGACTTCCTCGGCAAGCCCCTTCTTGATGTGCTCCTGGATGACGCGCGCCATCGGCCGCGCGCCCATCAGCTCGTCGTAGCCGTTGGCGATCAGCCATTGCGTGGCTTCGT
>JBAPZR010000526.1:0-1923 GCA_049285335.1 Xanthobacteraceae bacterium | reverse complement strand
CATCCTTCAGCCGATCGACATAGCGCCGCTCGTCGCGAAATTTCAGCGGATCGAGCGGCACTTCCGGCACCGCGATGTCGAACCAAGTCTGGTTGTCGAACATCAATTTCAGGCGCGCGGTTGCGCTCATGCGCATGTGGTAGTTCGAACCCGGAATGACGAACTGATTGGCCTCGACGTCCTTGTAGAAGACCAGCTGGCCGGTTTCCGGACACTTGATCCAAAGGTTCTCGGGCACCTCCCGCCGGAGAATGCTTCGGATCTTCGGCCGCACCACATTGGAAATCCAATTCATTGCACATGACCCAACGCGAATTTCGGTGTATTATACCATCCTCACCGGGGCTGGTTCGCAAGCCGATGGGCTCTATCCACGTCTTGTACAGCCCTTGGTGTGGCACAATTTTGCCTTTTTGATCAACCAACTAGCGGGGGATGGGGGATAGGAAGATCCGGGCGGAAGCCCGGAGTTAACGAACGTGCAGCTACTGTCGGCGACCAGTGCGCACAGTCCAAGGCCGGGAAGTGCAGTATGAAATGCGGTAGGAAGACCTGGGTCGCGAGATTTGTCCTTTTCGGCGCGATTATGGCGGCGCAGGGCGCCATTGCGGCCGATCTTTCCGTTGCACCGCTCTACAAGGCGCCTCCACCTCAACCGGCGCCGCCTGTTTACAACTGGACCGGCGCCTATGTCGGCGTCAACGGCGGCGGCGGCTGGGGTAGTTCCTGGTGGGATTCGCAGTCCACGCGGATCAACCTTTCCGGCGGTCAGGTCGGCGGCACCGCCGGCTACAATTGGCAATTCGGCAATACCGTGCTCGGCCTCGAAGGCGATCTCGATTGGTCAAATCTCAGCGGCACCAGCGGTTCTTCGCTTTGCCCCGGCTGCAGCACCAGCGATAGCTGGCTCTCGACCGTGCGCGGCCGGGCCGGTTATGCGTTCGGCGGCATTATGCCCTACGTGACGGGCGGTCTCGCCGTTGGCGATATCCGCGCTTCGGCTCCGGGGCTTCCGGGCGCCACCGCGACCAATACTGGCTGGACTGTCGGTGGCGGCATCGAAATTGCGCTGCCCGGCAATTGGACCGCCAAAGCCGAATACCTGCACGTCGATCTCGGCGATCTCAATTGCGGCACGAATTGTGGCGGACTGCCGAACGACAGCGTCTCGAAGCACGACGACATCGTCCGCGCCGGCCTGAACTATCATTTCGGCTGGGGAAAGTAGGACGCTCCCCTTCAATCCCGAAAATTGCCCGGGCCTTCGGAATCCATTCTATTTGATCATTATTTGGTCACTGGGTCACGCGCGAGGCCTATGTCGATGCAGTAACCGCACAGCACCGACGTTCATCATCGCGCGAAACCACACGTTTAGGCGCTGCTATCGCGTATCGGGCGGCGGCGGTGTCGCAATGACGGCCGCCGCCGGCTCGCCTTGGCGCTTGTCGCCGAGGTGCAAGAGCGGCACGAGCACGAAGGCAAATGCAGTGAAGCCCGCGGACAGCAGGACGAGCGGCGCTAGCTTGCCGTGGAAAACATGTGTGAAAAGATATGACCCGATGTTGTCGGCGAGCGCCGTGGCAAGATTGATGATCGACATGAGGATCGCGAAAGCGAAACCTTCGGCGCGGCGTGGGCAATAGTCGGCGGCGAGCGTGAGTGTCGCAACCGTGGCCAGCATCGCGGCAAAGCCTGAGCAAAAACTGATGATGGCGGCGGCCGGCTCGTTCCAGAGGAACAGGAAAGCGAGGCTCGCCACCGTCCCGATCACGATGCTCAAGTTCAGCAATTTCTTCAGCGTCAATTGCTTGAAGTGCCGGCGATAAAAATATGCGCCGACAACCCAGCCAGCCCCGGCGAGTGAACCTAATACGCCGATATAGGCCTGCGAGAATTTCAAATTGTCGGTCATGATGAAAT
>JBAPZR010000525.1:0-2079 GCA_049285335.1 Xanthobacteraceae bacterium | reverse complement strand
TGTCGATCGAGGACTCGGGCCCGGGCATCGACCCGAAGCATGCGGAAAACATCTTTGATGCGTTCGTGACCACGAAATCCCATGGGATGGGATTGGGGCTTGCGCTCTGCCGGATGATTATTGAGCGACATTCCGGCGAGCTTTCGGTATCGCCAGCCCATTCGCGGGGCTCAATTTTTCGCATCGTCTTGCCGATTTTGCTCGCGACGAGGTGAGATGCAGCTCCGGATTTCTGCTTGTGGCACAAAGCGGACATCACTGAACTAATGTCCGCTTTTGGAGGTAAAGCGGACATGGCGTTGTAGTGCTGTAATGTCCGCTGATGACCCAAAGCTGACATTTGCCGGACGCTGCGCTCGCCCGGCTGAAAGGTTGCAGGTCGCACCTGCCAGGCCGGATTGAAATAGAACAGCGCCAGGGGCGCTAGTCGAAAGCGTCCACCGCCGTCGCGATGATCTGGCCGTTGGCGTAACCTTTGCCGCCGCCCGGGTAGCAGTAGACCAGGACTTGGTTCTCGCTGGCCGTCAGCACCACAGCTGCCATCAGAGTGGCGAAGTACTGATCATTACGGTTGTTGCCGGAGAAGATCGCGGTGTCTTCGCCAGCGCTGTAGTGGAAATGCTGCTGGGGGTTTGCTTCCGAACCGGTCCAAATAGCGCACTGTGTATTGGCGTTGCCGTTATTGTCTTCGTAAAAGTCGATCGTAGACCAAACGACGTATTCGCCTGGAGGCAGCGTCAATCCGACGAGGTAGGTGTCCTCCGGCAGCTCATGCGTGTTGCTTGCTTCATAGGCATGGCTGCTAGCCGAAGTACCTGGGACGCCCTGAGGACCCTGAGGTCCTGGCGCCCCGATTGGGCCCGGGGGTCCCTGCGGGCCAGTTTGATTCCAGCTCAGGGCTGTCTCGTCGTGCCTGCAGCTCGTCGGATCGTTCACAACACGAAGGTTACCGTCACTGTTCCGGTAGCAACCGTGGATTACACCATCGCCATCTGGAATCGTCGCATGTGCGATTGCAAAGGCGGCGGCGCTTATGCCGGCCGAGACCAGGACGATCCAAATGTGGTGCTTGATGGCCATCAACATGGATGCCTCCCTTCCATCACAGGCAGTATTGATAGAGCTGTATCATTGTGATTTACCGTCGACCGAAGCTTCCATAGCTAATGCACAAAGTGAGCTCGGTTAGCAGCAAGCTTGCCCAAAAATCTCGTGTTGATGTAACGGAGTGTGATCGTGTCTGGCTGTGACGTGTGGCACAGCAGAATGGGCCTTAAGCCTTTTTTGCAAGATCTAGCCGGTGTCAGCGATTGGTACTTAGCGGACATTCCAATTGCGTCGGCACATGCCGCTTTTGGGGGAATTGCGGACATTGCGCCGAAGCTACTCACCTGCGGCGGGCGCGGCGGATCTGACGCTGGACACGCCCAACCCTCGGCTTGCCCGCAATGACGAGCATTCTCTCTCTACTTTTAGCGCACATTGCTCATTCAAACTCCAATGTTGCGCCGATGCTGGCAGGATTGGTAAAAACGCTAGGCAACTAACGAGAACCGAGATGGAGCAAATCGCGCTCTATAAGGACTTCCGAATCCGCGCGTATCAGGATTGGTCGGGGCAATGGTTGGCCGAGGCCAGAAGGCCGTTCGACGCCAATCCTGAGTACATTGCCACGCCGTTTCCTCACCCAACGCCAGAAGCCGCTGTTGATCTCGTAAAGCAACTCATCGATGGCGAGGGCACACAAGGCAGTCCTCAAAAACGCAGCATCGAAGACAACTCAGGATCGGCGATGTTGGCCGCGCTTCGCGCCGAATTTCCGGCGCACATCTTCGACAACGTCCCCCGGAAGCGCAAATGATTCACCTTCCAAGAAAGTCATTTTGCTGATCTGTTTTCAGCCATTCCGGCCCCCAGCTCACGGCCCTTTAGACGGGAGCGAACTTCCCCACGCATCACGGCCAGATAGAGTTACTTTGGAGAGCCGTTCTCTATCTTGGCTGACCAGGTGATCGAGATAAGCCGAGCCGATGTCCGCTTTTGGCACAAAGCGGACATGACGACAGCCCTCGGCGATGT
>JBAPZR010000524.1:0-2522 GCA_049285335.1 Xanthobacteraceae bacterium | reverse complement strand
GTCCTTAGTTCTCGTTGCCGGAGTATCGTTTAATCGTTCAACGCGAGATGCGTCGACCGAACTCGCCCTACTGAAAACGACCGCCTGCTGATCGATAACTCGAGCGCGGAGGCCCTCTGAGCTAGAAGCTCGCCATATTTAGCCGCGGTTTCGTTTCTTATCCCAGATGCTGTAGACCGCAGCCTTGCACTCGGGCGACACTACCCCCTGCGCGTACACTCCGAAGTCTCGTAGTCGAGGTGATGACTGATCCGCGAAAGAAGATTTTGCAAATCCTCCACAGGCCTCCCCTGAGGGCTTGGACTTAGTAAATCTTCGAGTGAGACACGTAATTGTTGGTCTGCATCAGAACCGGCCGCAGCACCGGCTGACTGGCGTTCGGTAGGTTCTATTTTTGCATCCATTTTATCAGCAGGGTTCATCGGCGCGTTTCCCTACTTGGATGGTTGCTACGATCTCAGCAGATTTCTCGCGGCTTTATTGTCGGTTGCTTGCTAACCCGCAGAGAGCATCGCCGAACTTCTCGGCAATTTCGGCCAGCCTCAGCCAGGCATTAGCCATATCCAGTAATGTG
The DNA here is from genome assembly GCA_049285335.1 of Xanthobacteraceae bacterium. Taxonomy (GTDB): domain Bacteria; phylum Pseudomonadota; class Alphaproteobacteria; order Rhizobiales; family Xanthobacteraceae; genus BOG-931. The sequence continues at coordinate 1,948 of JBAPZR010000524.1, read as the reverse complement.
AGCTTTTGGTCGGGTTCGGAAAACTCCTTGGCCATTTCAACGCAGTTGGCGGCGTAGCGCCGATACGCTGCTACTAATTCGTTGCCAGGCATGACCATACCCCCCGGTCGATGTAAAGGCACGTGGCTGGAAAAGGTTCCCGCAAGGCACAAAATCATTGAGGTTACACAGCCTCAGATTTCATCGGCATTGATCTCACCATTACTGCCCTCGGTACGCGGGGTGACGATCCGCACTTCGACCGTATCACCCTCCGCCCGTCGGTTCAGAGTGAGCAATTTTGCTCAGACGCCGCTGAGCGCGCGGGTATACGCAATCGGCTAAGGTGCCGCGATGTAGTCGAAAAGAACTCCGGCATCTAAATGCTAAGAACAGGAGCAGTCATGAAGAAGTCTAGTATTGTTGCATGTGCACTTGGAGCAGCGCTCATATGCGCCGCTCCTGTATCAGTTCAGTGGTCACCTGAAAAAATCTTATCACTATCTGTTGACAGCGCCAGTGCACGGATCGGTCACCCGCTGACGCCTGGAAGCGTGGCAGGCGTAGCACGGAGAACGGATCGTCGGGCCGTGTATAACAGCGCCTACATGTATCATCCGCATGTGTATCATCCGCGGGTTTATCGCTAATTCTGAGTGATAGACGATATAAAAACCCCAGCGAAGGTGGGCGCGGCTGGGGTTTTAGTACTCACAACAAACTCCGATGCTTTTAACTGGGAACCAAAAATCTACGCCCGGTGTTTACAAGCGGATATGGCGCGGTCAAATCAGAAAGGCTTCGACCGGCGCATCAGCTCCGGCAGCTTTGCGTGTATTCGCGGCGATCGGTGCGGCCGGTTCACCGCGTAGTGATTGATCAAGAGAACCTATGGGAGGACTCCAATGGCGCGTGCGAACAATAGTTCAAAGCGAAACAGTCGGAAGAGAGCCGCACCCGCGTTGGGCATCGCCGGAGTGTCCTTGGCGATGGCCGGCGGAGCATCCGCATCAACTGCTGGATCGGCGGTGGATGTGCCGGTGCAGAACACTGCAACGCATCACGAACTCTTCCTCGGTGAGGAAGAAATATCCGACGTCAACTTGTCGACCTTCTACGTCTTCGACAAGGAGAACGACGCAACGCTCAAGGCTGGCGTAAAGACGGCCTGGCGAGGTTGTAGGTGCGGTGGATGCGCACGTGGCTGCCGGTGCGGGTGGAGAGGCTGTGGTGGCTGCGGGGGCTGCGGCGGTTGCTGCTTGTCCTGGGGACGCTGCCGCGTGTGCTAAGACGCGACTGCAATGCGTCAATAGGCATACTGTCACGGCCGTGTCCTCTTCACCCAGCCAAGCGAAATCTGCGATTATCAATCGGCCCGTCACCGTCCACAAAGTGAGTAACCGTATGCCAGGCAAGACCGCAATCTAAGAGCCGCCCCATGACGTGAATGACCCAAAGCGGTCTTCTCATACAAAGATTTTTTTGATCCAGATCAAACCTGACGCCCAATACAGCATGACGAGCGCGAGCGGGATGGTTCGGAGGAAGACGCCTTGCCTCGTCTTTGCTAAGTGGCTTCGCCGCCGAACGCCGTCCCGCCTCCTCTTCGAAATAGATGTAGGCCAGCTTTTGCCCGTTACTGTCGATCACGACGAAGCAAGAGCCTAGTTCCTCAACAGTCCACGGAGGAAGGAAGCGACGTTGGTTCATTAATCAATGCTTAGAGTTTTCGAACTTTAGTCGTTCATCGGTGTTTTTGTGAGGTACGGCACGATCCCGAGCATCCAGGGGACGTGCGATGTTGAGTGATCATGTTCGCGAATGCGTTCGCCACGCCGAAGATTGTGTGCAGCAGGCGGCATCACAAACCGACCCCAAACTGCGGTAGGATTATTTGATTTTAGCAGCATGTTGGCTAAACTCAGCCAACAGCTATCGGAGCTGCCAGCCGACTTCTCACAACCGGAAC
>JBAPZR010000523.1:0-2834 GCA_049285335.1 Xanthobacteraceae bacterium | reverse complement strand
TGGCCGCACCGGTGGCCCATCGTCTATTGAGCATCTCGTAAGCAACGCGCATCTGGTGACTGAAGCCTAAGTGCGAACGGCCGCTGCCTTCGTTGTGAAGGACTGCGCCGGCCAAAAGCTCGCCTACGTCTATTTCGAGGAGGAGCCCGGCCGGCGATCGGCGCGGCGAAGTTGCTCACGAAAGACGAGGCGCGGCGGATTGCGGCGAAGACACGAAAGTGAAATTGGGCTGTGGATAACGGTAGGAGTGTCCATAAATGACGCGAACAGCACAATAACGCCGCGAACGAATTGGCAGCATGGGGGCAGCCATGCTGAGGTTCTTACTTCTAACCAGCATTATTATTTTGCTAATTGCAGGCTGCAGCAGCCGCACCGTAAGTATCAATGCCGACGCCGGGAGAGCGCAGCCGGCCGCCAGTTGGTGCGTCATTCAACACGACAGTCGCGATCTGCCTGCATGCTATGGAAACCTCGTCAGCTGCGAAATGGTCGCCTTAGCCCGCGTTAGTTCGTGCACACAGCGGTTGAGCCCAGGTCCGCCGAGCCAAGGCGCGGCGAACCAACGTGCACTCAGAGTCGTCCAGTTGCCGGGGCGCCGCGCGGATGCTTCACCGCGCCACCACAAATTAACAGCGGAGGAGCGCGATGAGCTGTTCCGCAAGTTCCAGCAATGGCGGTCGACGCACGAATAGAAACAACAGCTCGCAAGCGGATCGACGTTCTTGGATTGTGAAATTCCAAGCGTGGCGAAGATGCCGGATTGTTTTTTGTGCGGTGCAACGGTGTTATGTTTTACTCTTTCAAGACCTTCATTTCTGAATTCGTTGGCAGCGGCGAAATCCGCTTGCCAATGTGCACATTTGAGCCTTTCCTTGCGCCGTGACATCGGCTGCGCGCACTCAAGTCGCGATTATCGGCGGCGGCCCGGCCGGTCTGCTCTTGTCACACATCCTCCACTGCAACGGTATCGACACCATCGTGCTGGAGCGCCAGAGCCGCGCCTATGTGCTCGAGCGCATCCGCGCCGGCGTGCTTGAGGCCGGCACAGTCAACCTTTTGCGCAACGTCGGGCTCGGCGAGCGCATGGATCGCGAAGGCTATCCGCATAACGGCTCGGCCATCGCCTGGGAGGGCCGGCCGCGATTCTTTATCGACACCAAGAAATTCACCGGTAAGCAATTGACGGCCTATGGCCAGACTTCCATCACGGAAGACCTTTATGCGGCGCGCGATGCCGCCGGCGGTAAGGTGATCGATCAGGCCAGCAACGTGCGTCTGCACGAGCTCACTTCGCAACGACCATTCGTGACCTACGACAAAAACGGCTCCGCGCAGCGGATCGATTGCGACTATGTCGCCGGGTGCGACGGCTTCCATGGCGTGAGCCGGTCAGCAATCCCGGCCGCAATGCTCAAGACCTACGAGAAAGGCTATCCATTTGGCTGGCTCGGCATCATGTCAGAGACACCGCCTTTCCCGGACATGGTCTACTGCTACCATCATCGCGGCTTTGCGCTTGCCTCGATGCGAAAGCCGATGCTGAGCCGCTACTACATCCAGTGCGCGCTTGACACCAAACTTGAGGACTGGCCTGACGATCGCTTCTGGCGCGAATTCAAAGCGCGCTGTCCGTCCGACATGGCCGATCGGATCGTCACCGGGCCGACGATCGAAAAATCCGTCGCCCCGCTGCGCAGCTTTGTCGCCGAGCCGATGCGCTATGGACAATTATTTTTGGCCGGCGATGCCGCCCACATCGTTCCGCCGACCGGCGCCAAGGGACTCAATCTTGCGGTCTCCGACGTGTTTTATCTGTCGCGTGCCCTTACCGAAATCTACCGCACCGGGCGCACGCATTACCTCGACCGCTATTCCGAGATGGCGCTCCGCCGCGTGTGGAGCTCGGCGCGCGTGTCATGGTGGCTGACGATGCTGCTGCATCGCTTTCCTGACGAGACGCCGTTCGAAGAGCAAATGCGGCTCAATCAGTTCGATTATCTGCACGCCTCCGAGCACGCCCAGGCGTCGCTCGCCGAGCAGTATGCTGGCTTGCCGTTCGAAGACTGACGTACTGCTCGGCTCGGCGCAAAGCTTCCGTATTAGGATAAACGTGAATTCAACCGGCCTGCGACTGTGGAAAAACTGCGGCGCCGGCTGCAGATCGGCAAAAACTACGGCGCCCGTTCGATCAAGCGATAACTCGCATTGAGGAGTTGAAGATTGTTGATGACCGTCGTCCAAGCCGCCTGGCAATTTGTTACGGGGCTCATCACCAAGCAAGAGCGTGGGTCCGACCTCCGCTTTTGGCACAAAGCACACATCCCAATGCACTGAACCAATGTCTGCTTTTGGGGGTAAAGCGGAGATCGTAATCTGATCATAAATCCCCTGGTTGCTGCGCACTTTCGTTACCGCTCGATCGAATGCACGACGAGAGCTTCGCCGCCTTGGACATCGCTGTCGAGACTGCATTGCAGTTCGATGTCGCGGAAATCGACAGTGGTCGCCGATGTGGGAGGCCAGCGTCTCGCCGGCATCTGCTTTTGAAGCGAGGTGAAGCACTCTCCGGCCTTGTCGGCTATGATCTGCGGCGTCACCGCAGGCATGGCAAGAAATGCGCTGGCTACGACTGCCGATTCGTCTGGATTGAACCGCCACGGGATCAGCAAACTAGGATAGACGTCCGAGCATGCAACCGATGCTTTGAGGCCGCTCCTTAGGGTGAGCTTGACGTCGCCATCACCGTCGTCCGATTGAGCTGTCACGCCAAGCGCGGCAACGCGCGCTGTCGCGATCGAGCATCGGACAACAGCGTGCTCTCTATTGATCTC
>JBAPZR010000522.1:0-3481 GCA_049285335.1 Xanthobacteraceae bacterium | reverse complement strand
GCAGAGAGAATTACAAACCCTACTTTGGCTCGCCGTTCTTTACCGTTGCATTGGCCGTGGTGGGATGTTCGCTCGGCGCCTGGTGCTATGCGAGCTTCAGAGTCGCCATCGCCCTGACAATGGCCTTTCACTGAACAATCCGGCCCCTAATCCTGGATAATCGGAACGACGCTTCCCGAGTCCGGTCATGTGCCTGCGCCGTCTTGTGTCCACGGGGATATCTTAATGTCGATCAATCGCCGTTCATTGCTAAAATGCGCTGCCGCAATACCGCTGGCGGCCGCGCCGGATGGTTTTGTGCAATCCGCCAATGCGCAGGCGGGTCCGGAAAAGGCCGACTATGCAATCCGCATTGCAACCGGGCTTGTTCAGTTGTCGTCGGAGAGCATCGTTTCAACCACGCTCTACAATGGTCAATTTCCAGGACCGCTGGTGCGGCTTACGGAAGGCAAGCGGGTCGTCGTCGATATCCACAACGACACCGACACACCCGAACAACTCCATTGGCATGGCCAGTTCGTTCCCGTTGATGTTGATGGCGCCGCCGAGGAAGGCACGCCGTACATTCCGGCACACGGCATGCGCCGCATCGCCTTTGTGCCGAAACCATCGGGCTTTCGCTTCTACCACACCCATGTCGTCCCAAAGAACAATCTCAGCCTCGGGACCTATACCGGGCAAGCCGGCCCGGTCTATATCGAACCAGTCAGCAATCCGGGCGCCTACGATCGCGAAGTCTTCCTTGTGCTCAAGGAGTTCCTGCCATCCTTCAGCCAGGGTGGCGACATGGCGATGGATTTTCTCGAGGGAGATCCGATCGAAGAATTGCAGACCATCGGCAAAAGCGCCGATGAACAGTTCAAGGGCCCCAAGGGGTACGAAGTCAGCTACGATCTCTTCAGCATCAACGGCAAGATGCTCGGGCACGGCGAGCCGATTCGCGTCAAGCAAGGCGATCGTGTTCTTTTCCATGTGCTCAACGCCAGCGCCGGCGAGATCCGCAGCCTGGCTTTGCCCGGTCATACTTTCAGGATCGTTGCGTTGGACGGCAATCCGGTCCCGACGCCGGCGGATGTGCCGGTGCTATGGCTCGGCACCGCCGAACGCATCTGCGCGATTGTGGAGATGAACCATCCAGGCGTTTGGGTCATGGGCGATCTTGACGACGACGATCGCGGCCACGGCATGGGCATTGTCGTCGAATATGCGGACGCCGCGGGTAAGCCGCAGTGGAGCGAGCCGCGGCCCTACAAATGGGACTACACGATCTTCGGAAAGGGCGCCGCGCCCGCGCAATCGCCGGATGAAACCTTCGAGGTTACCGTGGTCAAACACAACGCCGCGCTCGACGGCTTCAACCAGTGGCTCCTCAATGGCGAGGCTTTCTCCATGGACACCATGAAGCCGGCCTATACCGTGCACGAAGGGCGCCGATACCGGTTCAAGTTCCGCAACGCCAGCGACGACATTCATCCGCTGCATCTGCACCGCCACAGTTTCGAACTCGTTCGCGTCGGCGGCAAATCCACAGCAGGCATGATCAAAGACGTGGTGATGTTGGGCGGGTTCCAAGAAGTGGAATTTGATTTCGTCGCCGACAATCCCGGGCCGACGCTGTTCCATTGCCATCAACAACTGCACATGGATTTTGGCTTCATGGCGATGATCAACTACGCATGACGAGGAGGACCGCGGCCTAACTACGAATATTTTCTCATGCCTCGGATGTCATTTATTTGAAATCGCAGTTGTATCTGCCAATAGCCGGCTTTTGATGATTTGCTAGGGGTTGCCCCAGTTGAGCCATGATCTCGGCGCTGGCGTATTTATTGATCTCTAATTAACCACGATCTGTCTTAATTCAAATTCTCAGTGTGTCTTTTCAGCACTAGCCGGCATCAGCTTGCCGGCTACCATTCACGTGTCATGACAAAAGGAGAATGCCATGAAAGTACTTGCTTTGCTGACTGCAGTGGCGGTGACTCTCTTTAGCGTCGCGGCCTTTGCACAAACAGGACCGTACTACGGCAAGGGCAAAGCTCCTCCTCCGCCGCCGGTCGTCACCAAAGGCTAGGCGAGCTTTGGGATGGGGGACCGCCGTCGTGCCGGTCCCCTTCTTTTTTGCGATAGAACGCGGAGGGTACCATGGAGCGGAAGCCGATTGGCAGGCGTTCAACCCGGTTGCTTATCCCGTTGGCAATGATCGCCCTAACGGGGCTTGGCCTCTCGGCGGCTGGCGCGCAGACCCGCTCACAACCGCAGAATAGCGGAACCGCGACCGCGACGAGCGGTTCCGGAGATTACTACGTCGAATTTCGTTCTCGACAGTCATGGGACTACGGCCACACTTTTGTAGTCTTCGGCCGGGTCGGCGAGGCGCCTCGCAAGAGCAACGTTGCCGGGCTTTCGCCAAAGGGCGACGACCCGCAGATGTGGGTCATGGGGCATTATGTTCCGGTCCCCGCAGATACGGGTTGGACCGACGGCGACCTTGAGGACAGGTACATCACTTCTCGCTATCGCGTGCTGATGAACAAAGCTCAGTACGATAGAGTCGTTGCTTATATTCGCCAGCTGCAGGCCGAACACACGACCTGGAGCGTGGAGCTATACAATTGCAACGCCTTCGTTGCCGACATCGGGAGATTCATGGGTCTTAAGGTACCGTCTTCATCCTGGATTTATCCGAGGATCTTTGTGGGCAATCTTCGCAAGATCAACACTGGACATCCGGAAGCCGCCGACCAGCTCATTAGCGACAACGTCAAGGAAATGAGCAGTCCGACCCGGGACGGCCGCGCCATGATCAACGCCGGCTTGATTCATCCTGGCACGCAAGCGACTGGACCGGTATCGCCCGTCCCAAGTGTCACCATCGGCGCCGTGCACGTCTCGAACCGACCGTCGGGTTCGGCTGCGGGGTCACAAAACTAGGCCCCGAGGACGAGCGAGGCGGCGTCGCAAGAGACGCCGCACCGCTGACTATATCGGGTCGGGTCAGGCATCTTGCCCTGGCGGCAGTTATCTTCTTGTCCAGCCGGCTTGAGCTCGGCTCGCGGCTAAACGCCTCTGCCACCGCGTCCGTCGCTCTGTTGGTTATGGCCGTCCATGCCACGTGGACCATGCTGTGATCAAACGTTTGTGCGGTGACGCTGAGTAGCCCCATGATCCCAACGTCGGCTCGGGGTCATAAGCGGACATTTCGCATAGTTCGGCCAATCTCCGCTTACCCCCGAAAGACATCGGTGGGCGCTCGCCTCATGCGATCACCTCGTCGCGAGCAAAATCGGCAAGACGATACGGAAGATTGAACCACGCGGACGGGCCGGCGATACCGATAGTTCGCCGGAATGCCGCTCAATAATCATCCGGCAGAGCGCAAGCCCCAATCCCATCCCATGGGATTTCGTGGTCACGAACGCATCAAAGATGTTTTCCGCATGCTTCGGGTCGATGCCCGGGCCCGAGTCCTCGATCGACA
>JBAPZR010000521.1:0-2379 GCA_049285335.1 Xanthobacteraceae bacterium | reverse complement strand
GCACTGTAGCGGATTCCGTCACCTTGATCACCGGCCGCGCTTTCAACCCGGAAAAATAGGCCGCCGCCTCTTCGATTTCTGGGTCGGCAACGCCTTTCGCCGTCTTGATCATCAGCTGCGGCGGGATTCGTCCGGGTACGGACGTTCTCCGCGCGCCACTTTTAAAATCGGCCATCTGCTGAACGATATACTGCGCGGGAAGGCCAGCAAGGCTCGCATTTTCGGGCCCGCCCGGCCCATCCGCCCGGTGGCATACGCCGCACGCCATCACGTCGGGCTTGCGGCCATGTATCCAATAATTTCTTGTTCAGATCCGTGTTGCCCCAAGGAGCCGCTGATATCGCGCTCTGAAGCCAACCGAAATAATTCTTCATTGCTCCCTGAGCTCTCTCCATTGAATGACCGGCAAGCTGCTCCGCGATTCCCGTCAAAGATTGAAAAGATTGTCCGATGCCATGGTCGTCTCGAGACATGCAATTAGGCAAAAGCTCTTAAGTTGCGGGGACGAAAGGTAGCCTAAGGTCTCGGACACGTCTAGCTGCGCAGGGTTTGTGCCTCGTCCAACCTTCGTGTGACAGTTTGAGGCGGTGCTACCTATTACGCCGCGACCGATAAAAGGTTATGCGACGAGTGATGTCCCGCTGATCCACATCACCCCGTCGCCGAAATTGTCAGTTTTGGTCACATCGGAATCGAATTCATTGGGCTTGCCTGGATTTTGAATGTGTTGAACGAGCTGATACCCGCGATGCGGTATATCGTCGGGTACTCCGGCCTTAGAACTCGATCCACCCTTCCAATAATGCTTTGTTTTTAGATTCCAGTACAATTGATCTGCGCTCAGTCCTGGAGCCGCGCCGACGTAGACGCCCGTCTCGTATCCGACGCCTTCGACCTCGGCGAACCAAGCGTTACAAAAAGCGATAACGTCGCTTGCAGATACGCCATTCTTGACACCCTCAAGGTCCAGAAACACGTTGACCCCGGCAGGAAGTCCTGCGTCGCCGGCATACGCAGCGGCGTTCGCGCCAAACGTATGGCCAAGATTAGCGGTTGGCACCCATCCGGATCTGAGAGGATGTTGCACAACAAAAAGAGCCATTCCGGAATCTAGGAGGACCTGCGCTTCGTCGGCAGTAAGGTCATCATAGTGAGATTTCGCGTTTTTGTTATGGCTTAGGTAACGAACACAATACCGATAGCCTTTGTTGAAATATCGCTTGGCCGTCGCTGGATTGAGAGGATCTGTCGTATCAAATCCTATCAGTCCGGCAGGAGCCTGCGAAATACGACCTTGCAACACCATCAAAGTCCCCTTTATCTCGCCGCCCGCTCAAAACAGCCGAGCCGACCCTCTTCAAACTCCACTGCGATCATGCCTTGCGAGTCCATCGGCCATCAGCCATTTCATATAAGGGATATTCCCCAAAGAGGTCGAACGCTTTTCAGGTGGCTCAGGACTAGCTTGCAATGGACGACCGTGTTGAAGCCTTTTTGGCTGACGTTCTGGCGCTCGAGGGTGAAGATGCAAACGCGATCCGTCAGGGCGTGCGTATGGCGCTTGCCGACTGCGAGCAAATCTTTCGAGCGCAGGAAGTCAATAAAAGAATGAGGGAAAAGGCAGCTCGCGTATGCCACACGCTGTGCCGAGCTCGCGTGGCTGAGGAGATGCGATTGCGCAACGGAACGCCCACCGAAGAACACTTAAAACTGGTGCTTAGCGTTATCGACGGGCCGCGTTTCCCTTAACGGACTAGATCATAACTGAGCAGTTGGAAACCAACTCCCTTGAGCTGCCTCGCTAGAGCTGCGCGGGCATTGCACAACGTGTCTCACGCTTCCATTTGAAAATTAGGCCGCGTCTCACCATCTAATAGCGCATGAATAATCAATTTGACCCAGCGGACTGTTCGTTCGTCGTGAAGCGGCGAGGGACACCAGAGAAGCCCTGGCGTTGGGAAATTTATTGTGCCGGCAAGTCGACGCCAGTAGAACGCTCGCCAATGTTTTTTGAGAGCATGGCCGAGGCAGCCAAAGAGGGGAAAAAGGCCCTCGGGCACTTCCTAGCCAAACAGGCGGCTTGAGATTGTAGTAAGCACTCGAGCGCCAATCGCTGGAGCTGGCCATTATTACGTGCCGAGCTCGCTCTGAGCGGAGTTCGGGTCGCACCTTACGTTGCGTATTACTAACGACGTAGGTTCTCTTGTCGAACCAAGACGAAGGAGATGGCCAATGACTTTCGCGGTTACCAGCAACAGTTTCAAGGATGGCGATTATCTGCCGAATGACTTTATTCTTTCGGCTGATTTCGGCTTTGGTTGCGCCGGGGGCAACAGGTCGCCGCATCTCAAATGGTCGCGCGCGCCAGCGGGCACCAAG
>JBAPZR010000520.1:0-2484 GCA_049285335.1 Xanthobacteraceae bacterium | reverse complement strand
CCCGCAAGCCGCCTCGCCGCGCCCGCGCGGGCATGGCGCGCCCGGCGGTCATGGCGCGCCTTCGCCGGCCGGCGTTCCGGGGATCGCGTCGATCATCGCAGTCGCGTCCGGCAAAGGCGGGGTCGGCAAATCCACCACCGCGGTCAATCTCGCGCTCGCTTTGCACGAGCTCGGACTCAAAGTCGGCATCCTCGACGCCGATATCTACGGCCCATCGATGCCGAAGCTTCTCGGCATCCGCGAGCGGCCGGAAAGCGCCGGCGGCAATCGACTACGGCCGATCGAGCGTCACGGCATGACGGTGATGTCGATCGGTTTTCTCATCGAGGAAGAAACGCCGATGATCTGGCGCGGGCCGATGGTGATGTCGGCGCTCACGCAAATGCTGCGGGAGGTCGAATGGGGTACGCTCGATGTCCTGGTCGTCGACATGCCGCCGGGCACCGGCGATGCCCAGCTAACGATGGCGCAGCAAGTGCCGCTCAAAGGCGCGGTCATCGTCTCGACGCCGCAGGACCTCGCCTTGATCGACGCGCGGCGCGGCATTGCCATGTTCCGCCGCGTCAATGTTCCGGTGCTCGGGATCGTCGAGAACATGAGCACGTTCGTCTGCCCGCATTGCGGCACGCGCTCCGACATTTTCGGCCATGGCGGCGCGCGGCGCGAGGCGGAACGTCTCGGCGTTCCGTTTCTCGGCGAAGTGCCGCTCGACATCGCGATCCGTGAGAAATCGGACGCCGGATCGCCCGTGGTCTCGGCCGCGGCGGACAATCCGCATGCGCAATATTACCGCGACATCGCCGCGCGCGTGCGCGACGGGCTTGCCGCGGCAGGCCGACCGGCGCCGATGATCGTCATCGAGGCCTAACCTTCAGCGCTCGAAATAAGCCTTGGTGTTTTTGTGCACCCGCTCCGAAGCCAATAGTTCGGCGAGCGGCCACCAGCGCAATTCGCTGTGTTGATCGTCGGGCTTCGACGCGGCCCCGTCCGGCACCTTAAGCTCGTAGCCGAGCACCACGTAATGCGTGCCGTAGTCGGAATTGCCGAAGCGATTGTTCTTATAAAAGTGCTCGAACGCGCCGATGAGCCGCGCGTCGTGCATGCGCACCGCGTAATTGGTCTCGGTTTTGAGAAGACGCGAAAAGGCGTCCGCCAGCCGCTCGTTTTTGAGCACCATGCCGCCGGGCACGAAATACCAATCCTTGGCCGGCTCGTTGGTGCGCAGCCCGAGCAGAACCTCATCGCGCGCATTGCGGATGACGAAATCGATGGCGATGAGCGGCGCCAGGCGGATGACGGTGCCGAGATCGTCGTGGTTTAAGAACTTCGGCGGCGACGATTTTGGCGGGGGCGATTCGGGCCAAGGATTGGGCGGCAACGAAGTGAGCGGCGACGACGTCGGAGGCATGCCGCTTCATAGCCGTCGCGGGGCGAGGAGGCCAGGGCATGATCCGGAGGTGTGGAAACCTGTCTTTCCGAAAAGCATGCCCGGATGCGATCCGGGGATCATGCCCGTTAAAAGCCGCGCCGCGCCTCTCAGAGCTAGCGTTGGCCGGCGACAGCGTTGGTGTGGCCGGTCACGTGCAGCGTCGGCTCGTCGGCTTCGGTCAGCGATACCCCGCAATATTGGCAGCTATAGACGCGCAGCTGCGGCAGACCGCCAATGCCGGGAATGGTCCGCTTCAGGCTCATGACCCGCGAGCAGCTCGGGCAGGATGGGGTGCTGTGTCTATCCATGACGGCAACATGACACGCGCGTTCGTTCCTCGGCATTGACTTAAGTCAAGGCCGATGGGTTTGGCGTGGAAAAGTCAGCAAATGTTAATGCCGCCGCGCCGTCTCTTCCCGTGGAAAGGAACTCCGGAAGGGGGGCGCGAGGCTTGCGGCTTACGAACGATTCGCCGCTACCCTCTCCGGCTTGTCGGCATCGGTTGGCTGCTTCGCGCGCTCTTCCGCGAGCAGGATGCTAATGCGCTGGCGCACCGACTCGTCCGTGACGGTCTGCAACAACCGCTCGAAGTGCTCGATGTTTAGGCGCTGAACGAACCGATCCATGACGCGCCTCCGCGAATATAATCTTCCGCGATGCGAATATTTCCGCGGCTTTCATTCCGCGGACTTGATTTCACGACTTGGACGGTACGGGAGTCTGCGCCCGGTGCCGGCTTCAAGTCGAATGCAAATGTCCGCCATCACACACAATTGAAAATGGCAAATCGCCGCCAATTCCACCGCGCGGATTTGGAAATGGTGCGCGCGCCATTGGTTCGCGCTGTTCCATGTTCGTAAACATAGAAACCTAAAACAGACACGCGAATACGGGTGCGAGATCCGCAAGCGGCGGCGGGCCGGGACGATTCGCGGTTTCGGCTCTATCCGGCTCTATCTGCGCTCGGCGCCGGCAACTTTGGCCGTTTTCGGATTGACCAAATGAACGCGCGCGCAAGCCACGCAGGTCACCGCATGATAGGTGGCGCTGTCGTC
>JBAPZR010000519.1:0-7008 GCA_049285335.1 Xanthobacteraceae bacterium | reverse complement strand
CTCGAACTGGTCGCTCAAGGCCGAATATCTGTATGTTCGCCTCGCCGATACGAATGGTCCAAGCGATATTGGCCTGCCGACAACGACATATTTTAATGAAAACATCATTCGTGGCGGTTTGAATTATTCTTTCAAATAATTGTCGCTGCACTCACCGCACTAGTCTTCGGTCATTGCCGGCGTGACCCGGCGATCCATGGTGCTCTGCCGCTTAAAAACCTTGGCCGTTGCCGCGATCGCTGCGAGGCAGCACGGACGCGCGGGTCAAGCCCGCGCATGACGCGTCCCGGGTCGCCGCGCTGCGCCGCTTCGATGCCGCGTTGTGGCCGGATTGCTTCACACGAGCGCCGGAAATTGCTGACTTGTTTGGCCACGGCCGATCGAAATTACCTCCTTCGGTCGGCCGACGCTCCGGGGAGCCTCGGTCGCATTTCCTCTCGGCCGGGGCTCCACTGCCTTCGGAGCGGCACTGGCGGCGACGAAGCGCGGCGAATTACGGCGACCATCGCGAAGCGGCCGCAGCTTGGCGCAGTGAATAAAAAATTCGCCCGGCCTGAGCTCAAGAAAACGCCACCAAAAAGACGAATTGAAGCGCGGCGAGATGCGGCGCGTAAACACAGGACGCCGACGTGAATAAGGCTGTGAATCGCCGCAGAAAAACGATTTCGAAATCGACGTGACTCAGCACAAATAAGGCTGCGCAGGAATCAAGCGGGGGGGAGCAGCCATGCCGAGATTGCTACTTCTAACTGGCGTTGTTCTGCTGATCGCGGATCACGCTTTCGCTCAAGAACCGACGGCGTCGCAATGCCTGCTCGTAAGACAGGCCGTCGCTCAATATGGATTCGCCGCCGCGAGGCGGTACGCGCTCGAGCACTATGGTGCCGAGGCCGTAAAGGCCGGCGACAAGTGTTTCACGAAGCAGGCGGCGCGGGGCGGGAGGTCGTATTAGCCGAGCGCGCTTGAGGTCGACGGGGGCGCGCCGGGGCGAGACGACGGCAAACGTTCGATCGCTGCCAGAGCCGAGAGACCTATAGATAACGTCGGCGAAGCTCGGCGGTACAGTCCTGATATTCGCGCTGAAACTGGCTTGCCCTCTCCACGTGGAAGCGCATGAGATACCCCCTATATGGGTCGCTCGCGCCCATATAGGCGTCCAATTCAAGCTGCTGACGAACAAGGCGCGACATCGCATTGGTATTTTCGGCGATGGCGCGCCACAATTCGTCATCAGATAGCTTTGCACACTGCATAGCCATGCCCGACGCGCACGACGCGCTTGCTCGACGCCAACTATGCGCCGGGCATGCTAAAAAACAGTTTACCACGCCCGAAATCGGTTACGGCCGAGCCATTTAGACCGTGCGAACCAAACATTGCCCTCCCGCCGTTGTGATCAGGCGCGGCGGAGGGCAGCTTGTTTTCCGATTCGATGCAGGCGTTTCGAAAGGCGGTTGGAAAATCAATGTTCAAACAGTTCATTCGACAGAAATGGGTTCAGCCGTTAGCCTCTCGCGTATGAGGGTGGCTACTCTGTTGATTGCGTGTTTACTGGTCACCGGCTGCACGTCTGCGCAGCGGGCTAACATCGATGACGCCAAGTGCCAATCCGCCGGGGCGAAATTCGGCACCCCCGCTTATGTTCAATGCCGCGAGACACTCGCGGGGACGCAACAGCAGTAGCTGTTTCGCCGGCGCGCGGAACTTCAAATCTGAGGCCATAGCGCCGCGCCCCGCTGCCGCGCGATCAATTCGTGCTTTCCCCAAGCGGATCGACCGATGAGCGCGCTTGCATCGAGGGTCCTATTTGATTTGATCAACGCGCGCGCGGCCTCCACAAAGCCAGGTGTATTCCACAACAGAATGCCGCGAATGCGCTTTCGCTTCAAATAGTAGATGACCCCTTTGCGAAAAATGCGCTCCCAGTCCTCTACGACTTCCAATTCACTGTCGATCTCGCCGACCGCTTGGTAACCGAGGTCAAATAGATCCGAATAGAAAAACGGTAGATGTCGATAGATTTCAGAATCTCCGGCCATGTTGCGGCCCGCGATTCTCCCCATGGCGCGCGCATTGTCCTCGTGCTCGCAGCGAAGCCTCCGGTCGAGTGATGCGCACGGGAAGTTTGCAACGTCACCCGCAGCAAAAATATGCGGGTCGCTGGTGCAGAGCCTTTCATTGACAATAATACCGTCACTCACTTTCAGTCCGGCAATCTTGGCGAGATCGACGTTGGGCTCGATGCCAATTCCGGCAACGACGGCATCGACGGAAAAGTCGTCGTTGCAATCGGTATGAACGATAAGCCGATCGCCTCGGCGTTCAATTCGAACCACGCGCTCGTTGAATCGAACGCTGACGCCATGCTTTCGGAAATAAACATTCAAGAAATTCGCCAGCGGACGCGGATAGAGTTTTTCCCCGATCGAGGCATTTGGAAAGATCATGGATACTTTCCCTTTATTCTTGGCAAGGGCGGCGGCAATTTCCGACCCGATGAATCCGCCGCCAACAACGGCAAAGTCGGCGCCCAGCGCGGCCAAACTCCAGGCTTTCCTGAAATCGCCCAACTTGCGAAAATAGATGACCGACGGATCGGAGTCGCAGAGTTGTCGCGGCGAGCCGCCCGTAGCCAATAGCAATTTTTCATAGGTATAGCCGTTTGCGTCGGCGTCCGTTGCAATTCTCCGGGAAGGGTCGAGTGTGATAATTCGAGCGCCCAGGCGCAGCGTCGCTCCGGCCAAATCGGTGTGCCGCCAAATCGCGTGCAGCGGCGTTCCAGTCCACAAGGCCTTTGACAGGGGCGGCCGATCGTAGGGCGGGTCCGTTTCGTCGGACACAATGAGGATCGAACCCACGCGATCTATCTCGCGAATGCCGCGTGCCGCCGCATCCGCCGCCAGTCCACCTCCCACGATGAGGTATTTAACGTCTTCCATTGCACTGCTGAAGTTTCACGGCCCGCGCTGAGCCCATCGATTTTACCAAGCGAGTGGTAGCGCCTTACGGGCTGGCGGGAATTAACGGATTCCGCTAACATAGATTAATTGCGCAGCGATCCTGATGGCGCGATGCCGCGAACATTGATAGATAATGTTAGGTCCCTTTTTTATGGGGCCAATTCTGCTGCACCGTGGTAAGCAGATTATGCCCCGTAACAATCGACTCGGTGACGTCAAATCTTCCGAACCTGCGCGAATCTTGCCGACCGAATTGACATTCGATGCGTTCGTTTTGCAGGGCGGCCAGAAGATCAAGACGATAAAGGTCTCCAAGAATAAAGATTTCATAGTCGCCGGGAGCCGCTGCGACTCCCTATACGTCGATCGTGACGGATGGTTGTTTCGTTATAAAATTCTTCGAAATGGCCGACGGCAGATTTTAAATTTCATTTTGCCCGGAGAAATCTTTGGTTTGCAGGCATGCCTCTACAAATCCTCGCTCTATTCAGTCGCGACAATCACGGACGTTTTAGTATCGGCCATTCCCGCGAACCTGATCGACAATATATTCGAACGAAGCCCGGCGGCATCGAAAGCGCTGTTTTGGGCGGCCGTCTGTGAATCGGCCGTTTTGGGGGAGCATCTGATCGATGCCGCCCGGAGATCGGCCTACGAAAGGATAAGCCATTTTCTACTCGAGTTGTTTGCGAGATTAAACCGCGTGAACATGACGGATGAGTGGTCATTTCGACTACCGTTGACACAAGAACTTATCGGCGATGCGCTCGGCCTGACGACAATTCATGTCAACCGTACTTTGCGTTCGCTACGCCAAGACAAGCTCATCGCGATCGACGGCAAATTGGTAACGATTCTCGATTTTGAAGCGCTGTCGCTGTTGTCGGATTTCGAGAATTCCTACTTGGCAAAAAGCATCGATGCGCCGCGCAGCGGCGCCAGTGTTCCCAATTCGGATTGGCGCTCGCGGCGCAATTGACCGTCGCTCGATTTTCCTTGCAGCGGAAAGCAATCTCGCCGCCGCAGGGTCGTTCCCGTAGTCGTCGTCACACCCAGTTCGCGGGCGCTGCTCGGCGATAGAGCGGCAGCCTAATGCGATTGATCCAAGTTAATGCCGGCGCGTCCTATTGTGTGCTTTGAATGGACCGTCGCGTTCCGAAAGGAATGCGGCCATGAGGTCATAGAGCGAACTAGGCCACCAATGAGCGCCCGCTCGGTGGCCTTTTTTCTTTAATGGAACAACCCAGTCCCGGACCAATTCATTTAATGAGTCAGCTTTGTAGAAATTCGCAGTGATGCTTTCATCCCTCGATAGCATCGCGACCGGTTCAGTCGGCGAATGCAATTAACATGGATCAATTCCGGCGGTTAATGTCCACGGCCCTTACCTCCATTAGACATCAAACAAAAGGAGACTGGCGGGCCGCGGAACAATGCATTTGACGAATTCAGCAAAAAATCGCGCCAGGGAGAACGCCAGGAGTATTGGGAA
Organism: Xanthobacteraceae bacterium; assembly: GCA_049285335.1. GTDB lineage: Bacteria > Pseudomonadota > Alphaproteobacteria > Rhizobiales > Xanthobacteraceae > BOG-931. The sequence continues at coordinate 2,556 of JBAPZR010000519.1, read as the reverse complement.
TGTCAAACGTTTCAGTTGTCGGACGCAATTCTAATTCGATTCGCTGGTTCCAGCTGGTTCTCGGCATCATCTGCATGGCGAGCGTCGCCAATTTACAGTACGGGTGGACCCTGTTTGTGCTGCCGATCCAACATCAATGGGGGTGGACCAAGGCGGAGATCCAGATCGCCTTCTCGATCTTCATTTTGCTGGAGACCTGGCTGGTTCCGTTCGAAGGCGCAATTGTTGACCGCATCGGCCCACGCTGGATGGTGTTTGCCGGCGGTATTGCTACGTTTCTCGCGTGGTTCATCAATTCCCGCGCCTCGTCGCTGGGCATGTTGTATCTCGGCGGCGCGATTGCCGGGTTCGCCGGCGGCGCCGTCTACGGAACCTGTGTCGGAAATGCGCTCAAGTGGTTTCCTGATAAGCGAGGTCTCTGCGGCGGTCTGACCGCCGCCGGTTTCGGCGCCGGCGCCGCAATTACGATTGCGCCGATTCGCTCGATGATTACCGCGAGCGGTTATCAGCACACTTTTCTCGTTTTTGCGATCATCTACGGAGTCATCATCGTCGTAGTCTCAAACTTCATTAGGGCGCCGCGCCCGCAGGAGGTTCCTGCACGCGAGAAAATCAAGATCCGCCAAGGAACGGCGGACCTGCCTCCGTCGCAGGCGTTACGGTCACCCATTTTCTGGGTCATGTATCTCATGTTCTTCCTGGTTGCAGCCGGCGGCCTGATGTCGGCTGCACAGCTTGCGCCGATTGCTCACGAGCGAGGCATTGCAGATGCGACGATAACGATTTTTGGCATCAGTACGTCTGCGATCGTGGCGGCGCTGTTTCTCCACAGTATCACCAATGGAATCGGACGGCCTCTCAACGGTTGGATTTCCGATCACATTGGACGTGCGAACATGATGGGAGTGGGGTTCGCGATCGAGGCCGTGTGCATTGCCGCCTTTGGCTTCTTTGGGACGACAGCCACTTCGTTCGTGATCACCGACGCGTTGGTTTTCCTGTTCTGGGGAGACATTTTTAGCCTTTTCGGCGCAACAGTCGGTGACGCCTTTGGCGGAAAATACGTAACCGTCAACTACGGCATCATGTACACCGCGAAGGGCGTTGCCGCATTGCTGGTGCCATTCGGCAACGTATTGACCCATTTCACCAGCAGTTGGCACGCGGTTTACGCGATTGGCGGTCTCATGAATGCCGTTGCTGCGCTGCTCGGATTCCTAGTGCTAAAACCCATGATCAGATCGAGGCTAAAGAAGCCGAGCGAGTTGAGCGTTTCGCCTTCGACTGTTCGTGAGCCCACGATCCGGAGCGCGGCGTGAGCGGTCGGCGTGACACATTCTGCGGCGGTGCGGTCGCGGCTGACCGCGGCCGCAAGCACGAGGGAACAGCAGGGAGCACAACATGGCTCCTATCAATCGCAGGGCCATGACCCTGCTCGGCTTTGCCACAATGCTGTCGCCAATGGGTGCGTTGGCGGCGGAGATCTACCCGTCGCGTCCGATCCACCTCGTCGTCGGGTTCACGGCCGGTGCGACGTCCGATGTTATCGCACGAATCTTCGCTCAGGCCGCCGATCCTCTCCTGGGTCAGCAAGTGGTGGTGGAGAATAAGCCGGGTGCAGGATCGAGTATTGCCGCCGAGTATGTCGCCCGGTCTGTGAATGACGGCTACACGCTGTTTGTCCCGGCGCTCTCGACGCTGACCGACGAGATCATAAATCCCACTCGCTCCACTCGTCTCGGCAGGGACTTTTCGCCAATTGCCCTTCTCGGCAACATTGCCATCGTTCTGATCACCGATCCCAAAGTTAATGTCCGCAACGTCTCTGAACTTATCGCTTTGGCGAAATCAAAGCCGGGTCAGGTGTCCTACGGGTCGGTCGGTGCCGGCACGCTCCCGCATCTTGCGGCAGTGCTATTCACACAGCGCGCCGGTATCCAACTCCTGCACGTGCCCTATCCGGGCAGTCCACAGGCGGTTACCGATGTGATGGCCGGCCGCATTACCATTTTCTTCGCCCCGGCCTCATCCATTATCGGCGAAGTCGCGTCCGGCAAAGTCCTGGCGCTCGCGACCGCGGCCGACAAACGCTCAAGCGCCCTGCCGGAGGTGCCGACCATGGCGGAAGCTGGGATAGCCAATTTCGACACCAGCCTATGGTTGGGTCTCGTGGGTCCGGCGGGGCTGCCGCGGCCGATCGTCGACAAGCTTGCCGGTACCGCGCGAAAGGCGATGCAAGCGCCGCAAGCTGTGGCGGCGCTAGTGAAGCAAGGCTATGACCCTCATTTCCTTGGGTCGGATCAGTTCGCGGCCTTCATCGCGAGCGAAAAAACTCGCTGGTCAGCAGTCGCCAGCGCTGCCGGTTTAGTGTCGAAAAGCTGAAGTGGTCCATTGCGCGCGCACGCCGATTGCGGCGCGCGGCCCGACTCGCACACAATACGACTTCGACCGCTTTGCGTCATAACCAGCCATTTTGCGACGTCCCCGCCGATGTCCGCGGACGTAGATTCAGTACGACGGCAATGTCCGCTGACGCCAACAGCGCTAGTCCGCATG
>JBAPZR010000518.1:0-3137 GCA_049285335.1 Xanthobacteraceae bacterium | reverse complement strand
TCGACCAGGGCGGCGGGAAGCGGCGGCCGTTTGGTGTCATCCTTGCCCAGCTGTCGCTTCCGCAAGCACTTGCCGACCACGCTCGGTGATCGCGTACAGTTTCATCGCCGGAAGCGGCTTAATGTACTGCGCGCTAATCAAATGCGCGATCTCGGCGCTCGAAGTCCCGGCAATGCGTCGGCCGTGTTCACCAGCAGCCTTCAATTCTTTCAATAGCTGAACTTCGCTTCTAGTTAGCTCAACAGCCATAATCCGCCCTCACCGTGGCAGGCACCGCGCCGCGAATTAAAATGAAGGCCGCGGGATTGAACCCACGGCCGGACAAAGTTGTGGAGGTAGTAATGAATGGTACCAGGAACAAATTGATACCGATTTGCAACGCCTACACTCACCGGTAAGTGATGACGAGAACGCATCGCCAGACTCATTGTTTTGATCCAGATCAATATGCGTTGACCAAGCTGGTTTCATTCTCGAGGACCTCGATGCATACTAGTCCGACAGCGTATGGGAGGACTCTGATGGTGCGCACGAAGAATAATGCAAAGCGAAACAGTCGGAACAGAGCGGCGCCCGCCTTGGGTATCGCCGGAGTGTCTTTGGCGATGGCCGGCGGAGCATCGGCATCGACTGCTGGATCGGCGGTGGATGTGCCGGTGCAGAATACCGTAACGCATCACGAGCTCTTCCTCGGTGAGGAAGAAATTTCCGACGTCAACTTGTCGACCTTCTACGTCTTCGACAATGAGAACGATGCAACCCTCAAAGCTGGCGTAAAGACAGCCTGGCGGGGTTGTAGGTGCGGTGGATGCGCACGTGGCTGCCGGTGCGGCTGGAGAGGCTGTGGTGGATGCGGGGGTTGCGGCGGTTGCTGCGCCCGCTGGGGACGCTGCCGCTGGTGCTAGACGCGACTGAGTGCGCTAGGCAAGCTCGAAGTAGTCGGCCTGAACTTGGAACGATCCCACCGATGCGGTTGCCACAACCGCACCGTCCTGGGGTGACGAGGCGAGGCCGTCGGCTCCCATACCCCGGCGGCTTTGCTGTGTTTGACTGTCTGCGAAAGCGCGTGCCGTTAAGCGGCATCGTGCGGTTGTGGGCTGAACGCTATTTAGTTGGTGCGGCGACGACTTCCCGTCACCTTTTATCGTAGCCCCTACCGTCTGTGTGGATTGCTTCGACGCAACTGAAGATATCTCACCCGCAGGTGCGGACTCGCGCGGCGTGTGCGACTAGCTATCCCAATTATCCGAAAAAATTGTTGGCGCTGGCGATTGAGAATCAGTTACCGAGCAAATGCCGTCGATGGCACATTCGGCAGGGCCAACGGAAGGACTCCGGTTTGATGGGGCCGCCGGAGTCCTTTTGTGTGTTGTTGGTAAAAGTGCATTTCGCCTGTGCCATGGGTCACGGTGCGCAAGGAGCGCCCGAACATTTGCGTTTCAGCGTTAACACTCGCCGCCCGATAGTCCTTGGCGGTGAAAAAATCGAGTCACGATCGGTAGCCATGGCGAAAGAGAGCAGCAAACCTATCGCAGAAGGTTTGGATACCGCGTCCACGCAATTTCGCGGATTTGCGGCCGAGTGCGTGGAATTGGCTCACAAATCCCATTCTCTTGAGCAGCGTACAATGTATGTCAATTTGGCCACTGCCTGGCATAAAATGGCACTACACTGGGAAAAAGACTTCAGTAGATCGGCGCCGGCGGCGCGCCGTTGAGAACGGCGTATCCGCCGAATGCGCGGCCCTCAAATGCAGTAGTGATCTCTTGCCAGATAATCGGCCGAGCCACAGCGCGTCCCCGGCTCGTGCCCCAGATATCTTTAGGAGCGGTCGGGAAGGCAATCCGTGACCGGCGTCACATATCGCTCGATGGGTTGGAGTGCGGCCGGCATCGCTTGCGGCCCTCTAATCCTTCCGCCGGGCTCGCTGCAGTGGCCGCATGGCGGTTAGGACAAACTCATACCGCGTTCGCACTGGCGCTGTGGTACGACTAAATCTCGAATCAAAATCGAAAGGAATATGTTGATGTCGTCGATCTCCGACAAATTTGCCACGGCATGGGTCGAGCATCACTATTTCGGCACCCCTGGTAGTCACCTCGCGGCGTTCACGTCGCGCCCTGTCGATGCTGCGCGGCTTACTGGCCTAGCAGCCCCGGAAGCTTGGCGACGTTAGCTGCAATCCGACGCGCCTCGTCGCGGGTGAGTAGACAAATCCGCCGCCACCTAATGTCACTAGTGTCAGCGCTACGATCAAGTTTATTGCGCGGTGAAGTGATCCCATAAATCAAAATTGACCGAGCCAACCATCGGGTCAACGGGTCCGCGTGAGCAAGTGATCCATCCTCGTCAGTACGCCACGTTGCAATAACGTGATCAAGAGGAGGGTGGCTTCAGCCGCCCCTTTGTCCTACAAGCCCGATCCGCGCGACAATTTGAGGACACAACATGAGCCAGTTTTACGCTCCCGACGCCAGATCTGCTAAGACCTGCCGCAAATCGCAATTGCGGCGATACACCATAAGCATCTCGGGCGTCGATAAGAGCGATGGGCTTGTCAAATCTTACACCGGGATCGTTCGGTCAGTCGTGGAAGACGAAAGCGCGCTGCTCCCCAGATGATGGCTGATCACGATGATCGACGCGCGGTAAAGCAGCGTGACAGTCCGAAAACCCTCGTTGACTACCGAGGATTAAGGGTGGACTTCGGGGCGGCTTCGGCAGTTTTCTACGGGTGCCCGGTCACGTGGAACAGCAGAAAGCCGCCCCACACTAGAGTTGTCAGAACCCATAGAGTGCTCAGGTGGCTGGTTATCAGGCTCACTGCCTACCTCCTTTTGCTCTGCGCAGCTGGCCTGCGACCTCGATGGTCATGACGAACCGCAGTCACGGCACAAGTTTGTAGCCGCCGGATTCGGTAACCAGGATTGCGGGTGCGGCCGCGTCGCTCTCGATCTTCTGCCGCAAGCGGTAAATATGCGTCTCCAGCGTATGCGTGGTGACGCCTGATTTATAGCCCCAGACTTCCTGCAGCAGGGTTTCGTGCGAAATGGGTTTCTGCCCGGCACGAAAAAGGTAACGCAGGATCGAGGTCTCCTTCTCGGTCAGCCGGATCTTGTTGCCCTTGGGATTGAGCA
>JBAPZR010000517.1:0-11704 GCA_049285335.1 Xanthobacteraceae bacterium | reverse complement strand
GTTTCATCGCGAGCGAGTCCGGATCGTTTTCAACGTAGATGACGCGCGCGACCGCGTCGGGTTTGAACAAATAGGCTCCAGCTGCTTTCGCCCAAGATCTTGGCAGCACGATTCGGCTCGTATTGCCGTTTTCCTTCACCATAAGGGTTGATGCAGTTTCCAAACTTACTTGTGCGTTGATACCGGATTTTTTGAAACACTCATTCGTCGCGTCGAGCGCGTCGCCCAATTGGCCGGTGGTTTCGATAACGGCGTCGTCGGGATTATCATCCCCGAGTTGCTTGACGGGCGGAAGGAATCCAATGACGGCTGGCCCATCAATCTTGATTGTCACGGTGCGGGCGCCCAGCGTTTGACCGAAGGCGACGAGCGGCAACGAAACGAAAAGTAACCCGACGAAAAAACTTGTTTTCATCTTCTAAGCCTCGGTCGATCCATTCATTGGTTCCCCATCCCCGACCAAATTTTCTTGATCTCGCCGAGGAAACATTTCCCAGCCGCCACGGTTGGTGCGCGTTAGGCAAGGCGCAGCCGTTCTAGCAACGGGCTGCTTGTTAGCAGAAGAGGTTGAATGCTGCTAGTGCCTTGAAAATAAACAAGCTCTTCACTTTTGAGGCTTGCAATGAACGCACGACTCCCAAAACATTCCGAACGGATGGGATGGAGGGGGACCATGGTGTCGAAAGACTTTCGGCGGCAGCTCGAAGGCTATGGGCTGACCACCGCCAACATTCTCTACCGGCGTCCGGATCATCCGTGGTTGCTGCAAACTTATGTCTGGCAGGACTACGATCTCTGCCCGGCATTTCCGGCGCTCAACAAATTCCTCAATTTCTGGCTGGAGACGCTCGAAGGCCCGGTGCACTCGGTGACGGTGGCGCATGCGCGGCTGATCAAGCCGACCGAGATCCGCGCCATCGACGGCGAGTTCAGATTGCATTGAGCGATTGCGGTCGTCATACGCGGGCATAGCCGTTAAGAACAGCGTCGCTTCGCTCGCCTATTGACCCGCGCATCCACGGAGCGCTTCAGTCACCCTCACTCCGTATGGATTGCCGGATCAAGTGCGGCAATGACGAAAGACATGAAAATCCGTTTCGATTTCGGTTCGCTTACGCTCGACGCCGAGCTCCTCGAAACGCCGACCGCCAAGGCGATTGCGGCGGCGCTGCCGATTATCGCTTCGGCGCTCACTTGGGGCGAGGAAGTCTATTTCGAAAATTCCGGTCGAAGTCGCGCGCGAGAAGGACGCACGCGCCGTCGTCACGCCGGGCGAGATCGCCTATTGGCCGGACGGCCACGCCATCGCCATCGGATTCGGCCGTACGCCGATCTCCAAGGGCGACGAGACGCGATTGGCAAGCCCATGCAACATCTGGGCGAAGGCGCTCGGCGACGTGAAGACGCTCGGCAAGGTGCGCGGCGGTGCGAAGATCAAAGTCAGCGCAGCGGAATAGAGCGTCACGTTGGCATTGCTTGCGAGCCGCCGCGGTCAGGGGCCGGGACGCTGGGTTGCGATCCGCCGTGCAAAGGCGAGCAACAAATCCCAGGCGTTACGGATGTTGACGGCGAGAAGAAGGAGAAGGGCGCCGGCGAGTATGTCGGCGCTCAATGGCGTTTCGACGAAAACGAGGCCCGCGGCCGCGAGCATTCCGAGGTACGCCGCGAGCGGCAGGAGGCCATAGCCAAACCGATCCGCGGCGTCGGAGATCGAAACGCGGGCAAGCCCGACCATGACGATGGTGGTGTAAGACCATTCCGATGACGGCCAACAACGCGATCGCGAAGGCGAGCGCTGGAGGGGTGAGGTTCGGAATGAGCGCAATCAGGCTCAGCAACAGAATGCTGCTGTAGTGAAACACCACCGGACTCATGAATGTGCGCGTCGCCGGGCTGCGGTCGGGGCTGATCAAAGTCGCGCCGACCGATACCGCAACGAACAGAAGCGCCACCAAGGCCGCCGAGGCAGTGCCCAAGAGCGCGTAGAAATCATGCCATTCGCTGGGCATGGACGCGTTCATCCCCGCCCGACGAACGGCATCAGATTAGCCATCACCGTCATGAACAGGACGTTGGTGTCGAGCGGCAGGCTCGCCATGTACACCACGGCGCGGCCAACATCCTCCGCCGCCATGCGCGCCTCGATCATTTTGCGGCCGTCAGGCTGCGGCACGCCTTCGCCTTGGACCATGCGGTCGGTGAGCGGGGTCGCGGCGTTGCCGATGTCGATCTGGCCGCAGCAAATATCATGACCGCGGCAATCCAGTGCCGTTTGTTTGGTCAGCCCGGTGACGGCGTGTTTGGTCGCCGTATAGGGCGCCGCGCCGGGGCGCGGCGTATGCGCCGATATCGAGCCGTTATTGATGATGCGCCCGCCGCGCGGCTGTTGTGCTTTCATGATCTTGATGGCTTCCTGGGTGCAGAGGAACACGCCAGTGAAATTGGTGGCGACCACTGCCTGCCATTTGTCGAAGGGGATTTCTTCGATCGGCATTGCCGGCGCGCCGATGCCGGCATTGTTGAAAAGAACGTCGAGGCGTCCGTAGGCTTCCTTGGTCTTGGCAAAGAGCGACTTGATCGAGGCGGGGTCGGCGACGTCGGCCGGAACCGTGAGCGCTTCGCCGGGCGTCTGCGCGCCTTCCTTGGCGACCGATTCCAAAAGATCCTTGCGCCGGCCGGCGAGCACGACGGCATAGCCTTCCCGCATCAGCGCCAGCGTCACCGCCCGGCCCACTCCGGTGCCGGCGCCCGTTACCAACGCAACCTTCCTCGCAGCCATCCCTTCCTCCTGTTTGTTTGCCGGATAGTGGCGAACGCCGTGCGCTGCGGCAATCCCTGTTTCGCCAGTCCGCCCTGGAATGGCGGGCGCGGTCAAAGCGATTGTGGATGTTAGCGCCGGTTCGCGTAGGGCGGGCGCGGAATGCCGATATGGGCGGCGCGCAGCGCGGCCGACCAGCGTTCGCGCAGGTCGGTGAAATAGGGTTCGCCCGGTTCGATGCGATAGATCAATTCCGGATCGCAGGTGTCGCGGCGCAACACCATAAGGTCGATCGGCATGCCAACCGAAAGATTCGATCTCATCGTGGAGTCGACCGAGACCAGTCCCACTTTCAACGCGTCGTAGATATCCATTTCGTAATTGATGGCGCGGTCGAGAACCGGCTTGCCGTATTTGTGCTCACCGATCTGCAGGTACGGCGTGTCGACGGTGCATTCGATGAAATTGCCGGCCGAATAGATCATGAATAAGCGCATGCGCTCGCCGAGGATCTGGCCGCCGAACAGAAACGAGACGTCGAAAGTAACGTCCGAGGCCTCAAGCACCTTGCCTTCCGTGGAGTGGATGGTGCGCACCACGCGGCCGACGCGTTGCGCCGCCTGAAACAAGGTCGGCGCATTCATCAGGGTTTCGCGCTCGCCGGTATCCGGGTTGTCGTAACCCTCGGTCAATATACTAACCACCGATTGGCTGATCGAAAGATTGCCGGCCGACGCGATCGCCATGACGCGCTTTTTCGGATCTTTGAAGATGTGCAGCTTGCGGAAGGTCGAAATGTTATCGACGCCGGCATTGGTTCGCGTGTCGGCGAACATCACGAGGCCTTCGCGCACCAGGATTCCACCGCAATAGGTCATCGATTCAGCCACTCCCCGAAGGCCTGTATAGCATTCTCGGCGATTGCCGGGGCGGGACTATCATGGCCCGGCCGTCGCGGGCACGATCAATTTGGAACTCGGGAGGGCAGCGCAAGTTATAGATGCGGAGCTGCCCGCCGGGGCTGGATGACCATGCTTGAGCCGATAATAATCGTTGGGATCGTCATCGCGATAACCGCCTGGTACGTGCAGCATAAATGGCGCCGCCGCGTTCGCGCCATGGCCGCAATGCGAGAGCGCGACACGGCAGTCCTCGATGTGCTGGCCAAACGCTACGCGAGCGGCGAAATCGATCGCGACGAGTACTTACAGAAGCGAAGCGATATTCTCAGCTTTCCCGGCATCCCGCAGAAACGCGCCTGAGCGCCCGAATCGTTCGATGCCTTGCGCGCGAGTGCTTGAGCCGCGCTTGGCGGCGCGCTAGAGGAGGCGCCAGCACGGAGGTCGAGCCATGGACGAAAGCACGGCCAAAACGGATTGCGTCGTTACGGCCGCGGTGCTCGTGATCGGCGACGAAATCCTCTCGGGCCGCACCAAGGATAAGAATGTCGGCTATCTCGCCGATTGCTTGACGGAGATCGGCATCGACCTCAAAGAGGTCCGTATCGTTCCCGATGAGGAGCCGGAGATCGTGGCGGCGGTGAACGCATTGCGGGGGCGTTACAGCTATGTATTCACGACGGGCGGTATCGGCCCGACCCACGACGACATCACCGCCGAGAGCGTCGCCAAGGCATTCGGCGTCGCCATCGACTACCACCCGCGCGCCGTCGAGCTCATGCGCGCGCGTGTCGCGCAAACCGGCGGCGTCATGAACGAGGCGCGCATGCGCATGACGCGCGTGCCCATGGGCGCCACGCTCGTGCTCAACAAGATCTCCGGGGCGCCGGGATTTTGGATCGGCAATGTGATCGTGATGGCCGGCATTCCGAGCGTGATGCAGGCGATGTTTGAATATGTCGTGCCGCAACTCAAGACCGGATCGAAGATGCTTTCCGATTCGATTCGGGCGGACTGCCGCGAAGGCGATATCGGGACCGAGCTTGGCATGATCGCGAAGAAATTTTCCGATGTGGTGATCGGCTCGTACCCGTTCGTTGATGAAAACAATTACGCCAATACCAATGTTGTCGTGCGCTCGCGCGACCCGCAGCGGCTCGCGGCAGCCAGGGCCGCGGTGGAAGCCATGCTTGTCCGCGTCAAAGCGGCGCTTGCAAAAGTTTAACCTTTGTCGGGCAATCGCGTTTTTCGCCGTCGCATCATCGGCTTCATTTTGCGCTTAAGCAGGATCGCATGAATCGGCGCCGCGCCTTCGTTCTTGCCATCGCCGGCGCGCTCGGAGCGCTTGCGCTAATTTGCGCGCCAAATCTTGGTGGCGCGGCGCCCGCTAGTCTGCACGGTTTCGGCATCGTTTATCTGCACGGCAAAGGAGCCTGGCCGGGCGGGCTCAATGGCGGCATTTTAAGTTCGTTGAAGGACGAAGGGGCGCTCGTGGCAACGCCGGAAATGCCGTGGTCCTTTCACCGCCGCTACGACGCTACTTACGACCAGGCGATGGCGGAAATCGACGCCGCGGTCGCCAATCTGAAAGCAAACGGGGCGAACCGCATCGTCATTATCGGTCATTCCTTGGGCGCCAATGCCGCGATCGGTTACGCCGCCCGCCATCCCGATCTTGCAGGCGTGGCCGCGCTCGCTCCGGGGCATCTGCCCGAGGTCGGCAATATGCGCGAATTCGTCAGCGATGCCGTGGCACGCGCGAAAGCTTTGATTGCCGATGGCAAGGGAAACGTGCCGCAGACTTTTCCCGATATGGCTCAAGGTATTCCGTTCACGACGACGGCGACACCGATTGTCTATCTCAGCTGGTTCGATCCGGACGGGCCGGCGGTTATCCCTAAGAACGCGCAAGCCATCGGCGCGGCGGCGAGACCGGTGCCGCTTCTTTGGGTCGCCGGCAAGCTCGATCCGATCGACCGCCGCGGCCCCGAATATGCTTTCGACGCTGCAGCCAAGAATCCGAAGAGCAAATATATTGAAGTCTTTGCCGGACATCTCACGACTCCTTTGGTGGCTCACCAACAAGTGGTTGATTGGATCAATTCGTTGTGATGCGAAGGTCGCTGCGGGTGCGGCGCATACCTTGTGACAACCACGCCTGATGCTTAGCTAGCAGGGACAACGACGCGAGCGGATCAGGTGAGCGAGACGGAAGCCCTCTTTGGTGTGCTGCGCCAATCGGCCGATCGGGCTTGCGCCGCTGCTATCGAAAGCGCGGTCGCGGAAGCGCCCGACCACGAACTCTGCCGCATCAATGCGCTGGCCTTTGCCAACAAGAACAAGTTGGACGAGGAATTGACCATCGCGGCGTTCCTGCACGCCGCGCGACTCGGACTTTTCGAGCTGTCGTGGAACGTGTTGTGTCCGGCCTGCGGCGGCGTGCTCGAGGCCGGCACCACGCTCAAGACTGTCAGTCACGACGAATACGGCTGCACGCTTTGTGCTGCCGACTACAAGCCGACGCTCGATGAAATGGTCGAGGTGACCTTCACCGTCGCGCCGCGCGTACGCCGCATCGCCGGCCATTATCCCGATACGCTGTCCGAAGCTGAATATTATCGTCAGATTTTCTGGAGCTCGGGCATGGACCTGCCCGACAATCTCGAAGAAAGACTCGCCGAATTCACGCTCGATTCGATCGAATTGCCGCCTGGCGCCAAAGGCGTGTTGTCGATTCCGCTACCGGAAGGATACATGATCGTGTTCGATCCGGTGACGCACAGCAGGCAAATCATCGCCGTCAAGGGCGAACCGACGCGCGAGCGGCAGGCGCTGTCGGTCGTGTTCAACAAAGTCAAGGCGCCGCTCGGCTCTGTGGACCTGCGGCCGGGTCCGTTGCGCCTGTCGCTTGAAAATCGCACCGACCGGCGCGTGCTGCCCGCGTTATGGGTCTCCGGCGATGCCCTTCATCATCTTCTGGCCAAACGGCGGCCATTTCTCACCGCGAAACGGCTCCTGACCAACCAGACGTTTCGCGATCTTTACCATACCGACACGCTCGATCCGGATCAGCGGCTCAAGATTACGAGTCTGACTTTCCTGTTCACCGACCTGAAAGGGTCGACGGCTCTCTACGAGCGCGTCGGCGATCTCGTTGCTTACGATCTGGTGCGCCAGCATTTCGGCGTGTTGTACGAGATCGTCGCGTCCGAGACGGGGGCGGTGGTCAAGACAATCGGCGATGCCGTCATGGCGACGTTTTCCACGCCCGATCGCGCGCTCGCGGCGGCGCTGCGGATGCGCGAGGCGATGGCGCGGATCAATGCCGAGCGCGGCAATGAGGATCTTCTCCTCAAGATCGGCATTCACGAAGGGCCGTGTCTCGCCGTGCGGCTGAACAACAGCCAGGATTATTTCGGCCAGACGGTCAATATCGCCGCCCGCGTTCAGGGCCTTGCCTCCTCACGCGCAATCTTCGTGACGCAGCCGGTGATCGAAGACCCAAACGCGGCAAAGATTCTGAAAGGCCAGAGTTTGCATCCGTCGATGCACCGCGCAGCGCTCCGCGGTATCGCTGACGAAACCACCGTCTACGAAATTCCGTGAATTTTCACTGTTCCTTGCGCTCCGTGAAAGCTAGTGTCCCGATTCCGAAATTCGCCGCACCTTGCGGCGCGCTCTTAGCGACCTTTGGAATCGAAAGGACGCTAGCAAGTGTACAATTCTTCCACGGCAATAAAGTCCAATGCCGCAACCCGAAACCGAACGACCCCCAAACCCTGAGAAAATCTTCCCGGTGTCGTGGGATCAGTTTCATCGCGATTCCCGCGCGCTAGCCTGGCGGCTGAGCGGGGCCGGGCCGTTCGAAGCGATCGTGTGCATCACCCGCGGTGGTCTCGTGCCGGCGGCGATCGTGGCGCGCGAACTCGGCATCAGGGTCATCGAGACGGTGTGCGTGGCGAGCTACGATCACACGCGGCAGACCGACTTGCAGATTCTCAAGGGTGTGGCGGCGAGTATCGTTGCGGGGGGCGGCGGCGAAGGCGCCGGTGTGCTGATCGTCGATGACCTCGTGGACACCGGCCAGACCGCGAAAATGGTTCGCGTAATTCTTCCCCGCGCGCATTTCGCTACCGTCTACGCCAAACCCATGGGCCGGCCGATGGTGGATACTTTCATCACCGAAGTATCGCAGGACACCTGGATTTATTTCCCCTGGGATACCGGGCTTGCATTCCAGCCGCCGATCCGCGAAGGCGGCTTATAGTGCGCGGCCCCGCGATCGGCTATGATGAGCGGAATTGGCTTTAAGGAGGACCATATGGATGCCGTGACGCCAAAATCCAAACATGACACCGCCGACACGCATTCGCACGTCGTCCGCCCGGCCGATATGGAATGGAAGAAAACCCGGTTCCCCGGCTGCGAGGTAAAGGGCCTTTTGTTGGACAAAGAGAGCGGTCTTGTCACCGCGCTGATGAGGTTCGCGCCCGGCGCCACGCTGCCTGACCATGAACATGTAAAAATCGAGCAGACCTATGTTCTCGAAGGCAAGCTAGTCGACAAGGAAGGTCCCGCAATGGGCTTTACGGTCGGGCCGGGCGAGTTCGTTTGGCGCGAGGCCGGCAGCCGCCATGTCGCCTGGACGCCCGAAGGCGGGCTCATGCTCGCCATGTTCCAGGTCCCCAACAAATTCTTCGAGAAGGACGGGCGCGTGACTGATATTTCGGGCGCCGATTGGGATACTTTATGGGGGCACGTATTCAAGGACTAAGGCATGATCCGGAAAAGCTTGTCCCGGACGTGATCCGGTGTGGAAAGCGGTTTTCCGATAAAGGATCGTGCTCATCAAATACGTAGAACTGCAATCGCTTCAGTTTGAACGATTGCGCTCTAACGGGGGCGGCAAGGCAGGGGAGATCCAATTGATGCGCGCGGCGCGAAAAAATCTGACGCAAGCGTGGAGCACGCTCATCGCGTTGGCTGCGACATTGGCGGTGTTGACTGGAAGCGCTTTCGCGCAGAGTAACCCGTTGATGCCGAAAATGTCTCTTGGCGGACAGGAAAAAAAGGCGCTGACACCGGAAGAACAGGAAAAACAAAAGCAGCTCGACGACGCTTACCGGGCGGCAACCAACAAGATTCCGAACCAGTCGGCGAATGATCCTTGGGCCAGTGTTCGGCCGTCCCCGGCCGCTCCGGCAACAAAAAAGAAGCCGCAATAAATTAGTTGATTTCGAGCGAGCGCGGCGCGGCTTCGGACGTACGCCAGCCGCCGCGCGTTGAAGGAATTGCGCGAGCGGTTCTTTTCGTTTTAAGCGAAGGGCAATGAGCTCTATTGAGCAAGCCTTTAACTTTGGTTTGCGTGGCCCGCCTTATCTATTGGACATTCTTGTATACATAAAAAAGAACAGCAGCAGAGCGATCATAATCAAGATCACCCACATAATAGACCCAACAATCAAACGGGACATATCAGCAAAGGGGTTGGCTCCGTGATTGCTTATTATGAGTAGCTCAGAACCTACGCCCAAGATAATCGCTAAAACAATGATTGTTATGTATGTTCGGTGCATGGTTACCTCGGCGCGATCAAGGTTATCCCAAAACTGCTGATACGCACAGGCTGTGCTTGCTCCCTTGTTGGAGGGCCGGGGCTTATCTGATAATGGCTGCGAGGGGGCTACCAATGATCAAACCGGAAAGCGAGACGGCTAATAAGGTTGAGCACCTCAAAGCCCGTATTCACGAGGCGGTCTCTTCCAGCGACCCCGGGATCGTAATTTTTGCCGTCATCATTGCCGCGCAATTGATCGTTGGGACGCTCGGGCTCGCGCTTGATCGCCTGTATGGCGGAGCTACCGAAGCGTTGATGTCGCGGGGACGCCGGTTATGGCATCAAATGAGCAAGG
This sequence comes from Xanthobacteraceae bacterium, assembly GCA_049285335.1. Classification (GTDB taxonomy): domain Bacteria; phylum Pseudomonadota; class Alphaproteobacteria; order Rhizobiales; family Xanthobacteraceae; genus BOG-931. The sequence continues at coordinate 2,135 of JBAPZR010000517.1, read as the reverse complement.
ATCGCCGCACCAGCTTGACCTATGGTCAGCAGTTTCAGCGTAGTGGCCTCCCGGTTATTTGGTTCGAGATTGTTGACCACCACAACCAAGACTGCCACAACCAACACTACCACGACTAAGCAAACGATAAGACTATAAAAACTGAGAATAAGCATCGCTCCCCTTAGTAATTATTGCGCTGGGCCAAAGGCTTTTCAATCTGGCGCACTAAAGTCGGCACGTGACAAACAAAAACGCGAACCTAATGAGTTCCAGGATTGCGCAGTGCACAAAAGTGAGACGGTAGACCTAACTAAGTTAGGAACCACACTCAGCCGTCTGCGTTTAATACTTGGCGCCGTGGTCTCCAACTCACCCTCACCCCCTCCAATGCCGAGGTCACGGCCGCCACTAATTTTTATGGAAGTCCGCCATGAAGACCGTGATTGAAGGTAACAACGAAGCGACGAAAGCCCTCGCGCTCTCCGGAGCGGGAGTGATGTTCGCTATGCTGATGTGGACTTTGATGATGCTGCTCTTCTACTGAGCGCACCGAGTAATCGCTCCATAGCTGACAATTCCACCAAAGCATGACGCTACATGCTTCAATTGCGACCATGCATAGAGGCGCACACTCAACGGGGGACAAAACAGCGATTGAGAAACCGACCGTTGTTCCGCCTCATCCTTCGTGAGCAGCTTGGCCGACGAGCGCCGGCCGGATTCCTCCTCGAAGTAGAAATAGCCGAGCGCCTGTCCACTTGCGTCACGCACGACAAAGGCGGCGTCTAGTTCGTCAACGGTTCAAGGTGCGGGGGAAGCGCGGCGGGTAGTCTGATACCTTTTTCGTGCTAATAGAAGGGGGCTTTCCCCGGACCAATAGTGCTCAAGCGCGGGCGCAGCACAGTTTTGTCCTTACCGAGGTACCTGTCGGCCAGCACCATCAATTCGAAGGAGCTAAACATGACTGCGTTACAAGGCTGGATCGTGATCGGCCTGCTGGTGTTAATCATGCTTGGAATAGTCGGCTTAGGTGCAGAGATACAAGACCTGCCGTACCTATGGCGTACCCCTGCCTCGGAAATCAAATGAAGGTTGCTCGAAAGTCGGCGTTGTCACTGCAGCAGGTCGGCACCCGCTTAAGCTGGTAAGTGATGGTCACCAGTTGGAAAAAGGACGCTGTGGCCCATTCCTGGTGTATTCGGCGTAACCCATTCCGAAGCTGGGTCGCTGGTAGTTGTTACGTTGACGGGCGATTGCATTGTGCTTGTGAGGCTTGCTTGTTTTAGCTTCCGCTTGTTCGTCAGGGGCCACAGCAGAGCTGGCTTCTATATTCTTCGTAGGTGATCCGTCCTTTGTATCAGGTACAGACATGAAGAGACGCGGTTCACGGGTCGCCGTGAAATTGCGTTCAAGTGCACGGCGCGGATAGTGACCGACTTTTTCCGATGTTGAAAAGTTGGACAAGCCGATCATTACCCCCACGGCTGCGGCCAAAACCATAATCATAGACACGAAGTAACCGAGTAGAGAAAACACCACGGCGATGAACTCCCGAGCAAAACCTACTCGGACAGAACTCTAGACGACACACCGCGTTCCCGTTTGATCGAGATCAATCGCTGAAATTTGCCGTTGTCGCTGTGGACAGATTGTGTCCCTTCCGGAACTACATTCGCCCGCCCGCGTTTATTCTTGGCGCCGCGGCTTCCAAACTCACCAACCCCCTCCGTAGCCGAGATCACGGTCGCCACTAACCTTTGTGAAAGTTGATGATGAAGATCGTTAGGTTCGAGGATAATCGCGAGGCGAGGCAAGCCTTAACACTCTCTGTAGCCGGAGTGATGGTCGCTATGGTGATGTGTAGTTTGATGCTGCTGCTGTTCTATTGAGCGCCGCAAGCGACGCTTGCTACCCACTTGCTAGGCCCTTAGTCGCAGGCCTTTTCTTTTGTGCCGTCGTACTGATAATAATGTCTGGCGCGGTACCTACGCAGCACCTAACTTCCCTCCGTTTGCGGTCAAGGGTTTGATTGTCTTAGGGATTGACTGCGCGGTTCTGTTCGCTCCGCGGACGTGGCGAAATGGTAGACGCAAGGGACTTAAAATCCCTTGGGGGTAACCCTGTGCGGGTTCGAGTCCCGCCGTCCGCACCAA
>JBAPZR010000516.1:0-3105 GCA_049285335.1 Xanthobacteraceae bacterium | reverse complement strand
GCTATTACCTCGGCGGGTGGGGCTACGCCTACCTTCAGGTCCTGGCCGACGCGATCAACGGCACAAAAAGCCTCAGCGACGATAAGCTCGCCGATTACATGCGCAGCCATGCCTTCACGACCATCATGGCGTCCGACATTACGTTCGGCAAAAACGGCGAATGGACCAAATCCGGGATGCTGCAGGTGCAGTATCACGACATCACGGATGCCGCGAATCTCGAGACCTGGCGGGGCATGAGCTATCAAACAGTGCTCACGCCCGCCGACGAGAAGACCGGCAGCATCATCTATCCCTACGAGAAGGCCTTGGGATAAGGCTTGTTTGGTCTGATCCACCCATGGTCTGCCTCCCCCCGAAAAGGGGGAGGTCCGGGGCCGGAGGCTGCCGGCTCGGGGCAACGGCGACGAGCGAATGCCCCCCGCCGCGCGTGACGCGCCGACAAACCGCCACAGACACCGGCCCGCAATGCTCCTCCCTACTTCCCTCGTCGGCTCCTACCCGCAGCCCGAATGGCTGATCGACCGCGAGAAGCTGTCGAAACAAGTGCCGCGTGTACGGGCGGACGACCTGTGGCTTGTCGCGCCGGAGAAGCTCGAAGCGGCACAGGACGACGCGACCATCCTGGCGATACGCGACCAGGAGCGCGCCGGCCTCGATATCATCACCGACGGGGAACAACGGCGCGAAAGCTACTCCAATCGCTTCGCCACCGCGCTCGATGGTATCGACATCAAAAAGCCGGGCACGGTGATCAACCGGAACGGCCGGCCCATTCCGGTGCCGCGCATTGCCGGACCGATCAAGCGCCGGCAGCCGGTCGAGCTTCGCGACCTTAAAGTGCTGCGCGCCGGCACCGACCGCAAGATCAAGGCCACGGTGCCGGGCCCGTTCACGATGAGCCGCCAGGCGCAAGACGACTACTACGGCGACGAAGAGGCCGTAGCGATGGCTTACGCGGAGGCGGTCAATGCCGAGATCAAGGACTTGTTCGCCGCCGGTACCGATGTGGTGCAGATCGACGAACCCTGGATGCAGCAGCATCCCGACAAGGCGCGCCGCTATGGCGTCAAGGCGCTTAATCGCGCGCTCGAAGGAGTGACCGGAACGGTCGCGGTGCATCTGTGCTTCGGCTATGCCGCCGTCGTGCACGATAAGCCGTCCGGCTATTCATTCCTGCCGGAGCTGGAACAATCCAAAGCGCAACAAATATCCATCGAGGCGGCGCAGCCCCGACTTGATCTTAAAATCTTGCGGCAATTGCCATCGAAAACCATCGTGCTCGGCGTGATCGATCTTGGCGATATGACCGTGGAGACGCCACAGATCGTCGCCGAGCGCATCCGCCGCGCGCTCGACGTCGTGCCGGCTGAGCGCATTGTCGTTGCGCCCGATTGCGGCATGAAATATCTGCCGCGCGCCGTCGCCTTCGGCAAAATGAAAGCCATGGCCGAAGGTGCGGCTCTGGTGCGGCGGGAACTGCTTACTTGAACATGATCCTTTCCGCAAAACGGTATCCACCCCTGGGTCGGGTCCGGGCCAGGCCTTTGCGGGATCATGTTTAATGGCTAGTTCTTTCGTTCCAACGCGGCACGGCCCCAATTCGTGAGCTTCGCCTCCGCCTCGACAGGGTCGTACTGCGCATCCGCGTGGTCCTTCTCGAACGGAATTGCATTCACGATCTCGCTCGGCATCGTCCAGATATGCACGTCGATGCTAGCCCGCGCAGCGCTTGCATAAATGCGGCTTGAAATCGGCAACCCCCATCGGCCGAAGCACCAGCGTTTCGGGTAACTGGTTTCGATGTGAAGACGGTGATGCGTGAAGTCGAAAAGTACGTCGAATGTACGCCCGCGCTGGCAATGCACTAGGCCAAACGCACCGAAAAGAAGCGTCTTGCCCGGTCGGCAATCGACAAGTGGGAAGCGGCCGAAGTGTCTAACCCAGAACGAAGCGTGGAAAAGTCGGTGCCTACCCCATTGAAAAACAACATTATCTAGCTTTGTGGAGGAAAGCATGACACATCGCATTTCCCGGCGTCACATCAACGCCGGTATCGGCGCCGCCCTGATTTCGCCGGCGCTGGCGCGGACGCCCGCTTACGCGCAGGGCGGTGGCGAGCCGATCAAGATCGGCTTCGGCATGGCGCTGACCGGCCCGCTTGCCGCAAACGGCAAGCAGGCGCTGCTTGGTGCGAAAATTTGGGAAGAGCAGACCAACGCCAAAGGCGGCCTGCTCGGCCGTCCAGTCAAGATCATCTACTACGACGACCAGTCCAATCCCTCGACGATCCCGGGCATCTACACCAAGCTGCTTGACGTCGATAAATGCGACCTCGTCGTCGGTCCCTACGCCACCGCCCAGGCCGCGCCGGCGATGCCGGTAGTCATCCAGAAGGGCAAGGTATTCATTTCGCTGTTCGCGCTCGCGGTGAATAGTGAATTCCACTATCCGAAATACTTTGCCATGCTGCCGTCTGGTCCTGACACCAAGCCTGCCTTCACCGAAGGTTTCTTCCAGGTTGCGTCGGAACAGAATCCCAAGCCGGCGACGGTGGCGATGGCCTGGGCCGATCTTGAATTTTCGCACAATGCGGCCGAAGGCGCGCGCATCAATGCCAAGAAATACGGCGTCAACTTCGTGTACGACAAGAGTTACCCGCCTTCCACGACCGACTTCACGCCCATCGTGCGCGCGATGCAGGCGACCAACGCGGACCTTGCTCTGATCTGCTCTTACCCGCTCGATTCGGTCGGCATGGTGAAAGCGATCAATGAACTCAACTACACGCCGAAGATGGTTGGCGGCGCCATGGTCGGACTACAGGCTACCACATTCAAGAACCAGCTTGGTCCGCTGCTCAACGGCATCGTGAACTATGAAACCTGGGTGCCGTCGCCGCAATTGTTGACGCCCGCGGTGCAGAAATTTCTCACTGAGTACCAATCGCGGGCTCCTTCTGAAGGCGTCGATCCGCTCGGCTACTATCTCGGCACTTGGGGTTATGCCTACCTGGAAGTGCTCGCCGACGCCATCACCGGCACCAACAGCCTCAACGACGACAAGATCGCCGAATACCTCCACAGCCACTCGATGCCTTCGATC
>JBAPZR010000515.1:0-10066 GCA_049285335.1 Xanthobacteraceae bacterium | reverse complement strand
ATATGCATTACTACAGTGCCGGCGGCGGTCCCGCCGTGCTCGACGGCACGGCCGGACTATGGTGCACCAATGCGGGCCATAACCGCGACCCGATTGTCGCGGCCATTCAACGTCAGGCCGAGGAGCTCGATTATTCTCCGGCGTTTCAGTTTGCGCATCCGGCGGCATTCGAACTCGCAGGCCGGCTCGCGCCGCTGGCGCCGGGCGATCTCAACCGCGTGTTCTTCTGCGAAGCAGTCGATACCGCGCTCAAGATCGCGCTAGCGTACCATTACGTGCGCGGGGAGGGGACGCGCACGCGCTTGATTGGGCGCGAGCGCGGCTATCACGGCGTCGGCTTCGGCGGCATTTCAGTCGGCGGCATCGTCAACAATCGCAAATTCTTCGGCTCACTCCTAAACGGCGTCGATCATCTCCCGGCGACCTATAACCGCGAGCACCAAGCTTTCACTCAAGGGGAGCCGGAATGGGGACTGCATCTCGCCGACGAACTCGAGCGACTCGTCGCGCTGCATGATGCTTCGAGCATCGCCGCCGTCATCGTCGAGCCGATGGCCGGATCGACCGGCGTGCTGCCGCCGCCGCAAGGCTATTTGCAGCGGCTGCGCGCCATCTGCGATCGGCACGGCATCCTGTTGATCTTCGACGAAGTGATCACCGGCTTCGGCCGGCTCGGCTACGCATTTGCCGCCGAGCGCTATGGCGTCATGCCGGACCTGATCGCCTTCGCCAAAGGCGTCACTTCGGGCGCGGTGCCAATGGGCGGAGTGATCGCCAGCGATCGCATTTACGAGGCGTTCATGCACGGCCCCGCGCACGTCATCGAATTATTCCACGGCTACACCTATTCGGCGCATCCGCTTGCTTGTGCCGCGGGCTTGGCGACGCTCGATCTTTATCGCGACGAAAAACTATTCGCCCGCGCCAAGGCGCTTGAGCCGCGTTTTGCCGAGGCGGCGATAACGCTCAAAGGTCTGCCGAATGTGCTCGACATCCGCACCGTCGGGCTTGCCGCGGGGATCGATCTTGCTTCGCGCCCCGGCGCATTCGGACTGCGCGCCTACGAGGCGATGGAGCGCGCGTTCCAGGACGAAGCGCTGATGATCCGCATCGCCGGCGATACGATCGCGCTGTCGCCACCCTTGATCGTCAGCGAGGCGCAGATCGATGAGATGTTCGACAAGCTCGCGCGCGTCATCAAGGCGGTGGCGTAGTTCATCATTCCGGGGCCGAGCACTAGCGAGGAATCGGAGCTCGATATCCGCAAGTACAGGGGTGGTGGATACCGGAATTGTCGCTTGTCCGGCAGTCCATGTTCAACGCCGCACACTCCGGCTTCAAGACCGCCCAGCCGACATGGATGGTGCCGCCGCCGCGACGCATCGGCAGATCGAAGGGCGCGCCGAGATCGGCGCCGGGCGCGACCGCGGCGAAAACCGCCGGAATCCGATTTGGATCGCCTTGCGTCCAAACCAGGATCGCGCCTTTCTCGCGCAGGTCGGCAAGATCGATCCATGGCGTGCGCTCCGGTAGACCGTCGATGAGCACGCGCGGCCGGTCCGGCGAATAGTGCGAAAGATTGCCGCCGTCCCACATCGAGCCGATCACGTAGCGCAACGGCGCGCAATCCGGCGGTCGGCAGGTCGCCTCGTGAAAGCGCTGCGTCAATATCTGCCCGAGCTTGTCGCCGGGAAACAGCACGGCGCGATAGCGGTGATCGATTCCGGGCAGCACCGTGTAATTGATAACGAAAACCGCGACGAAAATCGCAAAGACTGCGCCCCACGTGGCCACGATCCGCGTCAGCCGCTCGGTGTCGAGATTGACGCGCGCCGCCATGACCAGCCACAGCCCGAGGAAGAGCCAAAGCGGGTAGCCCCACATCGCAACCGCGCCGCGGCCGCTGACGGCGGAGAGCGCGATCGTGGTCAGTGCCGGGCCGAATGCCAGAAGCGTCACGATGCGCTGGTCGAACAAATCGGCGGACGCTTTTTTGCCGTCGTGCGGCCAGAACAGCGCCGCCGCGATTGCCAACGACGGCAGCAAAAAGAAGATTTGGCTGCCAAGAAATGCGACCGGATGCCAAAGGTGGTCGAACCATCCGCGCGCGGCTGCGGCGCGATGGCTGGCATAGGCGAAGGGAAGGAAATCGGTCTGAAATAGCCACCTCACATGAGGCGCGGCGACCAACAGCGCGACGACGAGACCAAGATAGGGGCCCGGCGTTGCCCAGGCGCGGCGCGCTTGCCGGTCGAACAGCAGGAACAACGCATAGGGCACCGCCAGTACGACAACGAAATATTTCGCCCATAACGCGGCGCCGAGGGCGAAACCCAACAGGATCCAGGAACCCAGGCGTCCGCGTTTGAGTGCGGCATGGAACGCAAAGCCCGCAAGCGCCCAAAACGGCAGCTGAATGACGTCATGATTGAATTTGACGGCCGTGTACTGGAAATAGTGCAGGCCGTCGATGATCAGGACGGCGACGAGTGCCCCAGTTGCGCCGACAAGCGGCCGCGCCAGCGCGAAAATTGCGGCGAAAGCGACCAGCACCGCGATCTGCGCCGTGGCGTAGTAGGCAGCATCAACGCCAAACAGCCGGTGCATGGCTTCGATCAGCCACCACGGCAAGGGCGGCAGCTTGTCGTAGCCGAGCTGCCATTCGCGGCCGTAGACGAGCGCTTCGATCAAATCGAGCGGCAAATTGGCGTAAACGAGCGCCGGCAGGACGGTCCAGACCGCGAAATGCACCGCCAGGAAGGCGCCGAAGGCGGTTTGCGGCCGGCGCTCGATCCAGCGGATCAATCCAGGACCTTGCGGCGAGGACGCCTGGAATGGCGCGGTGGCGCTGAGCATTTCGGGCATCTCGTTAACCGCACATAACCTTTAGCGTTATAGAAGCACGGGGGGCCGTTCGCTACGTTTGGCATGTGGCATTTTCCGTACTTGCGGCCCGGCTACCCTTGTGAACACTTGGAGCCACCCGCGTACGGCAGCGGACATCAGCTTTAGAGGAGTCATTCGCGCCATGCTGCGCATCAGCGCCATCTTTCTCGCCGCTTGCATGGTGCTCATCGCCGGCTCGCTCGGCATTGCGGTGTATCAGCGTTTCGGCCTCACCGGCGCCGAGTCGGCTCTGACGGCGCTTGGCACCTTGACCGCGCTTGCCGTCTACAATGCCATCGCCGCGCGCAAGCGCGACCGCATCGAAACCAGCAACCAGCTCGCCAATCTGGCGCGCGGTTCGGGCGATCTCGCGCGTCAGCTGGCAGAATTCGGCCGCCGTGTGAACGCCGTGGAGGCGAAAGTCGATACCATGGTCGCGCGCGCGTTGGCGGCCACCCAGCCGCTTGCCGCCGAAATCGAGGAACTGTCGACCGTGGTCAGGCAGCTGGCCGGTTCGCCGGCCGCGCATGACATTTCGCTGCGCGCGGACAATGCGTCGGAGAACGGAATGGGCGAGGAAGTCAGTCCCGTTGCCGAAGTATCGGCGAACGCGCCCGCGCGATTGCCTTTCGCCCCGCCGCCAGTCCTCGCCACGCCGGCGGATCGCAAAATCGCTCCCTTCGCCGGGCTTGGCCGCGAAGCCATCATCGCGGCAATCCGGAACGCCATCGATAGCGGGCATGTCGAACTTTATCTTCAGCCCGTCGTGACGCTGCCGCAACGCAAGCTGCGCTATTACGAGGCGCTGGCGCGGCTCAAAGCCGACAATGGCGACATCATCGCGGCAGGCGATTTTCTTCCCTATGCCGAAGCCGGCTTGCTGATGCCGAGGCTCGATCATTTTGCCCTGGCGCGATGCGTGCAAATCGTGCGCCGGCTCCTTCTGAAAAATCGCGACATTGGACTGTTCTGCAATTTATCCACCGCGACCCTCGGCGATCCAGGCTTTGCGAAGCTCCTCGACCTCATGGACGCCAACCGCGCCATCGCGCCCGCGCTGGTTTTCGCATTCACCCAAAGCGCGGTGCGCGCGATGGGACCGATCGAACATGCCAGTCTCGCCGCGCTCGCCGAACGCGGCTTCCGCTTCTCGATGGACAATCTCACCGACTTTCGCGTCAATGCGGGCGAACTGAACGAGCGCGGCTTCCGCTTCGTCAAGGCGCCGGCGCGGCTTTTCTTCAATCGCTTCGGCGCCATTTCGTCCGATATCCACCCGGCCGAGTTTTCCGACGTGTTGGGCCGCTTCGGCATCGACCTGATCGCCGATCGCATCGAACATGAAAATACAGTGGTCGATCTGCTCGATTACGACGTGCGGTTCGGCCAGGGCGCGCTGTTCTCGCCGCCGCGTCCGATCCGTGCGGATGCCTCTCAAGCGGCGGACGTCAACGCCCCCGAGAAGGACGCGGCGCCGGTTGGCGAGAGCGACACCGCGATCGAAGCACAAGAGCCACAAACGCCCGCCCAACCTACCGCGGCTGAGCCGGCCGCCGAACTTATCCCGTTCGCGCGCGTTGGCATGAGGCACAACTGATCGTTTCGGCCGTGGCCGGTTTCATCGAACATTTCGAACCGCTCGCGCGCGACCATGACGTCGTGTTTTGCGATGTCTGGGGTGTCCTGCACAACGGTATCGAGGCTTTTCCCGCGGCCTGCGACGCGCTGATGCGATTTCGCGCGGGCGGCGGCACCGCAATCCTGATCACCAATGCCCCGCGTCCCGGAAATTCGGTGTCGCGCATTCTCGATCGCCTGAAAGTCCCGCGCGAGGCCTATGACGCGATCACGAGTTCGGGCGACGTGACCCGCGGCATCGTCGAGGCGCGGCTTGCCGAAACCGTGTTTCATCTCGGTCCAGAGCGCGATCTGCCGATCTTTGCGGGGCTGGATGCGAAATTTGCGCCGCCTGAGACCGCTGACTACGTCGTGTGCTCAGGACTGTTCGACGATGCGACGGAAACGCCGGACAATTATCGTGACATGTTGGCCGCTTTGCGTGCGCGTTCGCTGTTTATGGTGTGCGCCAACCCTGACATTGTCGTTGAGCGCGGCGATACGCTTGTCTATTGCGCGGGCGCGCTCGCCGACGCCTATGTCGCGCTCGGCGGCGAGGTGCTGTTTTGCGGCAAGCCCTACGCTCCGATCTACGAGCTCGCGCTTGCAACCGCGACGCGCCTGCGCGGCGGCAAGACGCCGGCGCGCGATCGGGTGCTCGCTATCGGCGATTCCGTGCGCACCGATCTCACAGGAGCCTCGGCCTTCGGCCTTGATTGTTTGTTCGTCACTTCGGCTATTCACGCCGAGCAATATGGCTCGCGCGAAACCCCCGATCTCGACGCGCTCAACGCTCTCTTCGTCAATTCCGGTGTCGCTCCGCGCGCAGTGATGCGCAGACTGACGTGGTGAGTTGACGGTTGCTCGCCTCGCGACGCGCACCGGGTGGATGCTCGGCGGCGGTGTCGAATATGCGGTTGCCGCAAATCTGAAGCTGCGCCCGAATACCGCTATGCGGACTACGGCACATACAGCGCTACCTATGGCAATCCTGCCAATTTGGCGGTCAGCTCCGACATCCGCCTACGAACGCAAACCGCAACGGTTGGACTCAGCTATTCGTTCGGTGGACACTAGAGCGAGCGCGGCCGATCAGTTCTTGATCGTCGCGCCGGTCCAGGCCGGTTCTGGCGCCTGGCTCGAAGCCGCGTTGGGAGTGACGCCCGCGGCGGGCTTTGCCGCCTCGGTCGCAGCGGCGCTTGGAGCGTCGCTCGTTGCCGGCTTCGCCGCCTCGCTCGCGGCCGCATTTGGCATGTCGCTCGTGGCCGGCTTTGGCGCCTCGGTCGCAGCAGCGCTTGGAGCGTCGCTCGTGGCCGGCTTCGCCGCCTCGCTCGCGGCCGCATTTGGCGTGTCGCTCGTGGCGGGCTTGGGCGGCTCGCTCGACGCCGCGTTTGGCGTATCGCTCGGAGCCGGCTTCGCAGCCTCGTTCGCGGCCGGTCTCGGCCCGAACTTCTGGCCGAGATAGCGCGGCACCACAATGCGCTCGCCTTCGGTCAAGACGGCGCTCTCCGACTTCTGATTGACCTGGGCCAGCACCCAGAGCGGTACGTGGTACTCCGTCGCCAGCGATTGCATCGTGTCGCCGGCAGAGGCCGAGATTGGCGTGCCCGAATCCCACAGTTCGATCGGGCCGGTGGCGGCAAAGACGATATGCAGCGGCACCGATTCACCTTCGCCGCGAAGACTCATCGACCTGATCTTAGCGGCCAATAATTCCTGGATGCGGCTGAACTTGTCCAGATTGACGTGGATGATCTCGCTGCGGTCTTTGAGATTGTAGCTCGCGTAATTGCCGTGGAAGCCGCGGCCGGGCATGAGGTCGCCGCCGCCAAGGATATTGGACGACTGGAAAAGATTGATATAGCGCTCGACATTCGCCGGGACTCTGCCGGCGGCGCGGGTGGGATCGTAGGTGACGAGCAGGCTGACCGGGACATGCGCGGCCTCAAGTGCTTCGGCGAATTGAACGGCCGAATCGCCGCCGATCGAATGACCGACAACCGCGATCGGCTTCGGGTCGCGGCGGTAATCGCTGATGGCTTGATCGGCGACACCGCGCCAGCTCATGTGGGAGTTAGTGGTTGCAAGGACGCCGCTGCGGTTGATGCGCTGCGCGAGTTCATCCATGCCCCAATCGATTGCAGCGATCAGACCATAAAACAGGTATGCCCGTCCGCGCACATGCTCGGCGGCGGGTTGTTGGGCCACGCCGGACGTGACAAGGCCCACGAGGATCGAAACGGCGGCCAGGATGGTGGCGATATGCTTGACTTTAATCATGCGCCTTAAGGTTCGTTCGTCCAGTGAAGGTGCACGGCGGCCCGATTGCCGATCGCGGCGGCTGAAACCCGACAGTTTGTCAAGACGATGCGTTGCAGAGACGAATCCCTTGTGACCCGTCGTGTGATTGGAGTCGCGTTTGCCTGATTTGCCCTGCTACCCTACCAACTGTGCAAATTATGGCGTCAATAGTGGGGTGAAATTGTGGCTCGCGCTTGCCGTGGAAAAATTCATCCAAGCCGCCGCGACGATAGTGATCGCGATTGCTAAACTGAACCCATGAAGGTCCTCGCGAAATTAATGGCCGGCCAGGTCGCGCTTTGGTGCGTCTTCTGGCTGATCGGAACTCCGCTTGCCCTCATTTGGGATGCAAGCGGGCTCTGCACTATCGTCGGCTGCGGCATTCAGGAGCCGATTTTTGGGGCTTTCTTGTTGGCGGCGTTCGCGCTCACCAGCGTAGTGATACCGTTCATCTCATTCGCCACATGGCGTAGCGCATCAAAATATCCGCGAAAGGTGTGGTGGCAAACGGCTCTCGCCATCGCCGCCAAACTATGCGCCGTGATTTCGGCACTGCTGGCGACGATCGGCTTAGCGGTGCTTTTGTATATGGTTTTTATCTTCCTTTATGCGGATATGAGTGGTTAGTCGCGCGCTTGACTTTGCCGCGGTCGCGACCGCAAGTCCTGCACGGATCCAAAGTCTGGTCACACTCGGGGAATCCTGCCGGGCGTGGCCAAATGAACCATAGCGACTGCGATGCCAACGAAGCCCTTTCACGTTGTGCGCGACACGGCGCCTGCCGACGCGTTACGCGGGGCGGTCGTTGCCATCGGCAATTTCGACGGCGTCCACCGCGGTCATAAGGCCGTCATCGCCGCTGCGCTCGGGCGCGCGCAGTCGCTCAACAAGCCTGCCGCCGCACTCACCTTCGAGCCGCACCCGCGCGCATTCTTTCATCCGGGCGAGCCTTTGTTTCGCCTTACCGATGAAGCCGCGAAATTGTGGCTCCTTGCCGCCACCGGACTCGACGGCGCCATCGTACTGACCTTCGACGAGGCCTTGGCCAAATTGAGCGCTGAGGATTTCGTGCGCCGCGTGCTCGTGGAACGTTTCGCCATCAGCGGCGCGGCGATCGGCTTTAACTTTCACTTCGGCGCCAATCGCGCCGGCTCGCCCGATTTTCTCACCGCCGAAGGAAGAAAACGCGGCTTTGCGGTCGACATCGTTCCGCCGCTGCAGGATCGCGGTCGGCCGATCTCATCGGGACCGATCCGGCAAGCGATCGCGGCAGGCCGCCTGGACGATGCGACCGAACTTCTCGGCTATCCATGGTTTGTTTCCGGCACGGTCATCCACGGCGACAAGCGTGGACGCGAACTCGGGTTTCCGACGGCGAACATCAAGCTCGATCCGTCTTACGCGCTTCGTCACGGCATTTACGCCGTGCGCGTGGCGGTCGATGGACGGCGCTACGACGGCGTAGCGAGCTTCGGCCGGCGGCCGACATTCGATAACGGAGCTGTGCTGCTCGAGATTTTCCTGTTCGATTTTGCCGGCGACCTCTATGGCGCACACCTCGATGTCGCTTTCATTGCCTGGCTGCGCGACGAAAAGGCCTTCGCGTCGGCCAAGGAGCTTGTGGCGCGGATGAAGGAGGACAGCCGGCTCGCACGCGAGGCCTTGGCGCGTTCCGGCGATACCTTCCCGCCGATTTGAAGCGCCGACCCGCTCCGATCGGCCTGATACTATCTCCTTGGCCCATCGCCGATTCGCGCCGCTCGGCGCTCCGGCCCGTATTTACGCCAGAGGCATAGACCCTTTTCGCCCCGCATCCGGCTTGTTAGAAGGCCTGCAGACCCGGACGCTCCGCCTTAAAGGCCGCGCCCCAAAAATTGGCTCTAAATCCAGCAATGAACGATCAAAAAGCGCGCGATTACAGCGAGACGCTGTTTCTGCCCAAGACCGATTTTCCGATGCGCGCCGGCCTGCCGCAAAAGGAGCCGCAGATCCTCGAGCGCTGGCAGAAGCTTGATCTCTACGCGCGCCTGCGCGCAGCGGCGCGGGGCCGCCCTCGGTTCGTTCTTCACGACGGTCCGCCTTATGCCAACGGCAATATTCATATCGGCCACGCGCTCAATAAGATCCTCAAGGATGTCGTCACCCGTAGTCAGCAGATGCTCGGCTACGATTCCGATTACGTGCCGGGCTGGGACTGTCACGGACTGCCGATCGAGTGGAAGATCGAGGAAGAGAATTACCGCGCGAAGGGCAAGGCGAAGCCGGATTTGTCGGACCCCGCCGCTCTGGTCGAATTCCGCCGTGAATGCCGCCGCTTCGCCGAGCACTGGGTCAAAATCCAGAGCGCGGAATTCGAGCGTCTAGGCGTCGTCGGCGACTGGGCGCATCCCTACACCACGATGGAGCCTTCGGCCGAAGCGCATATCGCTAGCGAACTGATGAAATTCGCCGCCAACGGCACGCTCTACCGCGGTTCGAAACCAGTGATGTGGTCGGTGGCTGAGAAGACCGCGCTCGCCGAAGCGGAGGTCGAGTACGAGGACTATACGAGCGACACCGTCTGGGTGAAATTTCCGCTGCGAACGGACGCAAAGGCCGCCGGCAAGCACGCCAAGACGCTCGCGGGCGCAAGCGTGATCATTTGGACAACGACGCCGTGGACGATCCCGGGCAATCGCGCCATCAGCTATTCGCCCAAAATCGAGTATGGGCTCTATCAAGTGGTGGATGCGCCGGGCGGCAATTGGGCGAGAGTCGGCGATCTTTTTATCTTGGCGGACAGACTCGCGATCGATGTGTTCCGCCAGGCGCGCGTAACTGCGTTCAAGAGATTGCAAGCAGTCGGTGATAACGTCTTGGCGAATACGCTTTGCGCGCATCCGCTGAAAGGATTCGCCGGTGATTACGATTTCGCGGTGCCGCTTCTTCCCGCCGATCACGTCACCGAGGATGCCGGCACGGGCTTCGTTCACACCGCGCCGGGGCACGGTCGCGAGGACTTCGACGTGTGGACCGCGAACGCTGCGAAGCTCGCCGAACGCGGCATCAACACAACCATTCCTTACACTGTCGATGCCGACGGCCGCTTCACCGAGCAAGCGCCCGGATTTGCGGGCAAGCGCGTCCTTACCGACAAGGGCGAAAAAGGCGACGCCAACGATGCGGTCATCAAAGCCTTGACCGATGCCGGCATGTTGATCGCGCGCGGCCGGCTCAAACATCAATATCCGCATTCCTGGCGCTCGAAAAAGCCGGTGATCTT
>JBAPZR010000514.1:0-2022 GCA_049285335.1 Xanthobacteraceae bacterium | reverse complement strand
GTGTTGGAAGCAGGGAGCGAGACGGCCGCTGCGCGCGCGATTGCTGCGGTTCCGTCTCCAACACTGGCGGTCCCTGCTAGCCTCTATGCTTCGCTCATGGCGCGGCTCGACCGGCTCGGCGGGCAGGCCAAGGAGCTGGCACAGATCGCGGCCGCGATCGGACGCGAGTTCACCCACGAACTGCTCACCGTCGTCGCTGCCAAACCCGAAAGCGAACTGCGGTCGGCGCTCGAACAGCTCATAGGGGCTGGCCTGATCTTCGCGCGTGGAACGCCGCCCGAGGTGACCTACCTATTCAAGCACGCGTTGGTGCAGGACGTCGCCTACGGGACGCTGCTACGCCGCTCGCGCCAAGAGCTGCATGCCCGTATCGCAGATGCCCTTGAGCGGCAATTGCCGGAAACGCTGGAGTCGCAGCCTGAGCTGTCCGCCTATCACCTGACTCGCGCGGGGCTGGACGCGAAGGCGGTGCACTACTGGTTAAAAGCCGGCGAGCGTGCGGCCGCTAGGTCTGCCTACAAGGAAGCGATCACCCACCTGCGAGCGGGCATCAATTGCCTAGCGAAGATTGCCGATTCGCCCGAGAAGCTGCGCACGGAGATCGACCTAAACAGTGCCATGGTCGCCGTGCTCCAGGTGACGAGGGGCTATGGCGCTGACCTCGTCGTCAATACCTTGAACCACGTCCTGGAGCTGTGCCGTCAAAGTGGCGATGCCAATCTGTTGGCGCCGGTGTTGTTTCAGACCTGGTTGTCCAACCATATGCGCGCTAACTATTGGGCTGGGGGCTCGCTGGCGGCGGAACTGTTGGAGGTGGCTCAGAAATCGGACGACCCGGTGGCACAAATGGGGGCCCGTTTCGCCAATGGCCTGCACTTCTTTGCCACGGGAAATTTGGTTGTCTCGCATCAGCATTTCGCTGAGGGCGCACGTATCCATCATGGCCTGGGTGGCGGCTACTCCGCCCTCCGCTACGCTTTTGTCACCGGGCCCGCGGACGTCGCTTATTCCGCCTGGACCGACGCAATGCTAGGGCACCCGCAACGCGGCCTTGCGGCGATCCGCCAGGCCGCAGGGATCATTATTTCCACTAGACATCCCTTCACGGTGGCCCGTGGCCTGGTGTGGTGCTCATTTACAGCCTTGACATGTCGGGACTGGACGACGGCCTTTAAATTCGCCGACCAGGCGGTTCAAACGGCCAACGAACAAGGTTTCGCATTCCCTGGGGCATCCGGCGCGGTCGCGCGTGCCGCCGCCCAGGCAATGCTCGAACCAGGCGGTGCTCCACTGGCGGAAATGAGCGACGGCATCGATCGCTATCAACAGTTTGGTGGATCTCAGTTGCCATACCTGCTCACATTGCTGGCTGAAGTGTTGTTGAGGCATGCCGACTGGGACGGCGCATCGCAGGCGCTGTCGAAGGCCCAGGACTGGATGACGAAGAACGGGGAGCGGACGGTGGCAGCTGAGGTCCATCGTCTCGTCGGCGATCTGTTGGCCATGTCTGGCCGCAGTGATGCCGAACCGCATTTTTTGCTCGCGTTGGAGGTCGCGCGCACGCAGAAGGCGCGACTCTTCGAACTGCGAGCCGCTTCGAGCCTCGCCCGGCTGTGGCGCGATCAAGGACGACGAGAAGAGGCTCGCACCACGCTCGAACCCGTCTACGGCTGGTTCACCGAGGGCTTTGACATGCCGGATCTCGTGGACGCCCGCTTACTGCTCGAAAGCCTCAAGCCGGCGACAGATGCCAAGGTGGAAAGCTGCGGGCGGGCTTCCGAAGACCTGGCAAACCATGGCCGCGAGACTTCGGGTGAATCTGTTGTCCCCTTGAACCAGCGAGGAAGTGACCGCGGATAAACAGTTACAAGAATACGATGCAAATGTCGGCTTTCGATGCGGGGGCATCACCGTCAACATCGACGATATGGTCCGTTCCATTGACTTTGACTGTGTAGCTCATAACCGCCCTCGTGTTTTCTTGGCGCTTCAATCTACTTTTATGTTTGCAAGTTTTATGAC
>JBAPZR010000513.1:0-1858 GCA_049285335.1 Xanthobacteraceae bacterium | reverse complement strand
TCTGAAATTGCCGTCATGTTGGCGCGAAAGCGAGTCGAGCGCGCGGCGCCGGCGAAGCGCGCTCAAGCTGTTGGCAGAGATGGACCGATCGCGAGCCGCTTGGCGACGCTTGCGACACCTAATGCGGGACGACGATGCTCCGCTTGCTGCGCGCGCCTGCGAAATCGGCCTGACGCGTGGATCGGCATCGGAGCGAACTGACGCGTTTCGGCGCCTAATCGAGCTATTGCCACAGAAAGATTGGGTCCTACGGGAAGAGATCGAGGCATATTTAACAATTCACCTCGCTAGCGCACGGGAGGTGATCGCGCAGTGTGTGAACCAAAATTCGCACTCTCCACGCGATGATATCGCGGCCAGGGAGCAGACTGAAATCATTCTGCGCCGTATCATTGCACGGGCCACACCTGCAGAGGCTCGATAATGTTCTGGCAGTGCTCGCCTCGTGACTCCGGCTACGACCGACGCGCTTCAACAAGTTGCGCCGGCGGATCGGTCTGGAGCTCTTCTTGAAGAACGGCCAAGAGCTCCGAAGCTGCGGCCAGTCGGTCGAGTTCCGGTTGAACACTGAACGCTTTATCGCGCCTTCGGGCGAGCGCGTCTCTGATAACATTCCGGGTCGTCGCTATAGCCTCATCCAAGCGCTCCTCAAACTGAGCGACCGCCTTGCGAAAAGTCTCGTCGAGTCCGCGTAGAATCGCCCAGCGAAGATTTTCACTGTTGCGTATTACAAGTTCTTCCGCCTGTCGCATCATACGAGCGTGCAGCCGCGGCCGGCGGAAGTTCGTCGGAAGGAGACGATCGATCAACCGGCTTGCATCGGGAATAAGGGTTGGGCTGTGGTCTTGGGTAACCCAATAGGGATCTTCTCCAAGTTCGAAGGGCTCGTGTTCAGTATCGGGTCTCACCGGGACATTGAAGATTTCCGCGGCGGTCTGGCGGACGGACCCGACCAGTGCGTTGACGCGGTCTTGGCAGGCGCGAAGAGCGGTGCCGGCATCGGCCGCGAACGCACTTACCAGCTGTTCGCGCGCGGCCTCGAATTCGTCGTGCATAGACCTTGATAGCGAACGCCGTGCTTCCTCCTCCCATGCCATGGGCATGGCACCTGAAAGGCTAGCGTCTATGACACCATCAACTCTTTTAGCGGTTTCCTTCCGCAAATTCTCGATGCGCGAGTCCAGCGCCTCACGCAAACGGCGGTGATCGCCGGCGAGTAGGTCGCGCGTGATGCGGCGCTGCTCCTCGATGGCGAGCAACGCTTGACCGAATTTGTCCGATTTTGCCGCAAGCTCCTCGACCGGCATGTTCAGGGCACGGAAACGAAGTCTGAGTTCTGTCGACGCCAGCGTTAGAATATCCGCGGCATTGCTGCGCACAGCCTCCCGGAGCCAGCGAATTTTCTCGCTCGCAAGCGTTCGGACGAGATGATCTTCAAGCTCTGCGACGCCGCTCATCCTCAGCGCTTGGTCGTCGCCGTTCTGCTTGGCCGCCAAACCATCGCGTGCCGAGACGCAGAAAATCATCTCAGGGACCTCGATGAAGGATTTTTGTGCCAAGACTTTTTGCAAAAACTCGATGACACTGCGCCTATCGTCGGACTGCAGATAGTCGGCTTTATTGAGGACGAAAAATATGCGCGTCGTTTTCGATTTCAGTAGGCACAGGTAATCAAGTTCGACTTCTGTGATCGGCGGATCGGCAGAAATCACGAAAAAGGCTGCATCAGATTCGGGGAGAACCTGTAACGCGGCTTCAGTATTGTGCTGCAGAGTGGATCCAATGCCGGGCGTGTCGATGATGACCGTTCCATCGATCAAGATATCAGCCGGATAAAATAGCTCGACTCGCTCAACCC
>JBAPZR010000512.1:0-5786 GCA_049285335.1 Xanthobacteraceae bacterium | reverse complement strand
GCGGACTCTGACTCCGTTAATCTAGGTTCGAATCCTAGTTCCCCAGCCAGTTGATGTGTCAGAGCTTTTTTGATTTTTCGAGCAAGAACAGAATCGAGTTAGACACTTCCACTCCGCAAAGTTAGACACACACGCTGGCCGAAGAGCTGAAGGGGCATGATGTATATGCCACGGTCCACAGCTACTCGGATTGGCAAACACGGCGCTGATGCTAGCACTGCGAGACCTCTGACTCTTCGGTAGCAACGCCGCTCACGGCAAAACGCCGATAATCCAGCGCCGCCTCCGCACAAACCACCGGCCGGTACGCCGCCACTTCACACTGAAGAAATGATCTCGAATTGACACCCACCATGGCCGGTGCAGCTCGAGCGGGTGCTGTGCCCGCCGCAGGTGACATTATAGTGCCAGCTCAGTGCTTTTCGATTTTGAGAAGTTGGCGAGCTGATCCGATAGCTCGTAGCTAAGTTTCAACCAAAATGCTGCTGTGATCAAATAATCCTGTCGTAGCTCGGGGTCGGTTTGTAATGCGGCCTGCTGCACGCAGTCGTCTGCATGGCGAAGGCACGTACTAACGTGATTGCTCAGACTTCCGAGCATGCCTACGCCTACGCCTCCACCCCCACAAAAACCCGGATGAAACGAGCGATTTGGCGAATTGTCGAGGAGGGTTGCTCGCCCCGGTGTAAACTCATGAAATCTGATGCTCCTAAACCAAATGTTAGTTTTGTTTGCCTAATGAAGCGGCATGACATTCATCCCTGAATCCATCCGTGTCGCCACCGAAACCTTTAGTCCTGTTAGCGCTGGCATGCTGGCGTTATTGGCGGCCATTGTGATCACTGGATTTTGGGAGTTCCTGATCCAAGAGATCAAACTAAAGAGACTGGACCAAAGACGTCGGCGGGTGACCGCCACTAACCAAAATACCGAAAGCGACCCTGATCGGGGTCGCGGTAATGGGCTCGACGTAGGCGACGGCAGAGAATGCGCCACCAACGCCAAAAGCGTTCAATCATTAATGCGCCATTTTGACCGGGCCGTTGAGCGATTGCAGAAACTTGACAACAACCTGATGGGCGACAACCCAATCATTGATCGCGTCGCGCAAGATCTGGATAGCGACCTCCGTGGCGTATGGTCCGCCCGCGGCCTGGCCAGGGGCAACGTACAGGGCGGCAAGGATGTGCCGGTGCTGCTTCACGGCAACGGCTCCAAAGGGAAACTCCGGCGGCAGGAGCGTCGGCGTCGCTATCGTTAGGCCCATGGCGTCGGTTTTGCCATTAAAAAGTCCTTCAAGCGAAATATGAGTTCGGCCCATGAGGGTCGTGCTTTTACTTACATGCTTGCTTGTCACCGGCTGTACGGCTACGTCTACGTATCAGGCAAACATTGATGACGCCAACTGCCAAGCAGCCGGCGCAAAGTTCGGCAGCAAAGATTATTATCAATGCCGAGATAAGCTTCAGGCGGCGCGTCAGCAGTAATCCACTTGCCCGGCTGGCCGTGTTGGCGATCACCGCGAAATAGGCGGCGAAGCCAGATTTATAAATCGAGATAACATCAGGCCGCGGTGTTGCCGCCCTGAATGACTTCGGAGTGGTCACGGCGCGCTATTGCATTTGCCGGGCCCGCTCCCTCTCTTCGAAAATCTCACGACGCTGTCGGCAACGCAGCGATAGAAATGCCACGCCTTGCCGCCATTATTGAATATCGATTGGTGTGTTCACCACAAGGCCACGAATTGGTTGGGTTCGGCCAACGACTTTTGGTGTCTGCAGTTAGGCCGCCTAAGCAACAAACTCCGGTTAGTTTGCGCCGTTCAGTCGCCCAACAACTTGCGTCGATGCTCTTCGCGCATTTTATCGGCAATGCTGGTCCTTGAAAGCCGGTCCAACTCGGAGTTTCAATGGACGAAGTTGACCGCCTCGTCAGTGAGCTTCAAACACTGCGACGAACGCTAAAGAAGAACGCCGAACGTATCGAACGCGACGTTGCCGAACATGTGATACTAACCACACAAGTGTCCCAAATAACAAAAATTGTCCTTGACGGCGATAAGCAGCTTCCAGCGCGAGCTTAACTAGTAGCAGCTAATATTGGGAACGCTAATGCACGCGCCGGCGGATACATCTTTGAACAGATCAAAGACGATGCGGGAACTAGCCGATCGCCTCTTGTCGCCTCACACCAGCAGCTGGCTAATCGGAGATCAGACTGAGATTGCTGCCCTCAATAGTCCCTGAGATTGCTGTCCTCCTGCCCTTATGTGGTCAAATCATAAGGGCGTCCTGCGGTATTATTCGGTCGAGCGAGGTCAAAAGGACTGATGTACGCCGAAAGTCCGCCTCTCAGCGGTGACCATCCTGAGCATGATGTTGACGGCTCCGACATGGATGCGGACCGGGTGCACTGGGTGAGCGGCGCCTCACGCCGCCCCTTAGACTTCACGCGCAATCGGCCTGCGAGCACCAGGCCGTCGGCCACGAGGCGTCTGTACCGCGCGCTCGTCCGCTTTTCCATTGCGGTTCTAATCGGCGTCGGGGGCACTCTGGCTTGGCAGCACTACGGCGGGGTGACGGTCAGGGCTTGGGTTCCGTCGCTCGGCTGGTTGCTGCCGGCAGACCCGCCCGGCCCCGCCGTGACGTCCCCAGAGCTGCAAACGCAGCTTAAGCCGGTGGCGCTCGATCTTGCCATCGTGCGGCGCAGCGTCGAGCAGCTTGCGACCAAGGAAGAACAGTTGGCGCAGGGCCTCGCGCTCGTGCAGTCGGCCGAGCAGGACATCAATCAGAAAATTTTCGCGCTTGCGCCGCCCGCGCCGAAGGCGGTGGTGCATGTCCCGCCACCCAAATCGCTGCAGCCTCCAGGGCAATAGCCGGCCCGCGGCGTTTATTCTCCATCTTCCGGCGATTTAAGGACAGAAGCGGCAAAAGCTCGGTTATTTCTATAAGTGCTGCGTAGATTACATGCGCCCTGGTGGCCTGAGTAGTCCGTATGACTTGGGGAGCCGGCGTGCCCGCAATAGAGCCGCAATACCTGACTTTCTTCAGTCAACGATTCATTTTCCAAAGAAATAAACGAAGCTCTATATTGCCCAACCACTGCTTCCCACCGCCGTAGTCAATCAGCAGTAAGAGGGTACCGATGACAGTCAAAATCAATGGCACTGAGCCCAACGTTTTCCCGGCTGTAGAGGGCGTCGACGTCCGAGACGCGGGTCGGAACGCAGAGGTAATTTTGGGGACCAAAATCGACGGCGACCTAATCCCAGTCACAATCAAGCTCAGCTACGAACAGGCCGAAACCTTGGCGGATCTTCTTGAACCCTTCCGAAAGAGTTAGATCGTGACTCTCGGCTTGCCAGTCGCAGCTGTCGCAAGCGTGATAGTTATCGTGACCCCTGCAGCAACTGCCGCTGCAAGCATGAGAAGCAAGCGTTCAATCCATTAGGTTTTCGGTACACGCGACTGTTTAGTTTTCCCAGTCGTCGGATCAGCTTCCGATCCAACCCACATAGCGGCGAAGCCGTCGTGAATACCTATCCCTAAAGCTTTCCATTGGACATTCGACCAGACTTGTCGATTAAGAATCACATCGTTATGCGGGCCGTTTCCGCCTTCTTTCCATGACTTCAAAATGGCCGCCGGCGATGCCGGAGATCCTGCTGGACCGCCGTAAGCGTTTTCAAACCCATTGCCCGGATAACTTGTGCCGAGCCTCTGCGGGGCCTTCCACATACAGTTCGGATCGGTCATGGCACAGTTGCTCCAGTCGTGCGTTAGTCTACCAATATTCATCGCCAAGTCTCTAACGTGGCGATTGGCAACTAAACTGAGCGCGGATGAAATCATTGATTTGTTTCGCCAACTCTATTTCCAAAGCATCCAAATCATCGCCTATGCAATTGCCGGGTTGGAGGATTTGCCGGGCATTACATTCCGATTGAGCGTGAAGTGCGGATGCGCCGACCGCCAAAAATGATGCGACGGACACGACAACTGCGATTTTCGGTAAATCGCTCATTGAGAACACTGGTATCACTCATCTATCGTGGGGTGAGCCCAATATCGTTTAAAATACCTTCGAGAGCATCCAGGGCAGCGCCTCGACGGCTGCACTGGCGTTTCCCTGCACCCTCTGCGGCAGATGCTCCAGAAGTTGCGCGCTTCGCAAAGATCGGGCTTGTGCCCGGTAACGACTTCGGCCTCCTGACGATTAGCCCCAACCAACCCGTTGGGGCCGTGAGGGTACCCGCCCGTCCAGACGTTATCCGACTGGATGATTTTGCGACTAAAGGTTTATTGCGTGAACTCACATTGAACTTGTCCGGCATCAGCGCCTGTGAGACAGATATTGGAGGTTGAGGAACGGAGGATTTCTGGCTCATCGTAACCATCAAGGAGTGGAGATGAGACAGAAATCCGGACACGTTGAATCCTCGTCTGAGCGGATGGTGAAGAACATCCGCCGGGCAACCCGCAAGCACTATTCGGCCGAGGATAAAATCCGCATCGTTTTGGATGGCCTTCGTGGTGAGGCTAGCATTGCCGAACTGTGCCGCCGTGAAGGCATTGCCGAGAGCCTTTATTACACCTGGTCCAAGGAGTTTCTGGAGGCCGGCAAGCGACGCCTGGCGGGCGACACGGCGCGGGCAGCGACCAGTGGCGAGGTCAAGGATCTTCGGCGCCAGGCGCAGGATCTTAAGGAGGTCGTCGCCGAACAGGCGCTCGAACTGCGCTTGCTTAAAAAAAGTATGATTGCGGATGGGGGAGACGAGGAATGAGGTACTCGGCCTCCGAGAAGCTGGAGATCATCCGCCTGGTCGAGCAATCCCATCTGCCGGTGCGCCGGACGCTGGAAAAGCTGGGCATCCAGCCTGCGAGATTTTACCGTTGGTACGACCGCCTCCAGACCGGCGGGCCCGCAGCGCTGGAGGATAAATCGCCACGGCCTCAACGCGTCTGGAACCGCATCCCTGACAGAATACGCGAGCGGATCGTTCAATTGGCTCTGGATGAGCCGGAGCTATCGCCGCGGGAACTGGCCACGCACTTCACCGATACGGCAAACTATTTTGTGTCAGAGGCTTCGGTCTACCGGCTGCTCAAGGCGCATGACCTGATGACCAGTCCAGCCTACATCGTCATGAAGGCAGCCGATGAGTTCAGGGACAAGACGACGGCGCCAAACCAGCTCTGGCAAACGGACTTCACCTATCTCAAGGTGACCGGCTGGGGCTGGTTCTATCTCAGCTCGGTACTGGACGACTTCTCGCGCTATATCGTCGCCTGGAAGCTGTGCACGACGATGAAGGCGCAGGACGTTACCGATACGCTGGACCTGGCTCTGGCGGCCTCGGGCTGCGACCACACACGGATTATCCATAAACCGCGTCTGCTCAGCGATAATGGCTCGAGCTACATCTCGGCCGAGCTGACTGAGTGGCTGGATGCACAGAACATGGGGCACGTTCGCGGCGCGCCCTTCCATCCGCAGACCCAGGGCAAGATCGAACGCTGGCATCAAACGCTCAAGAACCGCATCCTGTTGGAAAACTACTACCTGCCAGGTGATCTTGAAGCCAGCATCGGCAGGTTTGTCGATCATTACAACCACCGGCGCTATCACGAGAGCTTGAGCAATCTAACACCGGCCAACGTCTACTTCGGACGCGGTCAGACAATTCTGCTGGAAAGAGAAAGGATCAAACGAACCACAATCCAAAATCGACGCTTGCAGCATCAAAAGAAAGCCGCCTAAACTAAAATCAGATGAGCGCAGCCCTC
>JBAPZR010000511.1:0-1652 GCA_049285335.1 Xanthobacteraceae bacterium | reverse complement strand
CTCTCAGGCAGCTTGCGTTGGAAGAGAATACTTCCTCCGCTTCTTTGTCAGAATTGTTTGTACCAGGCATTTTGGTCTGGCGCGACCACTTGCTTCTCCTTTTCTTGTGCGTCCTTAGGAAAGGTCGGCGCTTCAACCGCCAGACTCATTAGCGCTTCCGCGCCTCGACAAGGAAACATAACATACTTTTTTCACCGAGCGCTTTGGCGGCTTCCAGCCGATGCAAGCCTTCAACGAGCACGAACCGAGCGCCGTCCGCCCGTACCAGGATCGGCGCCTGCTGGCCCTTGTCGAGCATGCTCGCAGCGATTTCGTCCACGCGCGTTTGATCAAGGGTCGCACGCCGCTTGACTGGCACGTAGATGTCTGCGATCGCGACGGTCTCGCGCCTCATCATGCAGGCTTCACCATTTCTAGCTCTTCGCGGGTCATAACCACTCTATCCCGACTAAATCCGATATCGGTGCGAATGCTAACTCGACTTCCGTTTGCGCGACAATTTCTTAATCAAGACGACTTATCAAAGCGCGTCAAAGTCGCTACCGCGGCGCCGAGTTCCTTTGCCCGCTTATTAAATATTTCGATTTGCATCTGCACAAACTCGGTCTGAATTTTGACCACGTCTTGCAAATCCTTGGCATGGCTCAGTTTCTGCATGAACGCGACGGCGGCGGTAACGTTTTCAGTCGCGTAGCTGAGTAACTTTTTGTTCAGATCCGTGCTGCCCCATGGAGACGCTGACATGTTGTTCTGAAGCCAGCTGAAATAATCTTCCATCGCCCCCTGGGTTTGTTTCGTAATTTGCTCGGCAGTCTGGTGCGCCATTCCGGTCAAAGATCGAAGAGGTTCTGTATCTTTTGCCACGTTATTTACTCCCGTGTTCCACAGATTCGCCAAGCCGCGTCCGGCAAAGGGGAGACAGTAACAGCGGCGAGTGCGGTAATCCCCGAAATAGCGCCGATCTTTCGCATGACCCGGCACCTTAAGAAGCCCAAATGACTACGCACCTCAAAAGTTGAGAACAAACAATAACGATCATGGCCCGGCGTAGTTCCTCCGATCTTTGAAGGCGATGTTGTGCATCGCAGCGGAAATGAGGAACTAGCGCTTTGATCATTAGTGGACATCAGGCCGTGACCGCACGACGTCCGCTTTGCTTCCGAAGCGGCTTCATTGCTTAGCTTGCGACGGTGACTGCTGGCCGGAATGCTCGCGGGGCAGGCTGTCGAGCGGCAGGTAGGGCACGACGCCACTATTGGATTGCGCGCCGGAATCGATGATCGTCTTGTCGGCGGCGCCAAGCACGCGCTCCATGGTTTCAAGATAGATGCGTTGGCGCGTCACGTCGGGCGCTTTTTTGTATTGTTCGTAGACTTGCGAGAAGCGCGAGGCCTGTCCCTTGGCGTCGGCGACCGTCTGTTCGCGGTAGGCTTGGGCGTCCTGAATGATCTTGGCGGCGCGGCCGCGCGCCTCGGGCACCACACGATTGGCATAGGTCTGGGCTTCGTTCTGCGCGCGCTCCAAGTCGGAACGCGCCGCCTGCACGTCGCGGAAAGAGTCAAGCACCTGCGTTGGCGGATCGACCTTCTGCAACTGCACCTGTTGCACGACAACGCCGGCGCCATAATCGTCCAGCGTCTTTTGCATCAGTT
>JBAPZR010000510.1:0-1575 GCA_049285335.1 Xanthobacteraceae bacterium | reverse complement strand
CCAATTGCTGGCAATCGTCCCGAAGACAACATGAATCCCGTTGGGCGGCTTTATTACAACGCTTCGACGATGATCTGCGTGCCGACGTCATTGGACCAGGAAGTGGGCGAAGGCTTGGGTGCGCAGGCGGGTGAGACGAAGCTCACCGAGGTCATTCGCCACGGCGGGTTTACGCGGGTTCGAAGGGCGACTGCGGGGCCGTTCAACATGGTGCTTGAGGCTCGGACCTAGTTTTTGTCTGCATGTCGCGCCAAATGACGATGTCCGCTTTTAACGGGAGAGCGGATATCTGTTAAACAGCAAAAACGGCATAGCATCGGGTTCTACCGCCAGACGAGGAGTACAGTCGTTGATGCGGCGTTCGTGCGAACATTTAGTCCACTGCCGGCTCGATATGCGCGTCCTTGGCGAGCTGGACGGTTGCGGCAATATCGTCTTTGACGAATTTGGCGAATTGATCGACGCTCATCTGCTTCGGATCGACCCCGAGCCTGGTCAATTTTTGATCTATTTCCGGGTCACTCAGCGCTTTTTCAGTCGCATCGTGCAGCTTGTCGACGATATCGCGCGGAGTTTTCGCCGGCGCCGAGAGTCCCACCCAGAAGCTGAATTCGGCGGCCGGATAGCCCGCTTCGACGATCGAGGGTACGTTTGGCAACAACCCCGTCCGTTTGGGCGAGCTTACCGCCAGCACATTGAGCTTACCGCTCCCAAGTACAGATGCCGCAGCTGCCAGCGGAATGAAATAGAAATCGATGCGCCCGGCCATCACTTCGGTGAGGCCGTTATCGCGGAACGGCACATGCCGGACGTCGATGTTGGCGGCAAGGCAGAGCTTCGCGCCGGCCATATGAGACGAGGAACCTATGCCTGCCGAAGCATAGGTCAGTGCATTGGGTTTCGCCTTTGCCGCGGCAACAAGATCGGCGACCGTCTTAAATCCGCTTTGTGTTGAAGCGACCAGTACGCTCGGCTGCACACCGAACATCGCCACCGGCTTCAAGTCGTTGACCGGGTCGTAGGGCAGATGTTGGTGGAGCACTAGGCCGGTACCCATCGAGGTCGAGCTGATGACGACGGTATAACCATCGGGAGACGCTTTTGCGACCTCGGAGAAGCCGACGATACCGCCGGCGCCTGCCTTGGACTCGATCACCATTGTCTGGCCGAGAATTTGAGAAACCTTGTCGAGCACGACCCGGCTCACGGTGTCAGAAGCACTGCCGGGTGGGAAAGGGCTCACTACTCGGATCGGCCGCGACGGATAGGAATCTGCGGCAATCGCCGACTTGGTCTTAACGAATGCCGCGCCCAGAATGACGCCGGCAAATATGCGCCGTGACAACACGTGAACCTCCCTCGCCATTCAACGCCGATACCGCCTCATCAGATCGCTGAGCCGCACCGTTCGTAGCTAGCAATATTAGCGTTCAACGCTCGATAGACAGGGTGACCAATCGGCGCAGCAGCACGTTCAGGATGGCATTGTGGAACCTTTGCCGCGAATCGGCGGATTAGCGCACGCCCAAACAGATTACTGTCGAATTCCAGGACAGGCTCTAGCCTCCGCACTTA
>JBAPZR010000509.1:0-4577 GCA_049285335.1 Xanthobacteraceae bacterium | reverse complement strand
ATATACGGTCATTGCCGATAATATCTTTGTCGTCGAGCGTTGCGCTCGCCGGCCGGTAGAGTTTCTTCACTTCGGCGAGCCGATCAGGCTTGATGTCGCAGAGGTGCAATTTGTCGACCAGCGCCGTGCGCGACAGCGTGTCCGCGCGCAGCCCCCCGATCCATCCGACGCCGATCACCCCTGCTTCCACCGTTTTCACGAAAGCTCCTTTAGAGCGCAATCGTTTTGAACCGTTTCGATTGCAGCTCTGGGTTTTTAAAAGGCATGATCTTTTTCGGAAAACCGGTTTCCCACCCCGGATCGCGTCCGGGGCATGCTTTTTCCGGATCATGCCATAGGTTTATAGCGAGCGCATAAGAACCATGGCGCCGCGACCGGCGCAAACGGTGTTTCGTCATTGCCGAAGACGCAAATCCGAACCTGCAGCGCGAGGAGCGCTCGGCTCCGGAATGGCGCGGCCAAAGACTTTCCGCGCAAATTCGGGATAAACCTCCGCCAGCATCGGGGCGACGACGGTTCGCATCAGGTGCAGCGCGTCCGCGCTCGGCGGGGGCGTGGTCGGCACAAGCGAAGGCCGATCGAAATCGAAGCCGGTGTTTTCGATGATGTCTTCGACGCTATGGCCGGGATGGACGCTGACCAAACGAAATCGGCCGCGCGCGCGGTCAAAGTCGAACAGACAGCGATTGGTGACGAGCGCGATCGGGCCGCCGGGACGATAGATATTGTCGGGACTGGCGCCCGCAGCGCTGATGAAATCGACCCTTGGCACCAGCGTGCGCCGTGAATGCTCGACGCGGAACAGAATGACGCGCGGCACGACATAATAAAGGTAGGCGGAGCCGAACGAGCCCGGAAAGCGCGCCTTCGGCTTGTCGTAGGCGCCGACGCTGACGAGATTGATGTTGCCTTCGCCGTCGATCTGGCCGCCCGAGAGAAAAAACACGTCGACGCGGCCTTGCCCGGCGCAGTCGAACAATTCGCGCGCCCCGTCGGTGAAGAAAGTGTGCGCCCGGCTGCCAAGAAGCGACACGTAAGGCTTGCCCAAATTGTAAAGATTTGCGCGTTCGCGCGCCAAGAGCGCCGCGGTCGCGGGAATGGGCGACGCGGATCCGACCGCGATATGACGGGCGTCGCCGATCAGCCGGCAGATGACATCGGCCAGCAATTCCTCGCCGCGGAAATCTTCACCGGGCGCGTCGGTTTCTTTCGTCATGCCCCGCCTCGTGCCGGGCATCCCGATGACCCATCCGGCGCCCTTCGGATCGGGATGGCCGGAACAAGTCCGGCCATGACGAGACTACCTTTAAGCCGCCTGTTTTTCATAGACATACTGGTCGAGATATTGCGCGAAGCCTTCCGCAGTCGCCGCCAACCGCGCGTATTCGCTTAAGTGCGCGGCATCGAGCCCGTAGCGGTCCGGCAGCGGCAACGGCCACGCGCCGCGCGGTTCGACCGCGACAGCCTCGACGTAAAAGCCCGGCAGGGTGCCGGCGGCGAGCAAGGGATCGCGCAGCAGGTCGCCGGCGTGAATGTCTTCCACCGTGACGATCGTTCGTTGTGCCGCATGCGCCATCGTGACCAGCTCGCGCTGCGTGCCGATGTAGACGTTACCGGCGCGATCGGCGATCGGCGCATGGAACAGCGCGACATCGGGCTTAAGCGCCGGCAACAGCACGATCGTATCGTCGCGATCGAAAGGATTGTCGACCATCTTCCAATCCGTGCGATGAACCAAGAGATCCGAGCCGATCAGCCCGCGCAACGGCATGAACGGCACGCCCTTCTCGGCGGCTTGAAATTGCGCATGCAACGCCGGGCAGGTCGTGTCGCGCACGCGCAGCACGCCGGCCAGCAGCGCCGCGGTGAAACGCGGGGCGGGACCGAATTCGCCGAGGCTGACGGCGGACGTCTCCAGCGTCGCTATGGCGCCGGCGCCGATCAAGAGGTCGGCCTGTAGGGTCGAGGTTGGCAAAGTGACGAGATGCAGATCACGGACGCCGCGCCGGACGAGCGCACGCGTTGCCGCCATGGCAACGCCTGACGTCTCGCGCGGCACTGCCAGCGTGCAACCGTCGGCGATAGGCGCGAGCGCTTCTTCGAGTGAACCGATTATCCCGGGCATGTGGCAAAGCTACTCCCTCTCCCCGCACGTGGGGAGAGGGAAGCTAACTAGGACAGTGCCGATTTCACATTGTCGGGCGAGAACGGCACGCGCCGGATGCGCACGCCCGTGGCGTCGAACACGGCGTTGGCGATAGCCGCGGCGACGGGCCGGCTCGATGGTTCGCCGGCGCCCGATGGGGCGATTTCCGGATGATTGATCAGCACGACGTCGATCTGATCCGGCGCTTCGGTCATATCGAGAATGGGATAGCTCAGCCAATCGACGCTGGTTACGTTGCTGTTGTCGAACTTGACCTCTTCCCACAGCGTGCGGCTGATGCCCTGCACGACATTGCCTTCAATAGTCATGCGCAGACCATCGGGATTGACGATCTGACCGCAGTCATGCGCCACCGTGAATTTGCGAACCCAAATCTTGCCGTTGCGGCGGTCGATATCGACTTCTGCGATCATCGCTACTCGCGTGCCGTTGCGCTGCGCATAAGCGATGCCGCGGCCGGAGACGTTGTCGCCAGTCTGATCCCGGCGCGGCGACGGCCTCGTCTGCCAGCCCGCTTTCTCCGCTGCCGCCTTGATGACGGCAACGTCGCGCGGATCCTTCACGCAGCGCAGACGAAATTCGATCGAATCCGTGTTCAGCGCTGCCGCCAGTTCGTCCATGAACGATTCACTGGCGAAATGGATCTGCGGTCCGACCGGATCGCGTAAGTGCGAGGTGCGCAGCGGCGAGGCGCGGTCGAGCAGCGGCGGAATGACTTCCCAAGCGGTCCGCTCATTGGCGAAGCCATAGGATTCCGCCGGGATGCCGAAGCCGTCGCCCGGTTTCAGATCGACGCCGAGCAATTGGCCGGCGAGCGTGTCGTAAGGCTTGCTGCCATTGGTGTCGACATCGACGCGCGAGAACGCCTTGCTGAGAAAGTCATAGGCGATGACGTTGCCCGCAGCGTCGAGCGCGGCGCGCACCTGGTGGACCGAGGCAGGACCTTTCGGATCCCAGCCGGTGCCCTGATTGCGCATATATTGCACGCGCACCGGCCTGCCGACGGCCTTGGCGAGCACCGCGGCATCCATCGCGGCATCGTCGGCGTCATTGCGGCCGTAGGAGCCGGGACCCGGCGTCCAGATCACGTGCACATTGTCTTCCGACATCTGCAGGATGGCGGCAATGCCGGACCGGCAAAAATGCGACTTCTGAGTGCCGCTCCAGCAGGTGGCATGGCCGTCCTTGATTTCCACCAACGAGCAGGCCGGCCCCATACTGGCATGTGATTGGTACGGCCACTCATATTCGGCGGCAATGACGCGCGCCGCCGTCTTGAAGGCGTCATCGACATTGCCGGCTTCCTTGCCTTCCACTTCGCGTTTGCGTGCCGGCGTCTTGCGGATGTGATCGTAGAGCGACCCCTGATCGGGAAATGGCGGCTTGGCGTCCGACCATTCGACCTTGAGCTGCTGTGACGCCTTGATCGCGTCCCATTCCTTGTCCGCCACGACACCGAGAAAGCCCTCTTTCCAGACGACCTTAGCGCCGGGGATCTCATTGACCGAGCTTTCGTCGACTTTGACCGGCACCGCGCCCGCAATCGCCGGCCGGATCATCCGGCCATGCATCATGCCGGGCACTTTGACGTCGGTGCAAAAATCCTGCTGAGCGAAAACCTTCGGCGCGACGTCTTGCCGTTTGATCGGTCGCCCAACGATGGTGTGCACCTTCGGGTCTTTCGGTTGCGCCTTGCCCGGAGCGTAGAGCGGATTGCCGTATTTGCCGTTCCAGTCGAGATGTACGTTGAAGTAACGCCCGCCGATGAGATCGGCGTAGCTGACCTTCTTTGCGGCATCATTCGCGGCGTGCACGACGCCGTCCGTGACCGTCAGCTGCTCGGCCGGCATAGCGAGCTTGTCGGACGCCATCGCGACCAGAATGCGCCGCGCTTCGGCGGCGGCGACGCGCATCTGCTTGCCGCCTTCCTGAAGGCCGGTCGAGCCGGACGCGCCGCCCTGGTTCACGCTGTTCGCGGTATCGCCCATGGAAACTTTCACGCGATCGAACGGCACGTCGAACTCTTCGGCGACGATCTGCCCGACAGCGACGAAGAGCCCCTGGCCCATGTCCATCTTGCCGAAGAAGGCCGAGATCGTGCCGTCGGCATTGACCGCGATGTAGCTCGAGAGTTGATCCGGCGTGAGCGCTGGCTTCACTGTCGCGCTCATGTTCGGCGCGTCGTCGGCATAAGCGAAATCAAACGATACCGGCGCGCCGATCGAAACGACGAGTGCGCCTCCGGCTTTGAGAAGGCCGCGGCGCGAGAAATTCGCTGCTGTTTCAATCCTGGTCATGACACGCTCCTCTCAACCCATCATCGCAGCGGCGCGTTTGACCGCGCGAAGAATTGCAACATGCGTGCCGCAGCGGCATTTCAATCCGGACAGCGCGTCCCTGATTTCCGCGT
>JBAPZR010000508.1:0-3097 GCA_049285335.1 Xanthobacteraceae bacterium | reverse complement strand
CTTTTCGCGAAACGGGAAAGGGCAAACCCAGCGGCTACGGCTCCGGCAAAGAAGACCGCCGGTTGCCGGCGGGCAAAATCGGCAGCTGTGCCAAGCATCTCATCGACACTGCGCTCTCTGAGAGCGGATGCCGCTGCGCTGAGTCGCCCTGCTACCTCCTCAACGTATGCAGCCGCCTGGGGCATTTGTTCGTGAAGCCCACCCGCTGCGGCTTTTATCGCGTCGGCAACACCGCCGATTTGGTCGGCACCAGCTGATTTTTGCTGCTCTGCAATATCGCGCGCCTTCGATTTCATCCGCTCCGCGACTGCACTTGCTTGCTGCTGTGCTTCTTGGGCGGCTGATAAAACTACTTTTTTGATTGGTTCTTCGCTTTCAGAACTCATTGTTTATTCCTTCCGCAGACATTTCGCCTCGCTCGACCGCGATAAGGTTCCGCAAGGCAGCCGCACCCAAGGAAAACCGAAGTGCCGGTCTTCCGTTCCGATCTTCGCTGCGAAAGAGTAAGGCTCTGGATCACGCCGGAATCGCTTAGCCCTCGTTGAGGGATTTCAGCGGCCCCTTAGTTGGCCTTCCCAAGCAGCTCCGGCAGGTTCGCCACATTAGAGGCGATCCGTCGTCGTGATACTTTAATCTACCAGGCGAACTGGGAACCCCCATGCAGAACGTTCTGGAATCCGAACGGGACGCCGCTGAATGTCGTCAGATGGCAACCGCAACGAAAAACCCGCCAAATAAAAAGCAACTCCACGACATGGCTGAGGTTTGGGAAAGGCTCGGAGCGGAGCGGCGGCACGGGATTATCCAAACGAACTCAACCTGCAGTCGCCCAAGCCGGCTAGAACCCTCCGGTATGCCAAAAGCCTTGTACTCGGGATTTTCTGTTCAAGGCGCTCGCGCTTCTGGGCAAAACGACCGCCAGGGGTCTAGGACAATCCCCTAAGTGTTTCGCCATCAGCACCCTGGCCGCTCTGGACCACCTTTCCTTCCGTGTTACTGGGGATAGTATTCAATTGGTCGTCGCGCTCGCGACTACGTGCCACACAGTGGCATTCGTAACCATTCTGTCGTTGGCCTCCTAAGCGACCATCGCCGCAATGGCCGTGACAGCAACAGCAAAGGCCAAAAAGAACCCCTACAGCGTCGATTTGAGGTTTGCGGTCCGGGTCGCGCGCCTTCGTGCAAGTCTGACATTCCAGCTGATTCCGAACGCGCAGGTACGCACTTTCGTTCTGGGGACTCAATATCACAACCATGAGGGCCCCGCGCAGGTTGGCGCGACGGTCTCGGCCAAGGTCGCAAAGCTGCCGAAGCTAGTGACAAAGCCGCGCTAGGCAGCGCGCCGCCGCTTTGCAAATCGCACACGCTGGAACCTTAATCTATATCCAGTTTGAGCACCATTAAGCTGTCGGGCTTCCAGTAGGGCCTGCCAGCGATGCGCCATCTTCACCCAAAATTCTCGGGCGTTTTTATTAGTAGAGCGCGAGGCTAAATCTGCACATTGCTTGATTTGCGCTTCAAAGAAATCAGCCGTACTGAGCATTGCACGAACGCTCGGTGAGTCCCTCAACAAATAAACGCTTGTGGGGTGTTATTTGTTCCGTCTCCCTTTCGTCTTTCGGGAGGAAACACAAGCGTCGCGACCTCAACGGTCGCGCGGACCAGAATTAGCAAAGAAGTCGACTATCCTGACGCTTCCCAGCAATCTGCCCTGTGAATACAGGGCTGAGCAAGGGAGGCGACATGCCTCACGCAGGACCGGCCCTAGAAGGCCGCATCTTTTTTCGTTAGCCACGACAGGCGGGGTACGCACCACCCGTCGCTTCCCGGCTTCCATCGATCGGTCGTATTTCGAGAGGGGTGTCGCCTCGGCAGTGAGGGTATCGTTTCAAAGCCCTCCGGGCGATCAGCGCACTGGGTGAAACTCAAAAATCCGAAAGGGCCGCGGTCAGGAGTGAGGAAGAAGAGGATTGGATACACTGAGGCAATTGCACTGGGGAACCAATTTCCCGGCGGCTGTGTTCTGCTTAGGTGAAGCGCACTTTCGCCGATATTGCGACTGCCATCGCCCATCAGTCAGGGCGACCGATTACGTTTTTGCTGGCAGCATTCATTATCATCGTGTGGGCTGTCACAGGCCCCATATTCCATTACTCCGACACCTGGCAACTGATTATCAATACAGGGACGACAATCATCACGTTTCTGATGGTGTTCATTATTCAAAACACCCAAAATCGTGATTCCGCGGCTGTTCAAGCAAAGCTTGATGAACTCATTCGAGTGAGCGCTGCACAGAACGCATTAATTGGTATTGAACATCTCACACAAGATGAGATTTTCGATATTTCTGAAAAATGCCTTGCGCTCGCAAAAAAAGCAGGAAATGGGATGCAAAGGAAAGCGAACAAGAAGGCGCAAGCAGCTATCAGCAAGGCAATGTAAGACGGAGACAAGTGGTGGCAACAACGAGCCGTCGCAAGCAAGATCTCAGACTGGTTGCCGTCCACTCGGTCAGGCGCTTTCCAAGGCAGAGTTCAGTTGGGAGCCTTCGCGTAAACTAGCCATCGTGCCTCGCCGACGCCCCAATCAGCTTGGGCAGATCGCGCACCTTTGCAGGACTTTTCTTCAGGGCGCAGTGCAGACAGCGAAGAAAAAACTTGCCAGGGTGCGCCCTTGACACTTTATCACGGGGACCCTGGTCTTCAGGCAGCCTGTGCGTGCTGGTTGACCTCGCTCTCCGCAAGCTGCGTCAAAGTTTCGTCGGTCTTCTTTTCCTCGGAAAGCGTCTGTTCCAATAGCTTCACCGCTTGGTTGTGCCCTAGCTCCGCAGCCCAGGTTTTCAGAGTGCCATAGCGCGCGATTTCGTAATGCTCGACTGCCTGCGCACCGCTGCTAGCAGGCCCGCGTCCAGCGCCGGCGCGCCCTTGAACTCCTTCATGACCTCTTGGCCTTCCTCGATAATGCCCATGATGGCATCGCAGGTTTTACCCCGCGGGGTCTCGTCGATCTCTTCGAACACTTTTTCAAGCCGGACGACATGTTCTTCGGTCTCGGTCTCATGCTTTTCGAATGCGGCCTTGAGGTCCTCCGACTG